>JBDLRJ010000113.1:0-3095 GCA_039800145.1 Pseudomonadota bacterium | reverse complement strand
TCTGTTCTCCCAGCGACTTGCGCCGGGCGTGGATGTCCTGTCGGGACAGGACGGACTTCTCGGAGCGGGCCTTGCGGGTGGCCGCCATGGTCGTGACCTCGGGTGTAGCGGGCTGTGGCTGTCCGTATCGTCCGGCCACCTTAGAGGGGGGGGGAGGGGGGTCAAATTCCTGCCGGGCGCCCCTGCACGAACCCCTTGCAGTGCCCCCCTCGCCCGTGGGACGCACGCACCGCTTTCGTTTTCCCACCTGCCCGGAGCGCCCTGGACATGGCCAAGAAGCCGTCGAACACCGAGGAAGAGTTCTTCGCCGCCGAGGAGATCGAGAAGAAGCGTTCGCTCGCCTTCAAACAGGCGGAGGAACTGCAGGCGAAGCAGCGCCGCGAGCTCAAGGCGCTCCACTTCATGAAGTGCCCCAAGTGCGGCATGGATCTCCACGCGCTGAAGAAGGGCACCGTGGAGGTGGACAGCTGCTTCAACTGCGAGGGCGTGTGGCTGGATGCCGGCGAGCTCGAGAGCCTGCTCGCGCAGGGCTCGAAGCAGGGCGGCGCGGTCATGGGCGCCATCCTGAACCTGTTCAAGGGGAAGTAGCCCTCTCTCCCGGGAGCCTTCAGCCTTGGCCCTCACGCCCGAGCAGGTGGCCCACGTGGCCGCCCTGGCACGCCTGGAGCTGACGCCCGAGGAGGCGTCGCTCTACGGTGCGCAGCTGTCCGCCATCCTGGAGGCCGCCGCGCTGCTGGAGGAGCTGGACGTCTCGGGCGTGGAGCCGGTGGGGGCCGCGCTCGCTCCCGCTCCGGCGATGCGCCCGGACGAGCCCGTCCCCTCGCTCCCCGCCGAGCAGGGGCTCGCCAACGCGCCGGCCCGCGTGGGCACCGCCTTCGCCGTGCCGAAGATCCTGGAGTAACCGCCCCATGTCCGTGGATCTCTCCCTGCTCGAGGCTGCCGGGATGCTCCGGGACGGCCGCGTCTCCTCCGTGGAGTTGACGGAGGCGGCCCTCGCCCGCATCCAGGCGGAGAACCCCGCGCTCAACGCCTTCGTCCGGCTGGACGCAGCGGGCGCGCTCGCGGCGGCCCGCGCCTCGGACGCCCGGCGCGCGCGGGGCGAGGCCAGGGGCGTGCTGGACGGTGTCCCGCTCGCGGTGAAGGACAACCTCCTGACCGAGGGCGTGGAGACCACCGCGTGCAGCCGCATCCTCCGCGGCTTCACGCCGCCGGTGGATGCCACCGTGGTGCGGCGCTTGAAGGACGCCGGGGCGCCGCTGCTCGGCAAGCTCAACATGGACGAGTTCGCCATGGGCTCGTCCAACGAGTCCTCCGCGTACGGGCCGGTGCGGAACCCGTGGGACGTGACGCGCAGCTCCGGCGGCAGCTCCGGCGGTTCGGCGGCGGCCGTGGCGGCCCGGCTGTGCTTCGGCGCGCTCGGCTCGGACACGGGCGGCAGCATCCGGCAGCCCGCCGCGCTCACCGGCACCGTGGGGCTCAAGCCCACGTGGGGCCGCGTCAGCCGCTTCGGGCTCATCGCGTTCGCCTCGTCGCTGGACCAGGTGGGGCCCATGGCCCGCACCGTGGCCGACTGCGCGGCGCTGCTGCAGGTGATGGCCGGCCCGGACGCGCAGGACGCCACGGCGGCCCCGGTGCAGGTCCCGGATTACTCGGCCTCGCTCGGGCGCGGCGTGGCAGGCCTGAAGGTCGGCGTGCCGCGCGAGTACTTCCTGCCGGGCATGGACCCCGAGGTGGAGGGCTCGGTGCGGGCCGCGCTGCGTGCCTACGAGCAGCTGGGCGCCACGCTGGTGGACGTCTCGTTGCCCCACACGAAGTACGCGCTCGCCACCTACTACCTGGTCGCCACCGCGGAGGCCTCGAGCAACCTCGCCCGCTTCGACGGGGTGCGCTACGGCGTGCGGGCGCAGGACGTGAAGGGACTGCGCGAGCTCTACGTCCGCAGCCGCAGCGAGGGGTTCGGCCCCGAGGTGAAGCGCCGCATCATGCTCGGCACCTTCGCGCTCTCGTCCGGCCACTACGACGCCTACTACGCGCGCGCTCAGAAAGTCCGCGCGCTCATCCGCCGCGACTTCGAGGAGGCGTTCCGCACCGTGGACGTGGTGGCCTGCCCCACGTCGCCCGTGCCGGCCTTCCCGCTCGGCGCGCAGCAGGATCCTCTGCAGACGTACCTGCTGGACGTCTTCACGCTGCCCTGCAACCTCGCAGGTATCCCCGGCCTGTCGCTCCCCTGCGGGAAGACCTCGGGTGGGCTCCCCGTGGGACTGCAGCTGCTCGGCCGCCCGTGGGACGAGGCGGGCCTGCTCTCCGCCGCGCACGCGTTCGAGCGCGCTCACCCCTTCACGGAGGCGCCCCGTGCCCGTGGATGACTTCCAGCCGGTGATGGGCCTCGAGGTCCACGCCCAGCTGCTCACCCGGACGAAGATCTTCTGCGGCTGCTCCACCGCGTTCGGCGGAGAGCCCAACGCCCACACCTGCCCGGTGTGCCTCGGGATGCCGGGCGTGCTGCCGGTGCTCAACGCGCAGGTGGTGGCGTACGCCGTCCGCACGGGCCTGGCGCTCGGCTGCACCGTGAACGACCGGAGCACCTGGAGCCGGAAGAACTACTTCTACCCGGACCTGCCCAAGGGCTACCAGGTCACGCAGTTCGACCGCCCCATCTGCGAGCACGGCGTGCTGCGCATCGACACCCCCGACGGGCCGAGGGACGTCCGCGTCCGCCGCATCCACATGGAGGAGGACGCCGGCAAGAACGTCCATGACACCTCCGCCGCCCGGTCGCTCGTGGACCTCAACCGCGCGGGCGTCCCGCTCCTGGAGATCGTCTCCGAGCCGGATCTCCGCGGCGCGGACGAGGTGGTGGCGTACCTCAAGGCCCTGCGGGACATCCTCGTCTACCTCGGCGTCAACGACGGCAACCTGGAAGAGGGCAGCTTCCGCTGCGACGCCAACGTCTCGGTCATGCGCAGGGGCAGCACCGAGTACGGCACGCGCGTGGAGCTGAAGAACATCAACTCCTTCCGCTTCATCAAGCAGGCGGTGGAGTACGAAATTGCGCGCCAGGTGGAGGTCGTCGAGTCGGGCGGCAAGGTGGTGCA
>JBDLRJ010000112.1:0-12573 GCA_039800145.1 Pseudomonadota bacterium | reverse complement strand
GTGGCAAGGCGGTGCTCGTGGGCCTGGACCGCAACGAGAACGGCAGGCTGGACGCTGCCGAGGTGAACAACACGCACTACGTGTGCAACGGCGTGGCCGGGGCAGACGGCGCGGCCGGTGCGGCTGGTGCGGCGGGAGCCAACGGGACCAACGGCGCACCGGGTGAGCAGGGCGCCACGGGGGCTGCTGGTGCGACCGGGCCTGCCGGGGCGACGGGCCCTGCAGGTGCGACCGGGCCTGCCGGCGCCACGGGGCCTGCGGGGGCGACCGGTCCTGCCGGCGCCACGGGCCAGGCGGGCGCGTCGGCCATGGTCCGGGAGACGCTGAGCGCCATCCCCACGGCAGAGTGCCCCGGCGGCACGCGCACCATCGAGGTCGGCGTGGACGACGACCGGGACAGCTTCCTCGACGCGGCGGAGGTGGATGCACGCTTCACCGTGTGCAACGCGCCGGGGGCGGCGAACGACGCGGGCGCCGCCGTGGACGCCGGCATCCCGCCTGCGCTCGCGAACGGGGTGGTGGGCGAGCCCTGCACGCAGGATCTCGACTGCGGCACCACGGCGGACGCGCTGTGCTGGGCGGAGACCTTCGCGCTGGAGGACGGCGGCACCCTCTACACGGGCTTCGACAACGGCTACTGCCAGGCCCGCTGTGGGCAGGCCTACGATTGGTCGTCCGGGAGCCCCGTGAGCGTCCCCGGCTACGACTCCATCTGCGGCAACACCGGCGTCTGCATGCCGTTCAGCCAGGCCCAGAGCTACTGCTACGAGGCGTGCACGCGCCTGGACCAGGGGCCCGTGGGCACCAACTCGGGTGCGGCCAGCTGCGCCCTGTCCTCGGACGGTGGCACCCGCACCGGGTACGTGTGCTGGGGCTTCGGCTCGCTGTACGGCACCACGGACCCGGCCTACACGGGCTTCGGCATCTGCGCCGGTGACTGCCGCACCATCGAGAACGACCCTGCGGCGAAGGCGGCGCGCGGTGGCTCCGCCTGCCGCACGGGCTACACCTGCAACGTGAGCGGCCCGAACACGGGCTTCTGCTGCGCGGGGCTCGCGGACGGCGGCACGGAGTGCGAGGCCTACCTCTAGGTCCGCTGCCTAGAAGTGGTACGAGAAGCGGCTCCAGTCGGGGGGCCGCTTCTCGAGGAAGCTGTCGCGCCCCTCCTGGGCCTCGTCCGTCATGTACGCGAGCCGGGTGGCCTCGCCGGCGAAGACCTGCTGGCCCACGAGCCCGTCGTCGATGGCGTTGAAGGAGAACTTGAGCATCCGCTGCGCGGTGGGGCTCTTGCCGCAGACCTTCTTGCCCCACTGCAGGCCCACCTTCTCGAGCTCCGCGTGGGGCACCACCGCGTTCACCATGCCCATGCGGTGGGCGTCCTCGGCGGAGTACTCGTCCCCGAGGAAGAAAATCTCCCGCGCGAACTTCTGCCCCACCTGGCGCGCCAGGTAGGCGGAGCCGAAGCCGCCGTCGAAGCTGGCCACGTCCGCGTCCGTCTGCTTGAAGCGCGCGTGCTCGCGGCTGGCGAGCGTGAGATCGCACACCACGTGGAGGCTGTGGCCACCGCCCGCCGCCCACCCGGGCACGAGGCAGATGACCACCTTGGGCATGAAGCGGATGAGCCGCTGCACCTCCAGGATGTGCAGCCGGCCCACGCGCGAGGTGTCGATGCCGGACGCCGCCTCGCTCTCCGAGTACTTGTAGCCGTCCTTCCCGCGGATGCGCTGGTCCCCACCCGAGCAGAAGGCCCAGCCGCCGTCCCTCGGGGAGGGGCCATTGCCGGTGAGCAGCACGCAGCCCACGTCCGGGCTCATGCGCGCGTGGTCCAGGGCGCGGTACAGCTCGTCCACCGTGGCCGGGCGGAAGGCGTTGCGCACCTCGGGGCGGTTGAAGGCAATGCGCACCACGCCCGCGTCCACCGCGCGGTGGTAGGTGATGTCCTGGAAGTCGAAGCCGGGCACCGGCTTCCAGGCAGAGGCGTCGAAGATCTCGGAGACCATGGACGCGCCTCTTGGCACATTGCGCCGCGGCCGGCACGGACTTAGGGAACGTCCCCTCCATGCGCCTGCCTCCCCACCTTGCCGAGCGGACCTGGCCTGCCGTGCTCCCCTCGCCCCGACAGGGCGGTGCGTACGTCCTCTACTGGATGCGCACCGCGGTCCGCGCGCACGAGAACCCGGCGCTGGACGTGGCCCTGCTCGCCGCCGAGGCGCTCGGACTTCCCGCGTTCGTCTACCACGCGCTGGACGAGCGCTACCCGTACGCCTCCGACCGGCACCACGCCTTCATCCTGGAAGGGGCGAGGGACGTGGCGGCGCAGTGTGCCGCCCGCGGCATCGGCCACGCCTTCCACCTCGCGCGTCCCGGCCACCGGGGACCGCACCTGGTGACGCTCGCGGGCAACGCCTCGCTGGTGGTGACCGAGGACTTCCCGTGGCGCCCAATGGAGGCGTGGGCGGACGAGGTGCAGCGGCGCAGCGGCACGCCGGTGTGGCGCGTGGACACCGCCTGCGTGGTGCCGTTCCGCCGCGTGGGGCGTGCGTACGACCGCGCCTTCGCCTTCCGCGACGCGACGAAGGCGGCGTGGGAAGCGCGCGCGGGGAGGGCATGGAACGATGTTGCACCCACGGGTCCGGCCTTCCTGCCCGAGCTGCCGTTCACGCCCGTGGACCTCGCCCGCGCGGACCTTCCCGCGCTCATCGCCTCCTGTGACATCGATCACTCCGTCGGACCGGTGGCACACACGCCGGGCGGCACCACGGCGGGACTGCAGCGCTGGTCCGAGTTCGTGGCGCACGGGCTCGGGCAGTACGCGGACGCGCGCAGCAGCCCGCTCAAGCCCGCCGGCGCGAGCCGCATGTCCGCCTACCTCCACTACGGGATGGTGTCCCCGTTCCGCGTGGCCCGCGAGGCGGTGGCCCACCGCACGGAGGGCGCCGCGAAGTTCCTGGACGAGCTCCACGTCTGGCGCGAGGTGCCGTGGAGCTTCTGCGCCTACAGGCCGGACCACGAGGACGTGTCGTGTCTCCCGGCCTGGGCGCGCGAGACGCTCCAGCGCCACGCGCAGGACGCGCGGCCTGCCCGCTTCACCTGGGAGCAGCTCGCCCGCGGCCGCACAGGCGAGCCGTTCTGGGACGCGCTGCAGACGTCCCTCGTCGTCCACGGCGAGCTGCACAACCAGGTGCGGATGACATGGGGGAAGGCGCTGCTGCAGTGGACGAAGGACGCCCCCGAGGCGCTGCGGCTGCTCATCGATCTCAACCACCGCTACGCGCTGGATGGGAGAGATCCCGCGAGCTACGGCGGCATCCTCTGGTGCCTCGGGCTGTTCGACCGCCCGCACCTCCCGGAGCAGCCCATCACCGGCTCGGTGCGTGCCCGGCCGCTCTCCGTCTTCTCCCAGCGCTTCGACCTGGCCGAGTACACCCGCCGCGTCCACCGGCCGGCCCGCGGCGTGGTGGAGCGCGTGGGCGTGGTGGGCGCAGGGGTGGCAGGGCTCGCTGCGGCGCGTGCGCTCGCGGATGCAGGACACGACGTGACCGTCTTCGACAAGGGCCGTGGGGCGGGGGGCCGCCTCAGCACCCGGCGCGCGGACGTGGGCACGTTCGACCACGGTGCCCCGTCCTTCACCGCGGAGGACCCGCGCTTTCGAATGTACGTGGACAGCTGGTGCGCGCAGGGCGTGGTGGCCGAGTGGACGCCGCGCAGCACCGGGCCCGCCACCCGGTACGTCGCGGTGCCGGGCATGAACGCCCTCGTCGCCCACCTCGGCGTGGACCTCTCCGTGCGCTACGGCGTGGAGGTGAAGCGGCTCGAGCGCGGCGACAGCGCGTGGCGCCTCTTCGACGGGGCCGGGCAGGAGGTTGGGACTTTCACCCAGCTCGTCCTCGCCGCCCCTGCACCCCAGTCCGTGACGCTGCTGCGGCCCGTGGCGCCGGGACTCGCGGACGAGGCGGCGCGCGTGGCCTACGCCCCGTGCATCGCCGCGCTCGTCGCCTTCGAGGCGCCGCTGGAACTCGGGCTCGATCTCGTCCACGGAGACGGGAGCGGCCCGCTCGGCCAGGCGGTGCGCGAGGGCAGCAAGCCGGGCCGGCCCGCGGGAGAGCGCTGGGTGCTGCACGCCAGCCCCGAGTGGTCCTCGGCCCACGTCGAGGAGCCGCCCGAGTCCTCCGCGCGGACGCTCCTCGAGGACTTCCTCCGCCGCGTGCAGCGGGAAGGGGCCGCGGTGGCCCACTTCGCCGGCCATAGGTGGCGGTACTCGCAGGCCTCGCACCTCCACCCGGCCCCGTGCCTGTTCGACGCGCAGCTTCAACTGGGCGTGTGCGGGGACGGCTTCGGAGTCCCCGGAGTGGAGGGGGCCTTCCTCTCCGGCCACGCGCTCGCCGGGAGGCTGCTCGCGCTGCCGGCGAAGGCGGACGCCTCCCCCCTGCGCCCCTCGGAGGCCCCGCCGCGCGCGGCGCAGATGACCCTGCTGTGACTTCCCGGGTTGTCAACTGGCGGTTGTCAGTTGACGACTAACGGACATTCCGCCCGTTCTCTAGGGTTGCCCCTTCACGGGAGGTGGGGCGCATGGGCGGGAGCGACGTCGAGAGGTTCGTCGCGCGGCGGCTCAAGGAGCTCCGCGAGGGTGCAGGCTACTCCCGTTACGAGCTCGCCCGGAGGATGGGGGTGGGCGTGGCGCAGGTCTCCCGGCTCGAGACGATGGCGCGTGCCCCCACCGTGGCCACGCTGGCGCGCTTCTGTGACGCGCTCGGCTGCAGCCTCGCGGAGTTCTTCGCCGCGGAGTCGCTGGCGCAGGTGCCGCACACGCGCCAGGACGAGTTCGGGGAGCTGCGGCGCATCATGGCCGGGCTGGGCGAGGATGCCCGGCACCGGCTGGCGCGGGGGCTCAGGGACGTGGCGGTGGCGTGGACGGAGCCTCCCGCGCCGGAACCCCGTCCGAAGCGGCGCCCCCGGCGCTGACGGACGGCGCGTCCTCCAACTCCACGCACCACTCGTTGCGGCGCCAGAACGGCAGCGACCAGGGCGGGTTGTACTGGGCGAGCAGGGGCTCCCCGCGCGGGCGCAGCCCCTGGGCCTTGAGCCCCGCCTGGAAATCCTCGAGCGCAGACTGCACGTTCCCGTCCGTGGCCCAGCCGGAGAAGCGCCAGGCGGCCACGCGCTTGCCGGGCACGGCCTCGTGGCGGACGCGGGCGTCGTTGGGCACGGGCAGCGTCTCCAGGCTGTAGGCCGAGGGCATCACGAAGGTCACCTTCCAGCGCCCCTCCTCCAGCTGCTGTCCTCCCACCGGGGCCGTCATCGCCAGCTTCTCGGGGGCGGCCTGGGATGCCACCGGGGCCGTCATGTCCACCTTCGTGCGCGAGCGGTTGGCGCCGAAGATGTAGTTGGCGAGCAGCCGGAAGCCCCGGTTGAGCGCCTCGCCGCGCTCGCCCTCCACCTCCACCGCCGCCACGACGTGGGGCTCGTACGCGCGCACTTCCAGCGCACCGTGCTTCTCCAGCACCCGGTACGCGGGCTCCTCGATGGCCATGGCCTCTCCCCCCAGCAGCAGCAGCAGTGCACCCAGCAGACGAACCATGCCCCTCCAGATAACCCCCGCCACCCCGGCGCGCAGGACGCTCCCCGGACGGGGTAGGAAGGGGCCATGGCCCGCCTCTCCGTTCGTCACGCCCCCGTGGTTGCCCTCTTCGCGCTCGCTGCCTGTGGGGGCGAGGGCCCGCTGCCCGGCGAGGACGCGGGGACGAAGGCGCCGGACGGAGGCGCCGCGCAGGACGCAGGCGAGGTGCGAGACGCCGGCGCCGGTCCGGTCGACGCCGGGGTGCCCGGGCCGGATGCCGGGACGCCCGGTGTGGATGGAGGCACCGCGGACGCAGGGACGACCGACACGGGCCCGGTCCGCTACCCGGGCGGCACGCGCCACTCGCCGCTCACGCCGTCGGTGGCCGCGCGGCTGAAGGCGGTGGCGTCGGCCCCGGCGACGGAGAACGTCTTCGCCAAGGTGGGGACTCCATCACCGTCAGCAGCAAGTTCATGCACTGCTTCGCCAACCCCGGCGCGCTGGTGCTGGACGGGCGCACGCACCTGCAGTCCACGGTGGACCACTTCCGCGCGGGGCAGGCCGGCACCACCACGCCGTTCGACCGCGTGAGCCTCGCGGCCGGCGTGGGCTGGCGCACGGAGCAGATGCTGGCCGGCAACCCGGCCCCCATCGACCGGGAGCTGGACGCGCTCACCCCGCGCGCCGCGGTGTTCATGCTCGGCACCAACGACATGGGCTTCAACGACCTGGACACCTACGGCCGGGAGATGTTCACGCTGGTGGACCGGATGCTCGGCCGCGGCGTGGTGCCCATCCTCTCCACGGTCCCGCCGCGCGGGGACTCCGCCACCGCGGATGGGCGCGTGCCCCGGTACAACGCGGTGGTGCGCGGCATTGCCCAGGCGCGGCAGGTGCCCTACGTGGACCTGCACCGCGAGCTCGAGCCGCTGCCCGCGCGCGGGCTCATCTCCGACGGCGTGCACCTGACGTCTGCGAGCAACGCGTGCGACTTCAGCGCCCCCGGGCTCCAGTACGCGCAGAACGCGCGCAACCTGCTCAACCTCGAGGCGCTGCACCGGCTCCGCGGCGTGCTGCAGGGCGGTGCCGCACCGGACGCGGCCCCCGCGGCGTTGAAGGGCACCGGCACCGCCGCGGACCCGTTCGTCATCCCGAGCCTGCCGTTCGTGGACAGCCGGGACACGCGCAAGGAGGGGACGAACCGGCTCTCCAGCTACCCGGGCTGCAACAGCAGCGCGGACGAGTCCGGGCCGGAGCTCTACTACCAGCTGGACGTGGCGGCCCCCACGAACCTCCGCGCCTACGTCATCTCGCTCGGGGACTCGGACCTGGACATCCACCTGCTGGGCGTGGGGCAGACGGGCTCGGACTGCCTCGTGCGCAACCACAAGGTCATCACCCGCACCGGGGTCCAGGGGCGGAGCTACTTCTCGATCGACACCTACGTGAGCGGCGGGCAGGCGCTCAGCGGGGAGTACCTGCTGGTGGTGCTGGCCGACCCGTAGACGTGTTAAGGCCGCTTCTCCCTCCCCGTGTCCGCGAACGCCTCCGAGTCCCTGTGCCTGCACTGCGGCCTGTGCTGCGACGGCTCGCTCTTCTCGTTCCTCGGCGTCCAGCCGGGGGAGGTGGAGCGGCTCGCCGCCCGCGGGCTCGTGGCGGAGACGCGCCCGGACGGGCGGCTCGCGCTCGGGCTGACGAAGGGCTGCCCCGGCCTGTCCGGGAAGACCTGCACGCTGTACGAGGACCGCCCCCTGGCCTGCCGCGACTACAAGTGCCTGCTGCTCGTGGCCATGGAGGACGGGGAGGTGGGGCTCGTGGAGGCGAAGTCCGTGGTGGACGAGACGCACGCCACGCTCGCCGCGCTGCTCGCGTCCCCGAGCCCGCCCTCGCGCCAGGATGCACAGCGCATCCTCCGGCGCCACTTTCTTGGACGTCACCGGATGGATTGAGGCCACGCCATGAGCGCCCGCACGCAGAAGACGCCGCCCGCCGCCACGCTCGCCCGCGCGGTGCAGGACTACCTCGCTGCCGCGGGGTTCAAGGGCGAGGTGACGTACCAGCCCTCGAGGGAGCGGGTGATGGCCCGCCGCGCGGACGGCATCGCGCAGTTCGTGCTGCTGCCGTCTCTCGCGCGCGGATGGCCGGACGGTGAGCGCGCCCAGGCCCGGTTCCTCGACCGGTGCCTGCTGATGCTGCGCGAGGGGCCGCCGCTCGCCTCCGACGCGGTGCTCACCGAGCGCCTCCTGCCGCGGCTCTACCCGCGCGAGCACTTCGCGTTGACTGCGCTGCGCCGCCGCGTGGCCGAGGCGGAGGAGGGCGAGCCCAGCCCCGAACTCTCCATCCCCTCGCGCCCGTTCAACGCGGAGCTGTCCGTGGGGCTCGTCTTCGAGATGACGGACGACGCCGCCGAGGTGAACGACGCGCGCCTGGCGGCGTGGGGCCGGGACTTCGCGGCGCTGGAGAAGGTGGCCGTGGACAACCTTCGGCGCCGGACGCACAAGCCCATCATCAAGGGGCGCGGCGGGGTGTTCCACTCCAACGAGAACGACGGCCACGACGGCGCGCGGCTGCTGCTCCCCGAGCGGCTCGAAGGCCTGCCCCTCAAGGGGGAGGCGGTGGTCATGGTGCCCCACGTGGAGCTGCTGCTGGTGGCGGGCGCGGACGACGACGCGGCGCTGAAGTCCCTGGGCGAGATGGGGCTGGACGCGTGCCAGCAGGCCATGGGGCTGTCCGGCACGGCCTTCAAGCGCAACGCCGCCGGGACGTGGGTGCCGTGGCTGCCCGCGGCCAACCGGTCGTGCTTCGAGTCCCTGCGGCTCGCGGCGCTGCCGGCGGGCGTGGGCTACGCCGAGTCGCAGCGCGAGCTGCTCGCGGGGCTCGGCCAGGACGTGGCGCAGGCGGCCGTCATCGAGGACAAGGGCAAGCCCTACTCGGCGTGCGTGTGGGTGCGGGGCGAGGCGCCGCTGCTCCCGAAGTCCGAGCGCATCGTCTTCGCGCTGCCGGGGGCCGGGGACGACGGGCAGCCGCTGCCCGTGGCGGTGCGTGCCTGGGATGCCGTGGCGTCGCTGCCGGGCGTGACGCTGAAGGCCCAGGGGATGCTGCCGGAGCGCTACCTTGCCGAGGGCTTCCCGGACCCGGACGCTCTGTCGAAGCTGTGATGCTCGCGCACCAGGCGGTGGGAAACGGCGCGCGGGCCACCGTGCTGCTGCACGGCTTTCTCGGCTCCGGGCGCAACCTGCGCTCGCTGGCCGCCCGGCTCGTCGAGGCGGACCCGTCCCGCACCGTGCTGTGCGTGGACCTGCCGGGACACGGCGAGTCGATGCCGCTCTCTAGGGACGAGTCGCTGCGCACCATGGCTGCCTCCGTGCTGGAGACGGCGCGCGGGGCCGGGCTGCGCGGGCCGCTCGAGTTCGTGGGCCACTCTCTCGGCGGGCGCGTGGCGCTGGCGGCAGCGGACGTGGCCGAGGCGGAGGTGGAGGCGGTGGCGCTGCTGGACATCACGCCGTCTCCACTCGAGCCGGCCCAGAGCGCGAGCGTGGCGGTGATGCAGAGGTGGTTGAAGGTGCCCGACTCCGCGCCCGACCGCCGCGCCATGAAGGAGGCCATGCTCGGGACGGGGCTGTCTGCGCCCATCACCGAGTGGCTGATGATGAACCTCCGCTCCGTCGAGGGCGGCGGCGTCCGGTGGCGCGTGGACCGGGCAGCGCTCGGCGCGCTGCAGCAGCGGGTGAACCCGGAAGGGCTCTGGGACGTGGTGGAGAAGCAGGCGGTGCGGCTCCTGTGCATCCGCGGGGACCGCAGCCCGTACGTCCCGGAGGCGGACGCGCGGCGGCTCGAGGCGCTGGGGGTGGAGGTGGCCACGGTGCCCTCCGGCCACGATGTCCACGTGGAGGCACTCGGCCCCGTGGTGACGCTGCTCCGCCGCTGGCTCTGATAGAAGACCGGCCCATGACGGACGCGGCGTCGGAAGCCACGGCGTGGCTCGAAGGGAAGTTCCCGGAGATGGAGGGGCCGCTGCAGGCCCTTGTGGAGGTGAACTCCTTCACCGACAACCCGGCCGGTGGGCGCGAGGTGGGGCGGCTGCTGCGCGGGCTCTTCTCGGTGCCGGGGCTGGCGTGCACCGTGGTGCCGAGCCAGCGCTACGCGGACCACCTCGTCTTCTCGAGCGAGGGCCGGCCCGGGGCTGCGGCCGTGGCGCTGGTGGGCCACCTGGACACGGTGTTCCCGCCGGGGAAGTTCGAGGGGTACCGCGTGGACGGCGCGCTTCGGCGCGGCCCCGGCGTGCTGGACATGAAGGGCGGGCTCGTCGTGGTGGCGTACGCGTTGAAAGCGATTGCGGCCACGGGCGGGCTGTCGCGGTTGCCACCGCTGCGGGTGGTCATCGTCTCGGATGAAGAGGTGGGCTCACCGGAGGGGCAGGGCGTCATCCGCGCGCACGTGGCGGGGGCGCAGGCGGCGCTCGTCTTCGAGTCCGGGCGGGTGGGGGACGCCATCATCACGCGCCGCAAGGGCACGGGGATGCTGGTGGCCACTGCGCACGGGAAGGCGGCGCACGCGGGCAACGCGCACGCGGAAGGGGCCAACGCGCTCTGGGCGCTCGCCCGCTTCGTGGACCGCGTGCAGGGGCTGACGGACTACGCGCGCGGCGTGACGGTGAACGTGGGCAAGGTGGTGGGCGGGCAGGGGAAGAACACGGTGCCAGACCTCGGCGAGGCCCACGTGGACCTGCGCTTCGAGACGCAGGGAGACGCAGAGGCGCTGCTCGCCGCGGCGCGCGAGGCGGCTGCCGCGGCTGCCGCCTCCGTGCCGGGGACGCGGCTCGAGCTGGACGGAGGGGTGGCGCGCTCGCCGCTGGAGAAGACCCCCGAGTCCGAGGCCTTGATGAAGGCGTACGGGGCGTGCGCGGCGCACCACGGGCTCGGGTGCGCCGAGGCGGCGCTCGTGGGTGGGGGCTCGGACGCGAGCACCACCTCGGCGCTGGGGATTCCGTCCATCGACGGGCTGGGACCGCGGGGGAAAGGGTTCCACACGGTGGACGAGTTCATCGAGGCGGACACGCTGGTGCCGAAGGCCCAGGCGCTGGCGCGGCTGCTGCTCACGCTGTGAAGTCTGCAAGTTTATCCAGGGAGTCACGCACATGGAGCTGAAGACCGCTGCAGGGAAGACGGTGCCGGGGCACCTCGCGGAGCCTGCGCAGGTGCGCGGCGTGGTGGTGCTGGTGCACGAGTGGTGGGGGCTGAACGAGCAGACGCGCGGGGTGGCGGACCGGTACGCCTCCGAGGGCTTCGCCACGTTCGCCGTGGACCTCTACGACGGGGTGGTGGCGAAGATTGGAGAGAAGGAAAAGGCCGGTGCGCTGATGGCGGGGCTGGACTGGGGGAAGTCGCTCGGGACGTTGAAGGACGCGGCCGAGGCGCTGGCCGCGAAGTACCCGTCCCACGCGGTGGGCATCACGGGCTTCTGCATGGGCGGGGCGCTGTCGCTGTTCGCCGCGGCGAAGCTGCCGGGGGCGTTCGCGGCGGTGGTGCCGTTCTACGGCATCCCGGACGGCAGCAAGGTGGACTTCGGCGCCATCCAGGCGCCGGTGCTCGGGCACTTCGCGAACACGGATGGCTGGTGCACGCCGGAGTTGGTGAACGGGCTCGAGGCGAAGCTGAAGGGCGTTGGGACGAAGACGGAGTTCCACCGCTACGACGCGCAGCACGCGTTTGCCAACGAGCAGCGGCCGGACGTGTATTCGAAGAAGGATGCGGAAGCCGCGTTCGCGAGGACGTTCGAGTTCTTCCGGGGGGCGTTGAAGTAGCCGGGGCGGCTACGGCTTCTTCTGGAGGACGAAGTCGATGGACACCACGCCGCCCCAGTTCTCGTAGCGCTTGCCGCCCGCGGCGAAGTCCGCCTCGGTGAGCTGGATGAAGCCGGACGGGGTGATGCTGTCGTGGGAGAAGGCGTCTGAGTCCATCACCTGTACCGGTACGCCCTCGAAGAGCGCCGTGGTGGTGAGCTCGAAGCCGGTGTTCCAGCTGGGCGTCCAGGTGTCGGAGGCCTCGGGGGTCCGTGCACCGGCGATCACCACGTAGGGATCGGGTGCCGCGCCGCCGAGGTCATCCCAGGTGGAACCGTTGTTGGTGTCTGCGATGACGGCCGAGACCGGCTGGAGGATCCACACCTGCGACCCGTCCATGCTGCAGGCCTGGGACAGGCATGCCTGGTGCGGCGAGCACGCGCCGCACAGGTCGCCCCCGAAGCCGCACGCGGAGGAATCCGTGCCACCGAGGCACACACCTTCCGAGGAGCAGCAGCCCGCGCAGTTGCCGGGGCCACACGTGACGAACGGGATGGCCTCCAGCCCGCATCCACCGCCCAGGAGTGCAACCACCGCAGCAACCGCCCACACCGACGCCTTCTGAGACATGGTTCCTCCCGGACCGAATGATGTGACCGCTGGACGTTCCCGGTGGAGGAATGGCCTGCGACCGCGCGTCGTCAAGCTAAGGGGAAGGTGGGGGTGGGTCAATCAAGCGGAACGCGCCCCGGTGCCACCCAGGCACTCCGCTCAGAACGTGGAGACGAGCCTCCCCACCGTCGGGGAGCTGCTCGGAAACGTCGCCCCGGGACACAGCACCAGCGCATTCGGCGCGTGCATCAGCACCAGCCCTGGGTCCCCCACTGCGAACCGCGGGAGCCGCGGATACCAGGCTGCAGACACCGCCGTGCCCGGACACGCGCTCCCGAGAGCTGGCGGCAGGGAGGCGGCCATCTGCGCGTCGGTGTCCACGGCCCCCACGGCCTGCCACGCCGCGGGTGAAACGCAGTTCGCGTCACAGCCGTAGAGGTTCAGCTGCCCGCCCGCCACGGCGGCCACGTAGACGCCCGTCCCCGTCGTCTCCAACCACGTGCCCGCCACGCCCTCGTCCGTACCTCCGAGCCGAAGGGTCGTCCACGCATCCAGGTCCAGGCAGTTCGCCCCTGCGCAGCTGTTCACCATCAGGCGGCGGTCATCTGCGTTCGGGCTCGCC
>JBDLRJ010000111.1:0-8020 GCA_039800145.1 Pseudomonadota bacterium | reverse complement strand
CTGCCGCGTTGCCCCGCGGGCCGGACGGATTCCGCGCCGCGGTGGTCCTGGCCCCGGGGACGTACGAGGTGGATGGGACGCTGTACATCCGGGCCTCCGGGGTCGTGCTGCGCGGTGCGGGGCAGTCTCCGGCGGGGACGGTCATCGTGGCCACGCGCCCGGCCCAGCACGAGCTCATCGTGGTCGAGAAGCAGGGGCTGGGGCTGCGCGAGCAGGCCGGTACGCGGGTGGCCATCACCTCTCCGGCCGTGCCGGTGGGGAGCCGCAGCTTCGAGGTCGCGGGTGCCGCGGGATTCGTGCCGGGAGACGATGTCGCCGTGGTGCGCACGCCCAACCAGGCATGGATCTCCGCGCTGGGAATGGCGAGCCAGGGGTGGACGCCGAGCGGGTACGATCTTGCGCACGTGCGGAAAGTGGAGGCCGTCTCCGGGAGCAGGATCACGGTGGACGCCCCGCTCGTGGACGCGCTCACGCAGGCCTGGGGCGGCGGTGGGCTCGCGCGGGTGACGGCGGTGGGAGAGCTGGATCACTGCGGCGTGGAGGATCTCCGCCTCGAGTCCCTGTACGCCGCCCCGGACGACGAGGCGCACGGCTGGAACGCCATCACCTTCAAGGGCGTCCGGGATGGCTGGGTGCGCCGCGTGACGTCGGTGGCGTTCGGGTACGCCGCGGTGGAGTTGACGGACGACTCGCGGTTCAACACCGTGGAGGAGGTGGCCCAGCTGGATCCCGTGTCCCGGATCGACGGCGGGCGCCGGTACTCCTTCTACGTGGACAAGGGCGCCTTCAACCTGTTCCAGCGCTGCTACGCGCGGAACGGGCGGCACAACTTCGTCACGGGGGGCCGGGTGGTGGGGCCGAACGTGTGGGTGGACTGCGCGTCCGTGCAGAACCACTCGGACGAGGGGCCACACCACCGCTGGGCCACGGGGATGCTGCTGGACAACGTCCGCTCGGAGGAGATCCGCGTGCAGAACCGGGCCGACTCGGGGTCCGGCCACGGCTGGGCCGGCGCGCAGACGATGTTCTGGAACGTCTCCGCGGCTCGGATCACCTCGGATGCCCCGCTCGGGGCAATGAACTGGGTGGTGGGCGGCGTGGGGGCGAAGACGGAGGGGAGCTTCGTGCCCGCGGAGCCCTTCGGGACGTGGGAGTCCCACGGGGCGCACGTCACCCCGCGCAGCCTGTACTACTCGCAGCTTGGGGTGCGGAAGGGCGCGGCCGCCGTGGACGCAGTGACGACGCCGGCCCAGCGCGCCGGGAGGATCTGGCACCAGCTCGAGGCGTGGGCCGGGCAGGAGCGGCTGGACGCCATCGACCCCGCCAAGGCGGCGCAGTGCCGGGGCCTGCTCCGCGACGAGGTGTGCTGCGCCGCCGCGTGCGGGACGTGTGGAGGGACGGGGTGTGGCGGCCGGCCGGGGGGCTCGGCAGCGTGCTGCACTGGCAGCATCCGCGCGTCGGGGCGCTCGTGCGCGCAGTACCCGCCCCCGTGCCTGGTGCCTTGATAGAGACTTGTACGTCCTTGCGGGCCGGCCCGGCCGGGCCGGATCATCTCCCGGAGAGGATCGCCTTCACCGTGCCGTAGTCCTGCGCGTGCACCGCCCCCACGCGCGCGCAGCGGAGGTTGCCGGCGGGGTCGACCAGGAAGTGCAAGGGGATGGCGGACTCGGGATCCAACCCCACGGACGCCGAGAGCCACTCTTGGAACGACTCGGGCGACTTCGCCCACGTCACCGCGCCGGGCAGCTTCTTGCCCAGCCACGCACGCAGCTTCGGTTCAGCCTCCGTCTCGTCCACGCTGAGGAACTCGAACCGGACGGGCACGCCCTCCTGCGTGAGCCCGTCCTTCCAGCGCCCGAACAGCCCCATCTCCTCCACGCACGGCGAACACCAGGTGGCCCATGCCGTCACCCAGCGCCAGCCGGCCGTGCCCTGCTCACCGGGCGCTCCGTCGAGGGGGCGCAGCGGCGGAGGGGACCAGGTCTTCGCGCCGGGACCGCTCGCCGGAAAAGTCTTGTCGCAAAACCGCGTGGTGCCTGGCTTTGCAGTGGCGGTCTGCACGCGCTGGACCCGGCTCGCGTCTCCCGCGGGCTTGTCGTCCGGGCAGCCCGTGAGCCCCGCGGCGAAGGCGACCAGCGCAACGCCCCTCGCGCGCATGTCAGATCGCACAGTCGATCCACGCCATGAAGGCGCTGCGGTTGAGCTCGGCCGGGGTGCACGCTTCGCGTGAACGGTTCCACGTGCAGAACTCCTCGCCCAGCTGCGCGAAGTCCTCCCCGAGCCACAGGAGGCCGACCTGCTTCTCCAGCTCCGGGTCCTTGAACCGCTCCTGCAGGTGGTTCAGCACCGCCTGCGCCCGGTCCCGGCTCAGCTTCGTGTTGTGATCCGCGCTGCCCTCGGGGCTCGCCCGCGCCACCACGAAGAAGAAGCTCGCGCCGCGCTGGTCGCTCCAGGCGGTCTCCACGAGCCTCTTCGCCCCCTCGTCCAGCTCGGCAACATCCGTGTCGAACTGCACGATGTGGGCGCGCCTGCTCAGCGGCCGGAACAGCGCGTTGAAGTCACCGCCGGACAGGGACGCCACCTTCTTCGCGTCCGTCGGCTGGCAGCCGCGGCCGCCCTCGGCCTGCACCAGCCCGCACGCGCTCGCCACGCGCCGCACCACGGACTTCAGCTGCGGCGTGCAGTATTCGTCGTTCGAGACTGCCGCGATCGCGACCTCCGAGGGCGCGGCGCTGCTCTCGGCCAGGCGCGTCCGGGCGGAACTTCCCCACGCGCCCACCAGCCCGGCAGGGAGGAGCGCCGCTGCCACCGTCAGTCCCAGCACCTTCGCGCGCGCATCCATCAGGGGACTCCCTTCTTCGCCACGCCGTCTCCCGCGGCCAGCAGCTTCGCCAGCGAGTACTCGAACCCGAGGTCCGTGTCCTCGTCACACATCCGCTTCTCCCGGACGAACAGCTGCGGCGTCAGCACCGGGAGTGCGTTGGCCACGGCCCACCGGAGGCTCTTGCCGAGCTTGTTCTTCACCTGTGCACCTCCCAGGCACCCCTTGATCTCCGGGAAGTCCTTCTCGAGCAGCGCGCGCAGGGCCTTCGGGTCCTTCTTCGCCTCTTCCCGCAGCTGCTCCTGGTGGGCAAAGGCATACGCGAGCAGCCTCCGCGCCGCGGCCGGGTTCTTCTTCTCGCCGAGCCCCTGGGCGCAGAGGATGGCCTCGCTCACCGTGCAGGCGCCGGGGTGCAACGCCTCGGTCACCATCCAGTTGCAGCTGGAGTCCAGGGGGAACAGCACGCCCTTGAGCCCCAGCTCCTGCCCGAGCCCGGAGGCCGAGAGCCGCGTGTCCAGCGCCTTGCAGGACGGGCAGAGGGGATCCAGCACCTCGATGGCCGGCGTGGGACCCGTCTTCAGGTCCACCATCACGCCGGCCGGGTCTTCCGCCTGCACCAGCGTTCCGCACGTCCCCGTCTTGCCGAGGTCCGACGGAGGGGTGACCGCGAGGAAGACGGCGGTGGACAGCGCGACGAAGCCCACGCCCTGCGCGAACCAACCTGCCGGGCTCCCGGCGACCTCGGGCGAGGGCGCCGGCGTCTGCCGCCACGCGAGCACCGCGGCCACGAAGGCCACGATGCTGGAGACGTACATGCCCACGCACACCTTGCAGGTGGCGCCCACGTGCAGCGAGAGCGCGAAGTAGACGGCGCTCATGCCCAGGGGCAGCCCGGTGGCAGCGACCAGGAAGCCTGCTTCCCTGCGGTCCGTGGAGCCCCGCAGCAGCGGCGCGCCGGCGCGCGCGACGAGGTACGAGAAGACGGCGAGCGCCCAGAGCGCCACCGGGATGCCGCCCCAGACGCGGTCCCGGAAGTAGCTGCTGTAGGGGGACATCAGGACCGTGCGGCAACCGCTCTCGCCCAGCTCCCGGCCGGCCCCGGGGACGAACGAGCAGTGGAGCCCGTGCACCTGGCGGTCCAGGAACTGCGTGAAGTCGGCGGTGCTGACCGCCGAGAACGTGGCGCCCACCAGCGCGGCGACGACGACGGCGAGGAGCCATCCGCGCGGGGGAGGGGAAGGAGACTCTCTTCGAGGCGCTGCGTAGTCCGAAAGCACGGCGGCACCCTAGCCGAGGCGGGTCCGGGGCCCCAGCGGGTACGTCGGCTTCACGTCTCGGGGAACGCCCCGGCACCTCGACGCGCGCCCGTCCGGGACACCGCGCACGGCCACGGGCGCGTGCCGCCTTCAGCGCGCGCCAATGTTCCTGAGCAGCAGCCCGTTGGAGTCCTGCCGCTTGCCGGTGCCGCCCACGCAGTTCATGTGATCGGAGGCCGTGCCCGCGTTCCACACGTTCCCGCGGGACCAGACATCCATGTGGTCCGAGCTCGCGGAGGTGGGAGAGCCGCGGTGGCCCAGGCCGAAGCTGTGGCCCAGTTCATGCGCCGCGGCCTTGGCAATGCCCTTCGCCCGGACGCCTCCACCGATGTTCGTGAAGAAGCGGTCACCCGTGCGGAACACGTAGGCCATGCCGTTGCGGTTGGCGTTGTCACAGTCCAGCGCGGCGACGCCGTGGTTGGACGCCCAGCTCGGGCTGATGACCAGCTGGGTGTAGTTGCCGCTCGTCGGGCGCGTGGTGGTGAAGTTCACCTTGTACGCGGTGAAGTACCCCTTCAGGTAGTTGACGATGGCCGTCTTGTCCGAGCCCGTGTAGGCGGCGAAGTCGAAGCAGCCGCCGCACTTCTTGAAGTGGCCGCAGATGGCGAAGGACTTGTTCGTCCGCGAGTCCTCGCCCTGCGCGTCGCAGATGACCGGCCCGGCGAAGTTCACGAACACCACCTGGGGCGTCCCGTCCGCCAGCGCCGCTTCGCCCGTTCCGAGAGGGCCATCCACGTAGACGTCGTTCTCGAGGCTCACCCCGTCGTCCGCGTCCGCGAGTTCAGCCTCTGAAGAGGGACCGCAGCCCACGCCGAGCGCGGCCATGAGCAGGAAGGGACGGACAAGCAGCGCACGCATGGGAGACTCCGGCCAACGGTGGAGAGGAGGGCTACGGAGTCGTTGTCGGGAACTGGAGCAGGAACGTTTCTCGAGGGCTGCGAAAACCGACACCCGCCGGCGACAGCGGCTCCGCGGCCCTCAGCGCCGGCGCCTCGTGCGCGTGAGCCGCAGCCCCAGCAGCAGCCACCCCGCTGCTGTCGCGGACCCTGCCACGCCCTGGCACCCGCACCCGCCCACGGCCGTTCCGCTCTCGGGCGGTGCAACCGTTCCTGCGTCCGTCGGTGGATCCCCGGCATCCGGGGCAACGGGCGTCGGCGGCGGAGGGGGGACGAAGAGAGCGGACAAGGTCACCCGCGCGTGCGGCCCACCGCCCGCGGACAGGCAGACGCCGCCGTCCGTCACCGGGATGATCACCGAGTTGCCCCCCGTCTCTCCTTCCCACCAACCGCTCCACGCCGGGAGCCCTCCGTCCGCCCCTGCGCAGGGACCGACCCACAGCAGCCCCGGCGCCCTCGAGTCCTCCACGCGGACGTCCAGGGCGGCCGCCTCCGCGTTCGGAGGAAACCCCGGGAGCTCCTCGAGGGGCAGCCGCACCGGGACTCCCTCGGGCAGCCGCCCGCTGAACCGTCCGCCGTCCGCGCGCGTGTCCAGCACCGTCACCGGCTCCACCGGCTGCAGCAACAGCCCCGCCCCCTGCACGAGGTGTCCGAACTGCGAGGCGGAGACCGAGACGCCCGCGGGGGCGGAGAGGCAGAGCCCCTCGCTGCCGGTGGGGGCGAGCAGCGCCCGTCCGAAGGTGCCGCCGTCCGGCAGGGAGATTCCTGCATCTGCCGGCTGACCACACGCGGACAGCCCGAGCGGACCGCCGCCCGTCGCGGCCACGTTGAGTCCCACGGCCACGGCATCTTCGGGCGCCGCGCCGAGGTGACCACCGTCTCCCGGAGAGACGGGCGTGAGCGGTGAGGGGATCCACCCGGCGCCCCCGTCCAGGGCGGGCGAGCGAAGTGCGTCCTCGAGCCACGTCGGGCCGGTCACGCCCAGGGAGACCGGCGAACCTGCGAGCCGGAGCGGAGGGAGGGGCGCCCCGGGATCCACCCTCCACGGGGGATCGCAATGGAGCGCGGGGCCGCTCCCGGTGGCGAAGACGGCGAGGTGTGCTCCCACGGTCCGTTCGGTGCCGTCGGACGGGTGGTTGAGGACGCCCGGTCCCTTCATCCAGAAAGTGGAGGAGCCGCCCCCGTCCAGGTTGAAACCCCGGTCCGCCCCCAGCTCCACGAGCAGCTGCGCCACCTCCACGCAGTTGGCCCCGCGGTAGCCGTTCCGGCCGTCCACCACCACGAGGATGAGCGAGTTGCGGTCCTTCGAGAGCCCCATCGCCGTCCGGGGGTTCCGCCCACACTGCGCAGGCTGGATGCGGGGATCCGTCGACACCTTCCCGTCCAGCACGAGCGAGAAGTGGCCCCCGAGCCCCTCCTGCATCCAGGGCAGCAGCGGGTGGTGCTCGGCCCAGTCGTAGATCTGCGCCCGCCCGGCGCCGAACGCGGCGAGCGCGTCCCGGTGGATCTCCTCCGGCCACGCGCTGCCCGCGTGTGCTGCGAGCCCCCATGTCCGGTACACCGGCTTACCCACGCACGGCGGGTAGGGACTCCCGGAGGACGCCACGTCCACGGAGCGGCAGTAGAAGTCTCCGTTCACCGCGAGCTGCGCCCCCACCGACTGGGCGTAGGTGGACGTCTTCTTGCCGCGCTCGGAGAAGCCGGTCGTCCGGACCGAGACTCCCGGCGCGCACAGGTCCACCACCGCCGCGCGGAGATCCAGGTTGTCTGCGCCCGTTCGGTGCAGGTGCCGGATCCCCGGGAACGGGTTTGTCCAGGTGTCACCCGCGTCGGCAGGCAGGCCCCACGCGAGCGGCAGCGCGGCGCCCAGGAGGACGAGGCACGTACGGACGGCGCGGGACGAACGCTGCATGGCCCGGGACGTCAGCACGACGGGGGCAGCCGTGGAAGGCCCCCGAGAGGATGCCCCTGCTCTTCGCCGCAGGGGCGCGCGTGGTATCCATGGCGTGCCCGTTCTTCCCGAGGAGCGCCATGAACCGCCTGTCGATCGTCCTTGCCTCTGCACTGCTGTCGGCCCCGGCGCTTGCGGCACCGCCCGCCAATGCCCCGGAGGTGAACGCATTGCTGCTCTCCCGAGGCGCCCTTCCCTACACGGACGAGGAAGGCCGCCAGTTCTCCCCGGAGGCGACCGGGCTGACGGACGGGCGCGTGGACGGCCAGGACACCTGGTGGGAGCCGCACAAGGACGGCGCCTCCATCTCCGTCATGTACCGGCTGGCGGAGCCGCACGATCTCACCCGCGCCGAGGTGGTGAACTCGGACAACGAGCGGGACTACCCGGGCATCTCCACCCGGCGGCTGCGGCTCGAATGGGGCGCGGGCCCCACCGGCCCTTGGAAGCCGCTCGCCGAGGTGACGCTCCCGAAGGGCCGCAAGCCCGTGCCGGTGTCCTTCCCGCGCACGCCCAACGTCCGCTACCTCCGCGTGGTCGTGCTCGAGAACCACGGCAACACCGAGTGGTGGAGCCTGGCGGAGCTGTCCGTCTTCGGGACGCCGTCGAAGCCCCGCGCCGTCCGCTTCGACGGCGCATGGAAGGCCACCTACGGGGAGATGGTGCTCCGCCAGGACGGGCAGCGCGTGACCGGCTGCTACGGCATGGCCGCGGACGAGGAGGGGCGCGCCGGCAACTCGACGGTCGAGGGGATCGTGGAGGACGGGGTCTTCTACGGGACGTGGGTGGAGCGCTACGAGGAGGGCAATGCGCCGGCCCGCGGCACGTTCGCCTTTGCATTGACCTCGGAGGGTGAACTCTCTGGCGTGTGGGGCAGCGACGCCGAGGGAAAGGACCGCACCTCGCGCTGGGACGGCGTCCCGCGGCAGGGCAAGCCGAGCATCACCTGCAGCAAGCCGGAGTCCTCCATTGCCCGAGAGCTGTCGGCGGGACGTGCCGTGCTGCGAGGCATCCTGTTCGACACCGGGCTGGACGT
>JBDLRJ010000110.1:0-18790 GCA_039800145.1 Pseudomonadota bacterium | reverse complement strand
CCATCTGCCAGGGCCGGTTCATGCGTGCGCCAGCGCCTCCACCGGCCGCAACCGGGACGCCCTGCGCGCCGGCCAGAGCGCTGCGAGCCCGGCGCCCACCACGGCCTGTCCCACCACGCGCGCCACGAACGCCGGTTCCACCCACGGGTGCAGCACCACGGGCACCTTCGCCCCCGGCGCCGTCATCTGCACGCCCACGCGGGACATCACGGCCACCAGCCCCAGCCCCAGCACGGCGCCCGCCGCCGCGCCGATGAATCCCAGCACCACGCCCTCCAGCACGAACAGCCGCGCCACCCGCCCGCTGCGCATCCCCAGCGCGAGCAGGGTGCCGATCTCCCGCACCCGCTCCAGCACGCCCATCAGCATGGCGTTCACCAACCCCAGCAGCACCACCCCGAGGAACAGGGTGGAGAACAGGTCGAACAGCGCCCCCTGGACGAAGACCAGGTCCTTCACGAACGGGACGCGCTCGTCCCAGGTGATCACCTCGTACCCGTCCCCGAGCACCGCCTGCAGGCGCGCCTTCACCTCTGCCGGCTCGTGGCCCGGGGACACCGCGAGCGCGTACTCCGTCACCCGCCCCTCCATCCGGAGCAGCCGCTGCGCCGTCGCCAGCCCCACCCAGCCCACGCGCCGGTCATTGGCCGTGACGGAGGCGAAGGTCCCCGTGAGCTCCACCGTCTCCCCGTTCAGCGAGCCGTCCCGGTCCGCGGAGAGCAGCGCCGGGAGCAACTCGGGAGGGGCAGGGGGCAGCCCCGGTGCGCGCACGGACAGCTTCAGCGGCCGCGCGAAGTCCTCGTTGAGCACCAGCCCCGTCCCGTCCGACCGCGGAGGCAGCTCCCCCGACGAGGCGGCCACCCACGCCCCCTTGCGAGGCGTGACGGCCCGGTCCAGCGCGAAGTCCAGCCCCGTCACCACCAGGAACGTGGAGGTGCCCCGGTCCGCGGGCGGGAGCTCCGAGCCATCCTCCGGGGCCGGCTTCAGGTCCGGGGTGGACAGCTGCGCCCCGAACTCGATGCGCGGCGACAGCGCCGCCACCCCCGGCACCGCGAGCATCTTCGCCCGCAGCCCCGGCGTGTCTGCCATGTCCAGGGTCAGCGGCGCCCCGAGCACGTTCTGGAGGTAGCCCGCGCGGTGCACCTGGACCTGCCCCTGGTACCCGCCCACCTGGTTCTCGAGGATGGTCCCCTGGAAGCCCTTCAGGAAACCGCGCACGCCGAGCACCGCCGCCACGCCGAACACCAGCGCCCCCAGCGTCAGCGCCGTGCGCCGCCGGTTGCGGACCAGGTTCCGGAGGGCCAGCTTCAGGAGCGCCACGGACGCCTCGAATTTGAACGCTTGCTCGGTTTCGTGGACTTGCTCTTCCGGAGGACCCGCACGGACTCCCAGAAGAACGCCACGTGGGTCTCGCCCTCGGCCTCGAGGGCGGCGAGGTCCGGCACTGCCACCAGCCCCAGGTGGCGAAAGCGCAGGAAGACCAGCGGCCCCATGAAGGCGAGGGCCGCGGCCTCCGGCTGCAGCGCGCGCACGTGTCCCCGCCGTTGCATCTCGGCCAGCAGCCGCGCGAACGCGGCCCGCACCTTCCCCAACGTGCCGACCGTGTCGAGCATCCCCTCCGCCTGGAGCCGGTGCCCCTCGGCGAGGATGATGCGGAACATCCGCCGCTCGTCGTCCGTCGCCCAGAGGGAGAGCACCAGGTGCACCATCCGCCGCAGCGTCTGCTCCGGCCCGAGCGCGTCCAGCAGCGCCGCGGGGTCCAACGCCGCCACCTGCTCCACCTGGCCGGGGCCCAGCTTGCGGAGCAGCTCGCGGAGGATGGCCTCCTTGGACTCGAAGTGGTGGTACAGGGCGCTTTCCCGCACGCCCACCGCCCGCGCGATGTCCCGTGTCCCGGTGCCGTAGTAGCCCCGCTCCGAGAACAGCACCAGCGCGCGGGAGAGGATCTCACCGCGGGTGTCCCGCTGCGCTTCCTTGCGCGGCCGTGCCATGGGACGCGAAATAGAACAGTCGTTAAGTATTCAAGTCAAGCGGCCGCCCACCGGGCGCCCGCCGACGTCCGGGCCTCGGACCCGGTTCCTCTCTCCTCCGGCATCACCCGCCGCTCACCTGCCGGGCAGCGCGGGCGCCCATCAGGGCACGGGCGGCGTGCTCGGGGAGAAGATGGCGGCGTTCAGCGGGGTGCGCTCCAGGCGCTCGAGCTGCACGACGCCCGCGCCGCGGACGCTGCGGACCACGGGGCCCCACGCCCCGAGCTTCTTCAGCTCCCCGGCCACGACGGGGGAAAGCCGGGAGGAGGTGGCGAAGATCTGGTCCATCTGCGCGTCGTCCACCAGCCCCGGCGCCGTCCACAGCTCCATCACCTCGGCCCCCTCCATGATGCGCACGTGGACCGTGTCCAGCCCCACCATCTTCTCGCGCCCGAGCAGCTCCGACTTCACCTCGCCCTTCGTGGCCTGCGGCGGCGGCGACATGGGCACGAAGCGCTGCATCCCCTCGTTCCACATCTGGGGCACCGGCGGGCTGCCCGTCACGAGCACCGTGTTGGCCACCGAGCGGCCGTTGTTGTTGAAGCGGGTCTCGCTCCGGACCCCGCGCGGTGACACGGCCAGCTTCACCATGCCCTGCCCGCCGCCCACCGGCCGTCCCCTGCTCCCCTCGACCGGCTTCGCCTGCGCGTCGGACTTGTAGAAGAGGTAGCCCTCGAACGGGGCGGCCTTCGCGGGCGCGGGGGCGGGCTGCGCGGCGGGGGCCGCGGGGGCCGCGGCAGGCTTCTTCGAGGGGGCGACGGAGACGAGGGCTGTGAGCGCGAGCAGGGGCAGGTTCATGGCGTTGAGGTGGAAGCTTGCCAGAGAGCCGGTCTCGGCGGGAGCCTCCCGTCCTGCCGTGGATCTCCTTCGCCGGTTGCGCTTCCGCGCACGAGACTCGCTTCGCCTGTCGCCGCCCGCCTGGAAGCGGCTCGCCCCGCGCGCGGACGTGGAGCGCCACCTGGACGACGTGGGCCGCGCGCGCCTCTCCGAGCTCGCCTCGCGCTTCCCCCGCCTGGCCCGCTGGGACCACGCCTGCTCGCTGGCCGAGTGGCGCGAGTCCCTCTACGCGCTGGATCTCCTCGACGCGGTGCTGCCCGCCGTCCCCCGGCAGGGACGCTGCCTGGACGTGGGGGCGAAGAACGGCTGCATGCTCGCGGGGCTCGCCACCGCCGTGCCGCTGGGCTGGGACGCGGTGGAGTTGGACGCGCACCGCCGCTACGCCTGGGGCACCACGCGCCGCGCCTACGGGGAGCGGTTGGCCGCCGCCTTCGAGGGCTGCCGCTTCATCGCCGGGGACGTGCGTGGGCTGACCGGTCCCTACGCGCTCGTCACCTGGTTCCTCCCGTTCCTTTCGCCGGCGCCGGTGCGCGCGTGGGGACTTCCGGACGAGGTGCTCGCCCCCGAAGCGCTGCTGCGCCACGTGGCGGGCCTGCTCGCGCCGGGCGGCCAGCTGCTCGTGGTCAACCAGGGGGAAGGGGAGGCGGAACTCCAGGACGCGCTGTTCGCGCGGTGCAACCTCCCCGCGCAGCCGCTCGGCCGCCTCCAGCCGCTGCTCTCGCCCTACGCGCGCCCGCGCTACGGGTTCCTGCACACGCGGGAAGGGGCCATGGGCCCTCCAGGATTCGAACCTGGGACCAATCGGTTATGAGCCGACAGCTCTGACCGCTGAGCTAAGGGCCCGGCTGGCAGCCCCTTCCCGCGTCAGCTCTCCACGAACGACCGCAGCCGCTTGCTCCGAGACGGGTGGCGCAGCTTCCGCAGCGCCTTCGCCTCGATCTGCCGGATGCGCTCGCGCGTCACCTCGAAGTCCTGGCCCACCTCTTCGAGCGTGTGGTCGCTCTTCTCGCCGATGCCGAACCGCATGCGCAGCACCTTCTCCTCGCGCGGCGTCAGCGTGGCGAGCACCTTCCGCGTCTGCTCGGCCAGGTTCATGTTGATGACCGCGTCCGAGGGGCTGACCAGCGTCTTGTCCTCGATGAAGTCCCCGAGGTGGCTGTCCTCCTCCTCGCCGATGGGCGTCTCGAGCGAGATGGGCTCCTTGGCGATCTTCAGGACCTTGCGGACCTTGTCCAGCGGCAGCTCCATCTTCTCGGCAATCTCCTCCGGCGTCGGCTCGCGGCCGATCTCCTGCACCAGGTAGCGGCTCGTCCGGATGAGCTTGTTGATGGTCTCGATCATGTGGACCGGGATGCGGATGGTCCGCGCCTGGTCCGCGATGGCGCGCGTGATGGCCTGGCGGATCCACCACGTGGCGTAGGTCGAGAACTTGTAGCCGCGCTTGTACTCGAACTTGTCCACCGCCTTCATGAGGCCGATGTTGCCCTCCTGGATCAGGTCCAGGAACTGCAGGCCCCGGTTCGTGTACTTCTTGGCAATGGACACCACGAGCCGCAGGTTCGCCTCCACCAGCTCGCTCTTGGCGCGCTCGGCGTTGCGCTCACCGTCCCGGATGGCGTTGTAGTTCCGGTCCAGCTCGGAGAGCTTGAGCCCGGTCTGCTGCTCCACCTCCTTGAGCTTGCGCTGCGCCAGCCGCACGTCCCGGTCCAGCGCCTCCACCTGCTCGTCCGCCATGTTGAAGCGCTTGGTCACCTTCTTCAGGACGGCCGGGTTGGTCCGGACCTCTGCGAGCAGCTCCAGGAGCTCCTTGCGGGAGACGCCGAGCGCGCGCTCGTGCTCGCGCATCTCGTCCTCCGCCTTCTCCGCCCGCTCGATGAACGCGCGGATGTTGCCCACCACGCGGTCCACCATCTTCTTGGACAGGCGCATCTCCTCCAGCGCCTCCATCATCTTGACCTTGAACTCCTCCACCTGGCGCTCGGCCGCGGCCTTCTTGGGGCCGGTGAGCTTCTTCTTCTCGATGGCCTCGTCCAGCGCGTCCCGCTGCTTCTGCAGCTTGCGGATGCGCTCGGTCACCTTCGACAGCTGCTCGATCTTGTTCAGTTCGCTCTGGTTGAGCTGCCGCGGCTGGTCCCCGCCGCCCTCGGCGCCCTCTGCCGCCACGACCTCGGCCTCGCCCTCGGCCTCGCTCTCCTCGGAGGCGTTCTCCTCGGGCGCGTCCTTCACCACCTCGCGCACGCGCAGCTTCCCGGCGCGCAGCTTGTTGGCGATGTCCAGCAGCTCCTCCATGGCCGGCGCGCAGGCGAGCAGCGCCCGGAGGACCTCCTTCTCGCCCTCCTCGATGCGCTTGGCGATCTCCACCTCGCCCTCGCGCGTCAGCAGGCTCACCGAGCCCATCTTGCGGAGGTACAGGCGGACCGGGTCGTTGCTCTTCGCGCCCGGCTCCTCCTTCTCCTTCTCCTTCTCCTCCTCTTCCTCCTCCTCCTCCTCCTTCTTTTCCTCCACCGCGATGGTGGGGACCTTGCTGTCGGAGTTGGAGGCGGCCTTCTGCGCGTCGACGAGCTCGATGTCGTTGTCGCCGAACATGCTCATCACGTCGTCGATCTGGTCCGACGACACGATGTCCGCGGGCAGGGCGTCGTTCACCTCGTCATAGGTGAGGTAGCCCTTCTGGCGGCCGGCCTCGAGGAGATCCTTCACCTCCTTGCGCTCGCCCACCTCCTCGTCGTCCTGGTCCATCTGGGCGTCCGGGTCGACGCCCACCTCCTCGGCCGCGATCACCGCCGCCTCTTCCACGTCCTCGCCGGCGCCCGTGTCGCCCTTGCCCTGCGCCTTGACGGGCGCAGCGGGGGCCTTCGCCGCCTTCGGCTTCTTCTCCTTGTCCTGCTCCTTCGCCGCGGGGGCCGCCTTCGCCGCCTTCGCCGCCTTCGCAGCAGGGGCCGCGGCGGGCGCAGCCTTCACCGGAAGCTTCTTCTTGTCCTTCTTGGCAGGCTTCTCGGCCTTGCTCGGCGACTTGGCGGAAAGCTTGGAAGGCGACTTCTGGGTGGCCATGGAACGGTCTCTCCCGTGGGAAGGGTGACGCCAGCGCAGCGGGCCGGCCTGTCTAACGCAGGCCTTGCCTGCTGACAAATGCGTTGTCAAACCGGGCCTGTCGCCCGTTTGTTCCGGTGGGGATCAGGTCTTTACCGCCGACACCTGTTTCTTCAGCTCCAGCAGCTCCACGCGCTCGGCCTGCAGGCGGCGGAGATCCTCCGTCAACTCGTTGGCCCCCACCACCTTCGCCGCCTCGCGGGCAATGTCCGCGAGCCGCTCGTCGATGCGCCCGACGGCCAGCTTCTGACACACGCGGAGGAAGGCCCGTTCCCGGTCCACCTCCGCCTCGGGCACGTGGCGGGCCTCCTTGTCCAGGGCCGCCTTCACCAGCGGCGTGGCCTCGAAGAGCGCCTCCGCCTTCGGCGCGCCGGACCCCAGCCGGGCGAGCAGCGCCCGCAGGCCGGGGTGGCGGAGGTCGTCTGCGCCCTGCCAGGGATCCCGCTCCTTGAGCCCCGGGGACTCGAGCAGGAAGGCCACGTAGCAGGCCTCCAGGTTCGGAGGCGGCCGCTCGGCGGGGGCGGGCGGGCGTGCTGCCTGCGCGGGGCGGCCCGGGACCGCGGCCCCGGCGGCCGGGGGCGCAGCAGGGGCGGGCGGGGCGGGCGGGGCGGGGGCGGCGACTTTCGACTTGAGCGCTGCTTCCAGCTCGCGCACCGGCAGCCCGCTGTGCAACCCGAGCGCGGAGAAGAAGGCGCTGCGGTGGAGCCCCGGGGGCAACAGCGCCGCGACGGGCCGGAGCCGCTCCAGCGCCGCCATCTTCTCCTCGAAGCCCGCCTGCGCCCCGCCGGGCAGCGCCACGTGGAAGAGGTGCTCCGTGAGCGGCCTTGCCCCCGAGAGCAGGCCCTGGACGCCCTCCACGCCTGCCTTCCGCGCGAAGGTGTCTGGATCTTCGCCCTCCGGCAGCAGCGCCACCTTCGTCGGCGTCCCGCCCGCGAGCAGCGCGCCCGCGAGCCGCTCCACCGCCTTGCGCCCCGCCTCGTCGCCGTCCAGCAGCAGCACGAGCTCCCGCGCTTCTGCCCGCTGCAGCGCCGCGAGGTGGCCCGGCGTGAGCGCCGTGGAGCAGAGCGCCACCGCGTGGCGCACGCCGGCCTGGTGCAGCCCGATGCAGTCGAAGTACCCCTCCACCAGCACCGCGGACTTGCGGCGGCGGACCTCCTCGCGCGCCATGTCCAGGCCGTACAGCGTCTCGCTCTTGTTGTAGAGACGGGACTCGCGGCTGTTCAGGTACTTGGGCCCCTCTGCCCCCGCGAGCAGCCGCCCGCCGAACGCGATGACGCGCCCCTCGGGCGAGCGGATGGGGATGATGAGCCGCCCGCGGAACATGTCGTAGTGGCCGTCGCCGCGGCTGCGCGGGCTGATGAGCCCGGCCTTGAGTCCGTGCTCGGTGAAGCCCGCGCGCTGCAGCTTGTCCGCGAGCTCCGTCCAGCCCTCCGGCGCCCAGCCCAGGCCAAAGGCCTTCACCTGCTCGTCGGTCACCCCGCGCGAGGCGAGGTACGCGCGCGCCGTGCGCCCCTTCTCCTCGTCCCAGAGGCACTGCTTGAAGTGCTCGTAGGCGAGGTCCGTGGCCTCCTTGACCTGGGCACGCTCGCGGGCGCCCGGGTCCACGGCGGCCTCCAGGTCCACGCCCGCCTCCCGCGCGAGGTCCCTCACCACGTCCGTGAACGGCTTGCCCAGGTACCGCTGCACGAAGGCGATGGCGTCCCCGCCCGCCTGGCAGCCGAAGCACTTGAAGCGCTTGCTGTCCGCCCAGACGTAGAACGACGCGGACTTCTCCTGGTGGAACGGGCAGCGCCCCTTCCAGGATCTCCCGGACTTCTTGAGCTCGACGTAGCGGGACACGAGCGCCACCATGTCGGTGCGCTCCACCACTTCGACGATCTTCTGCTCCGGGATGAGCATGCCCGCGTCCCGCCCGTGGCCCGTGGCTCGCGCGCTCAGCCGAGCTTCGCGAGCTGTGCCTTCACCTCTTCGGAGACGGCCTTGCCCTCGGCGCGCCCCTGCACCTTCGGCATGAGCGCCTTCATGACCAGGCCCATGTCCTTCGCGCTCTTCGCCCCGGACTCGGCCACCGCCGCCGCCACCGCGGCGCGCAGCTCGTCCGCGGACAGCTGCTGCGGGAGGTAGCCCTGGAGGACGCCGATCTCCGCCTCCTCCTTCTCGGCCATCTCGGGACGGCCGCCCTGCTTGAACTGCTCGATGCTGTCGCGCCGCTGCTTGATGAGCGTGCCGATGAGCGTGAGCACCACCGCGTCGTCGATCTCCTTCGCCCCCGGCTCCACTTCCTTGTACTTGATGGCGCTCTTGAGCATCCGCAGCGTGCCGGTGACCAGCTCGTTGCGGGCGCGCATGGCGTCCTTCAGGTCCGCGTCGATCTTCTCCCTCAGCGTGGGCATGTTCGGTGACTCCTGGGGTGGGGTGTTCAGACGTGACGAAGGCGCGCCGCGGAAACCATGCCGGCGCGCCTTCCGAGTTCGGCGTGGGGTGAACCCAGCGCCTACCAGCTCTTCCGGGACTTCTTCACCGCGCGCTTCTTCGCTGCGATGGCCTTCTTCTTCCGCTTCACGGAGGGCTTCTCGTAGTGCTCGCGCTTGCGGATCTCGGAGAGGATGCCCGCCTTCTCGGTGGCCTTCTTGAACCGCTTCAGCGCGCTCTCGATGGACTCTCCGTCCTTGACTCGAACGATCGACAAAGTCTTCACCTCCTCCGCGTGTCGGGAATGCGTGAAAGGACGACCGTATGGATCGGCCTGCAGAAAAACGCAAGGCTCCTGCCTGTCCCGCAGGGGACTGTGCTAAGGCCGCGGCCAGAGGATGGGTATGAAAAACACGGTGGTGGCCATCATCGAACCGCAGGCCGCCGTGCGGCGGGGGCTGGTGGCGGCGGTCCAGGGGGCGGGGTTCAAGGTCTCGGACGCGGAGGGGCTCGAGGGGCTCTCGCACGAGCAGGCCGTGCTCTTCGGTCCCGGCGTACCGGCCGCGGCGCGTGCTCCCCGGAAGCTCCGGGAGGAGAACGCCGGGCTGCTGCTGCTCCGGGCGTCCGAGGACCCGGTCAAGCGCGGCTTCGCGGACGCGGTGGTGCCGCTGCCGCTGTCCCGGAAGGACTTCGCGCTGAGGCTGCCGGAATTGCTGGAATTGCACCGGCTGCGGCGCGTGCACGCCCCCGGCCCCGCGGCGCGGCCGGGCGCCGGCATCGTGGACCCGCTGACGCAGTTCTACACCTACGCCCACTTCCGGGAAGTGCTCCACGTGGAGGCCCGGCGCGCCCGCCGCTACGGCTTCCCGCTCAGCGTGGCGCTGCTGGCGTTCGATCCGCTCCCCGGCCTGGACATGGAGTCGCTCGCCGCCCCGCTCTACGCGGGCATGGCGCTGGCCATCCGCCGTTCGCTCCGGGACACGGACTTCCCCGTCCGTTACAGCCGCACGCGCGTGCTGCTGCTCATGCCGCACACGGACTTGCCGGGCGGCGCGGTGGTGGCGCGGCGCATCGCGGAGCGGGTGGCGCGGGCGAGCCTCCAGGTGAACGAGCAGGTGCTCAAGCCCACGGTCTCCGCGGGCGTGTCCGCCACCGTGCCGGGCCAGGAGCTGTCGTTCGAAGAGCTGCTGCGCCGCGCCGAGACCGCGCTGCAGGACGCGCTCGCCGGCGGGGGGAATGCCGCGGAGTTCTACAGCCCCGCGTCCGAGCGGGTGGTGGACGTGCCCCAGCCGGACGAGGTGGGGTAGGGAACGATCGCCGTCACGCTCGGGAGAGTGTCCAGCCCCACCGCGTTGGCTCCCAGTTCGCATCAAGCCCACCCGCGAGCACGGGGTCGAGGAAAGTTCGCGTTGCCCTCGTCACCTCGTCGAGCGTAGGGCGGTGAACGCAGGCCTCCCCTTGCGATTCCTGGTCCGGGCGGCATGGCCGCGCTCGCTCTCGCTACGCGCCGAATGCCGCTCGCGTCGCCTGGTCTGGAAACGTCACGAGCCTGGACGACGATGCGTGGCAGGGCGTTCTCGCGAGCGCCATCGAGGCGTCGACACAGGAGCCACGACGAAGGTCCACATCCAGCATGAAGGCAAACTCGTTCAGGAAGCCCACGACGCGGCGGTTGGCGGTGACGCTCACCGAAGACTGCGCCATCGCGAACCGCTCGCGCTCGACGGCGGCCTTGTCGATGTCGAGCCGGTCGAGCACCACCGCGAGCGCCCGCGGCAGTTCCGTCGTCAGGCCACGGATGGCTTCTCCTGGGAGGATCACCGGGAGAAGGGTCCTTTCGCTGACGCAGAGGATGAGGCCGTCACCGGTCACGTTGGCGTACCAGTCCCCGAGCACGGTGGTCGGCGGCTGCGGCGCTCGCTCGGGCTTCGCCTTCATCTGCGCCAGCAGCTTGCGGGTCGCTCTCAACGTGAACACGTCAGTCACCCACCAGCCCAATCAACTGCCCGATGAAGGCGACCACGTCGGCCTGGAGTTCGTCGTCGCGACCGCCCGTGACGAAGGTTGCGACGCGCATCGGGCCGACGGCGTCCAGCTCGGCGAAGTCGCGTCGCAGCACCGCGAGCGCGCGCTGGGCCTCGGGCTCCGTGGCCAGCGGGCGCAGCTTCGCCGCGACGTCCGCCGGGCCGGTTCGGAAGTTCCGCACGACATAGAACAGGTCGTAGGCGTCCTTGTTCTCTCCTCGGCTGTCGAACGCGAGCGCCTTGAGCACAACGTACGCGCCGGCGCCGGCAACCCAGACGTCCCGCGAGGCCCGCTCACCGAAGAGGGTCGTTCCCCGCACCGTGACCTGCTCACGATCGCGGAACGCGCAGCGAAGCCCAGGAGCGATGATCGCCGCGAAGTCAGGCTGCAGGTCGCGGAGCTTGCCGCCCTTGTCTCCGTCATTCGTCGGCTGGATGAGAAAGTCGACGGTCACCGTGCCGCCACGCGAGATGGCCCAGCGCTGCCGAGTCGGGTTCCCGGCGTCGTTCTTGTCCATCGCGAAGCCGGCATCACGCAGGCGTTCGGTGAGCTGCCGGTAGCGCCCCTCGTGGAGCAGGGCAAGCTGGAGGCCGACGTCGAGATCCATCGTTCCGACGTGCGGAGCCACGTCGGAGGGCAGCATCTCCTGGTCGATGATGAGCGAGGGGACAAGCCCGCCGACAACGACCAGTTCGTCCATCATGTCGCCGAGCTTCGTCGCGACATAGAGGCACGTCGCCCTCACGAGCTCGGCCTGCTGGCTCGTGTACTCCGACGTGCGCCTGGGCTTGTCAGCCATCACGCTTCCATGTCGCGAGCAATCCGCCGCGCAGCCGCTCGGCAGCCTCGGCCGCGCGCTCGGGGTGGCTCTTCAGGTCAACGTAGGCCTGCACGGGGTGAACGCAGCGCACGCCGCCGTGGTCGGCGGCACCTTGGAAGACGCCTGCATCGTTCGGCACCACGAGCCAGAGGTTCGCGCCCCGCGGATCCTCGCGGAAACCGAGACGCACACGAAGGTCATCGCTCAAGGGCTCGCCGACGAAGAAGGTCACGATGCGAAACGCCGCGAAGCGCGAGAGCTGCCAGGCCGCCGAAAGACCGGTGGCCGCGTGTTCGACGTGGGCGGACTCGAGGCTGTCGCCGACGAAGTGGGTGAGCGCGTCACCGGACCGCGCTGCAACGCTGCCCTGGATGATCGTGTGTCGCTCAAAGCGGTACTCGGCCTGCCAGGCGTCGAGGAGAAGCGCGGGATCTTTCACGCGCAACCCGCCGCTCGCCTCTCGTGCGACATAGCTCTCGGCCTCGAGCCGTGCGGCGAGACGGCTCACCATGCCCTCGTCCATCCCCGTGGCGCGCGACAACTCGCGCTGCGACGTCGCCTGCTCCGGGTGCATCAGCATCCAGCGGACGAGGCGCGCGCTCTTGGGCGCGAAGACGCTCGCCGGCCGCCCGACGCGAGGGAATCGGTTCGGACGACCTTCGACGAGGATGCGCAGGCCAGGCGCGACGATGTGGGCGTTGCCGCTCAAGTCGAACCACGCGACCTGTGCGCGCTCTGCGGCCCGCCGGCCGGCCTCGGTCATGTAGGGTGCCACGAGGAGCGGCGTCACCTTCCGGCGCAGCTTCCTGGCAGCGGCCACCACGCGGTCGGCGTGCGTGACGACGGCACCGGGCGATGTGGCGGCGAGCACTCCGATGACAAACAGGTGGCCACACGCGCGAACCACGAGGTCGGCATCCGGGGCGCCTCCGTGGTCGACCTCGACGTCCGAGGCGGGCACGTCAACAAGCCCGGCCAGGATGCGCGGGACGTCTCGGACGAGGGGCTGGTGACGACGCGCGGCCATGCTTGACTAAATAACGGAACTTGTACGTGCGCTCAAGTGTGCCACTTGAGTCAAGCGCCGGCTCGGGCGGGTTGGCCGGTGTCTACCCCAGCATGGTAGCAATCGCCCTCCGGATCATCGCCCTCCGGCTCTTGAATCCGCGCCGCTTTCACCCGCTGCTCGGCGTGACGCGGATGCGGCCGTGTCACGCGACCCGCCTGGATGCGCTTCCGAAGCAGGTGGGTCGAGTAGCCCGCCTCCGGAGCCTGCCTGGTCGTGACGTAGCCAGGCTGACCGGCAGCGATTTCGAACAACTGGTCCCAGTTCGGTCAGGTCGTCGTGGGGGCTGCCATGCACAAAACGTCACCAGCGGCTCCGTTTTGTGCAAGGAGGTGCCCGGATGCTCACGAGCGCCTGCTGGCGCGCCACGCCGTCCAGCGCGACCGACCCGAATGAGGCGTATCGCTTGAGACCGCCGAAGATGTGACGAGGCGATGCATGCGGCTTCTCGTTCGAGGTGGTGCCGTGGGCGTTTTGATCCGCTGCCCGGCCTCGAGATGTCCGCGAACGTACCGTGCCAGGAGCCGTCGTTCGAAGAGCTGCTGCGCCGCGCCGAGACCGCGCTGCAGGACGCGCTCGCCGGCTGGGGATTGCCGCGGACTTCTACAGCCCCGCCTCTGAGCGGGGGCGGAGGAGATGCCCCAGCCGGACGAGGCTCAACGGAGGGGTGGAGGTCGAACGCGAATCGGGGTTTGAGCCTCGGTATGTCCGGCCACCTGGCCGCGGCGAGTCATCGGACTTCGCGTGCACCGGCAGAGGCCCGGAGCGTCAGGCACGCCCACTCGCGCGGCGCGCCGAACCTGACCGGCACCGCCGCACCGAGCCCGCGGGAGACGTAGAGCCACGCGCCCTCTTCATAGAACAATCCTGCGAGGTGCCGGACGCCCAGCCGCGCCCCGAGCCACGGCGTGAGGCCGCGCACGTAGATCTGCCCGCCGTGGGTGTGTCCGCTGAGCACCAGGGCCGGCCCGTGCGCGCGCACCGCCTCCACGCCGCGGGGGGCGTGGACCATGCACAGGCTGGTGGCCCCGCGCGGCACCCCCGCGAAGGCCCGCGCCGCGTCTGCACGCCCCGTCACCGGGTCATCCACGCCGACCACGTGCACCTCTGCGCCCCGCACGGCGTGCACCCGGTGCTCGTTGTGCAGCACCTCCACGCCCGCGGCCTCCAGCGCCCCGCGGACAGCGGGGGCGCCCGCCCAGTGATCATGGTTGCCGAGTACCGCCCAGGCAGGCGCGGTCAGCCGCCTGAGCGCCTCGGTCAGCCTTCGCACCGGGCGCGCGGACAGGCACACGTAGTCCCCGGTCAGCAGCACCAGGTCCGGTGCAAGGGCGTTCAAGCCCTCCACCGCGGCGTGCAGGGCCCTCGGCTGGACGCCGCCGCGCACGTGCACGTCCGAGAGGTGTCCCACGCGCACGCCGTCCAGGCGCACGTGGACGCGGGGGCTGTGCACCTCGAGCAGGCGGGCGCGGGGAGGGGGCATGGGGCCGGCGTCAACCCACGGGGCGCGCCGGTGCTTCCGGGGCAGGCCCCGCGCCGAGGACGTCCGCCTGCTCAGCGGTCCGCGGAGGAGGTGCGGTTCCGCCCGCCCTGCTTCGAGCGGTACAGCTGCCGGTCCGCCGCGGCGAGCAGCTCCGCCGGCTTCTGGAACGGCCCGTCGTCGTGCACCGAGGCCACGCCCAGCGAGATGGTCACCGGGATGCGGGCGCCCTCGAAGGTGAAGTCGGTGGACTCCACCGCCTTGCGGCACCGCTCGGCCGCCACCACGGCGCGCTCTATCTCCGAGCCGCGCAGGAGCACCGCGAACTCCTCGCCCCCGTAGCGCGCGAAGACGTCCTCGGTCCGCACCGTCTCCATCACGCGCGCAGACAGCCGGCGCAGCACGTCGTCCCCGGCGGGGTGGCCCCACGTGTCGTTGATGCGCTTGAAGTGGTCCACGTCGAACATCACCAGCGACAGGGCCATCCCGTGCCGCAGGCTGTACGCGAACTCCTTGTCGAGCACGTCCAGGAAGTACTTCTTGTTGTGGATGTTGGTGAGCCCGTCCCGCGTGGCCGACTCGTAGATGCTGCGCTGGTAGGCCTCCTCGAGCGCGTCCTGGATGCTGAACTTGAGCACCGTGTTGGTGCCCACCTGGATCTTGTCCCCGTCCGCGAGCTCCGCCTCCTGCACGCGGGTGCCGTTCAGGAACGTACCGTTCGTGCTGCCGAGGTCCACGAGCACGAACTTGCCGTCCGCTCCCCGCTCGATGCAGCAGTGGCGCCGCGAGATGCCGTCGTCCTCCACCTGGAACCCGGACTCGGTGGCGCGCCCCAGCATCATCACCGCCGCGTCCAGCTTCACCGTCTTGCCGACGGCGGTGGGATGCTTGGCGGCAATCTGGATGAGGTAGGCGGCCTGCGCACCGGACTTCGCCTTGGCGCGCGCCACCACCTCGCTCACCGAGAACATCCCGGTCTTCTCGTCGTCGTCTTTCGTCACGGGCGGGGCCATCCTGCCAACTGGGGGGGAGGGCTTCAAGCCACCGGTGGACGTGCGCGGCCGTCGGTCCGTTCCCCACACACGTCCCGCTCCATGTAGGCGCGGACGCGGTCCAGGCCGGGGTGGTGGGCGAGCGCGTGCATCAGCTTCACCAGCGCCGCGGAGGAGGTGAGGTCTCCACCGCTGATGGCCCCCTCTTCGGCGGCCACCACGCCCGGCTCGTACAGGGTGAGGTCCACCTCGCCGCGGTGGGCCTCGCTCGTGAGCACCACCGGGACGCGGCGCTTCCTGGCCTCGGCGAGCAGCGGCCTGAGCGAGCGGCCGTGGCGCCCGTCCACCGGCACGTTGCCCGCGCCGTACGCCTCCACCACCAGGCCCTCCACGTGCGGGAGCAGCGAGAGCGGCAGGGCCGGGTCCATGCCGGGATGCGTCTTGAGCAGGAACACGCGCGGCACGAGCCCGGCGCGCAAGCTGCGCTTGCCCCGGCGCCTGAGCCCCTCGGCGAAGCGCGCCTCCACGCCGAGCGTTCCCAGCAGCGGGAAGTTGGGGCTCTCGAAGGCGTCGTACTCGGACACCTTCACCTTCCTCACCCGGTTGCCGCGCAGCAGCTTGCTGTCGAAGCAGACCGTCACCTCGCGCGGGCCGCGGAGGGCGGACGTCACGGCGTCGATGAGGTTGAGCCGCGCGTCCGAGCGGATCTCCCCGAGCGGCCGCTGCGAGCCGGTCAGCACCACCGCCTTGTCCAGCCCGGCCAGCATGAACGAGAGCGCCGCGGCGGTGTAGGCGAGCGTGTCCGTGCCGTGCGTCACCACCGCGCCGTCGAAGTCGTCCAGCCGGTGGTGGAGGTGGACGGCCATGTCCGTCCACAGCTCCGGCTGCATCTCCGCGCTGTCGAGGTTGCTGAAGAGCTCGAACTCGAGCTCCGCGAGATCGAACAGCTCCGGGGCGCGCCTTCGCAGCGTGCGGTGGAACTCGGCGGGGCGGAGCCCGTGGGGACGGCGGCCGGCCATCCCGAGCGTGCCACCGGTGTGGAGGAGGAGGACCCTGGGCATTGGAGGCTTCGGAGTTTACAAGCGCGCGGCGTTGGCGCTACAGCGCGCATCGGTCCGCCATGCGCCGCCTCCACCTGCTCCTCCCCCTCGTCCCGCTCGTGCTCGGCGGGGCCACCTGCCGCCGGGATGGCGGTTCCCCCACGGCCGAGCCCCCGAGGCCCGCGCCCGAGGCGGCCGCAGCCCCCGCCCCGGCGCCTGCCCCCGAAGTCCCGGAGTCGCCCGAGGCGGTGCTGGACTCGCTCGCGTGGCTGGACGCGAAGGCGCTCCCTCCCGCGGCGCGCAAGGAACTCGCCACGGTCCTGTCCGACGAGTTCTGCTACTGCGGCTGCCCCCACTCGCTCGGGGCCTGCCTCAAGACGCACGACTGCCGCCACGCGAAGCGGATGACGCTGCTGGCCGCCGCGGACGCGGCGGCGGGCGTGCCGGCGGTGGAGACCATCGTCTCGCTCGGGCAGTACTACCAGGGCTTCTCGAAGAAGCGGGCGGACTTCAAGGTGGACCCGCGCCAGTGCCGCGGGGACGAGAAGGCGCCGGTGACGCTCGTGGAGTTCAGCGACTTCGAGTGCCCGTTCTGCAACGCGGCCCGCCCCATGCTGGAGGCGCTGGTGGCGGCCTCGAAGGGCAAGGCCCGGCTCTGCTACGCGGCCTTCCCGCTCTCCTCGCATCCCAACGCCATCCCCGCGGCCAACGCGGCGCTGTTCGCGCGGGACCAGGGGAAGTTCTGGGCCATGCACGACGCGCTCTTCGAGCACCAGGCGGAGCTCTCGCCCGCGCGCATCCAGGCGCTCGGCGTGGCGCTGGGGCTGGACGGCAAGGGGCTCGCGCGCGCCATGGCGGACAACGTCTACAAGGCGGAGCTGGAGAGCTCCAAGCAGGCGGGGATCTCCGCCGGCGTGGACGCCACGCCCAGCATCTTCATGAACGGGCGCAAGCACACGCTGCCCTTCGACGCGGCGACGCTCTCGCACGCGGTGGACGACGAGCTCGAGTGGACCACGCACAAGGGGTGGGGCCCGGACCCGGGCTGACGCGCCATGGCCGACGGGCTCCTGCCGTACCTCACCCACGACGTGCCGCCCGCGGGCGGCGTGCTCCGCCACTCGCCGGAAGACTTCCAGGTGGACGAGCAGCCCGCCTACCTCCCCGGCGGAGAGGGCGAGCACCTCTTCCTGCACGTGCGCAAGCGTGGCCTCTCCACCCCGGAGCTCGCCCGGCGGCTCGCCCGCGCCCTGCAGCTCGACGAGCGCGAGGTGTCCTGGGCTGGGCTGAAGGACCGGCACGCCGTCACCACCCAGTGGCTGTCCGTCCCCGCGCGCGCGGAGGGCGCGGTGGCCTCGCTCCAGCTCCCGGGCGTGGAGCTGCTGGAGGCGAAGCGCCACGGCAACAAGCTCAAGAACGGCCACCTGCGCGGCAACCGCTTCACCCTGTGGCTGCGCGAGGTGGCGGACGTGGGGGCGGCGCGCGCGGCGTTCGAGCGGCTGGGGGCCGAGGGCGTGCCCAACTACTTCGGTGAGCAGCGCTTCGGCGTGAAGGACGACAACGCGGAGGCGGGCAAGCGGCTGCTGCGCGGCGAGCGGCTCCCGCGCCGGCCCTCGGCGTTCGAGCGCAAGATGTTCCTCTCGGCCTACCAGTCGTTGCTCTTCAACCGCGCGCTCGCGGCACGGCTCGGGGCAGGCACCTTCGCGCGCGCGCTCGCGGGGGACGTGCTGCGCAAGACGGAGACGGGCGGCCTGTTCGTCTGCGAGCAGCCGGAGGTCGACCAGCCCCGCATGGACGCGCGCGAGCTGTCCGCGGCCGGGCCCCTCTTCGGCCCGAAGATGCCGAGGGCGAGCGGGGAGGTGGCCGAGGCGGAGATGGCACTGCTCGAGGCGGAGGGCATGACGCTCGAGGACTTTCGCCGGGGCCGGGACGAGACGGAGGGCGGGCGCAGGCACTACCGCGTCTTCCTCGCCGAGCCGTCGCTGGAGCAGGAGGGCAACGCGCTGCGGCTGTCCTTCGGCCTGCCGCGGGGCTGCTACGCCACCGTGGTGATGCGGGAGCTCACGAAGGGGGAGGCCGGCGGAGGCGGGCGTCCTACGGGAGAGGCGGAATGAACCTGGGACGGAGGAGCTTCGCGGCGCTGGTGGTGGCGACGCTGGCGTTCGGCGCCTGGCTGGCCTTCCGCGAGGCGCAGTTCCGGCCGGTGACGCCCGTCGTGCTGCCGGCGTTCCAGGACGCACCGCGCGGGGGAGACGTGGCCATCGCGGTTGCACCTCCGCCGAGGGCCGGCAACGTCTCTGGGCGCACGCTGCAGCTGTCGGTGCCGGCGCGCATGGTGGCCGCCCCCGCCGTGCTCGCTGGAGAGGGGCTCCTCTCCTCGGACAGCTCGCCCTTCGTCGAGCACCACGGGCTGCGGGTGCAGGTGCTGCGGGTGGAGGATGCGTCGAAGCGGCTCGCGGCGCTGGCGGCCGGCGAGGTGGACGTCGGGCTCGTGGGGCTGGACGAGTGGGTGGCCGCGGGCAGCCCCGGTGACGTGGTGGCGCTCGCGGCGTGGAGCCGGGGGGCAGACGGCGTCCGCGCCCGTGCAGGTGCTGCGTCCATCGGGGCGCTCTCGGGCCGGAAGGTGGGCGTGGTGGGGGGCCGCGGGGAGTGGCTGTGGTGGGCGCTGCTCAGCCGCGGGGCGTTCTCCCCCGAGGCGCGCCGAGCGCTCGAGCAGGCCGTGGTGGTGCAGCCGGATGCTGCCTCGGGCGAGGCGGCGTTCGCCTCCGGCGCGGTGGATGCGCTCGTGGGCCCGCTCCCGGCGCGTCCCGGCGAGCTTCCCGTCGCCTCCAGTGCGCAGGTGCCCGGCGCGCTCGCGGAGGTGCTCGTGGCGCGGCCGGGGCTGCTCGCCTCCGCGCCGGGGGACGTCACGGCGCTGCTCGAGGGCTGGTGGGAGGGACTGCAGCTGCTCGAGGTGGACCCGGCCGGCGCCCTCTCCCAGGCCGCCGCGGCGCTCGGG
>JBDLRJ010000109.1:0-3979 GCA_039800145.1 Pseudomonadota bacterium | reverse complement strand
TGGGCTTCAGCGCCGCGGTGGGCGTGGTGTTCGGGTTGTACCCGGCGCGCAAGGCGTCCCGGATGGATCCCATCGAGGCGTTGAGGTTCGAGTGATGCGCGCGTCCCCTCCCCTGCTCCTGGTGGCTGCACTGTGTACGGCGCCCGCCGCGGCACAGGAGGCCCCTGCACGGAGGACCGTGACGCTGGAGGACGCGCTCTCCTCCGCACGCCAGCACCAACCGGCGCTGCTCGAGGCGTGGGCCACCGCGGACGCGGCGCGCGCCCGGGCCCGCCAGGCGGAAGCCCCGCTCTACCCGCAGCTGAACGTGACGGGCGGCTACAGCCGCAGCACCGCCAACTTCGTGGCCCGGCCGGGGGCGGTGCCGCGTGCCTTCACCGAGGGCCAGGCCACCCGCAGCTTTGAGACGTACAACTTCTTCAACGCGGGCCTCTCCGGCACGCAGTTGCTCTGGGACTTCGGGCAGACGCGCGGGCGCTTCGACGCCGCGAAGGCGACCGCGGAGGCAGCGGACGGACGCGCGCGCGTCTCGGCGCAGGACGTGGACGGGCGGGTACGCGCCGCCTTCTTCCAGGCCCAGGCTGCCCGTGCGCTGGTGGCCGTGGGGCGCGAGACGCTCGCCAACCAGGAGCGGCACGTGGCGCAGGTGCAGGCCTTCGTGGAGGTGGGGACGCGGCCGGAGATCGATCTCGCGCAGGTGAAGACGGACCGCGCCAACGCGCAGCTGCAGCTCATCCAGGCCGAGAACGGCTACGACACCGCGCGCGCCCAGCTGCTCCAGTCCATGGGGCTCGAGGCGGGACTGGACTTCGACGTGGACGGGGCGCCGCTGCCCGAGCTGCCCGGCGAGGACGGGGACACCGAGGCCCTGGTGAACGAGGCGGTCACGGCGCGCAGCGAGTTCGCGGCGCTGGACCGGGACCGCGCCGCGTTGGAGTCCACGCTGCGCAGCGTGCGGGGGACCTACTGGCCTCAGCTCTCCGCCACGGCCTCGCTCTCGGAGGCCGGCGCCTCGTTGACGAATCTTGCGTGGAACGTCAACGGGGGGCTCAACCTCACCTGGCCCGTGTACCAGGGCGGGCTCACGGATGCGCAGGTGGCAGAGGCAGAGGCCAACGTGCGGGCGCTCTCGGCCCGTGTCGCCGCGCTGCGCCAGCAGGTTCGGCTCGAGGTGGAACAGGCCCGGCTCTCGGTGCGCGCGGCAAAGGCCGGGATCGGCGCCGCGGCGGAGGCAGCCCGCAACGCGCGCGAGCGGTTGAAGCTGGCGGAGGGCCGCTACGAGGCGGGCGTGGGAAACGTCATCGAGCTCGCGGATGCGCAGCTGGCGCTCACCGCGGCGGACGCGCAGGCGGTGCAGGCCCAGTTCCAGCTGTCCGCGGCGCGGGCCTCGCTGCTGCGCGCACTGGGACGGCCGTAGGGGACTGCCAGGGGCTACCGGTGACGGAGTGGCTGGAAGACCGGCACGTGGTTGCGCAGCCAGTTGCCCCACAGGTTCCGCTTGCCCTTGTACGCCTCCTGCACGTCCGCGGGCAGGTGATCTTCCGGGCCAAAGGCGGACACCGGCTCACCGTCCTTCAAGACGGGCTTGCCCTCCGCGTCGCGCTGGATGCGGTACTCGAGGAAGCCGTTGGCGGGATCCTTCGTGTCCTGCTCGAACGCGAGGAGGAGATCCTGTGCGAGCTCGCGCGACTTCACCACCGCGCCCACCTCGCTGTTCACGTACCCGGAGAGCAGGTCCAGGTTGTAGGTGCTGATGACCGCCTCGTCGTCGTCGATGACGGCGCTCTTGGTGTGGAACTTCCGGTCGCCGGTGGCCACGAAGATCCTCGCGGTGGGGCAGCGCGCGAGGATCGTCTTCCAGTCCTCGAGGAAGAACGCCTGGGTCACGTCGCTGTCGGTGGAGAGCGGGCTGTTGGTGATGATGTCGATCTCCACGCCCCGCGCGGAGGCGCGCTCGAGCGCGGACATCATGTCCCGGGTGAGCACCACGTACGGGTTCTCGACGACGATGCGCTTCTTTGCCCCTTCGACCATGGCGGTGAGCGCGGGGGCCATGCCGTTCTGGCGCTGGCCTGAAGCCGCGGAGGTCTGGTCGATGATCTTCGCCTCGGTCTGGCGCGTGGAGGCTGCGCCGGCGTCGTACCGGCCCCGGCTGCCGCGCGTCTCGAGGTGGGTGACCAGCGTCTGCGCCTGCTCCAGCACGAAGGTGCGGTCCGAGTCACTGGGGGCGCGACGAAGGTGGGCGGGGAGAGAAGACTGTGCCCGCGCCAGCGCCTCGTTCGCCATCTGCGTGGCGAGTTCCTTGCGAGCCCCCTCGTCCGCCCGGAGCGCGGTCTTCTCCGCTTCGGTGAACACCGGCGCCTTCGTCCAGGCGTCCATCAGTTCCCAGGCGGCGAGCAGCTGGAGATCCTTCTTGTCCCAGTTCCCGAGCAGGTCCGGCCGGACCGCCCGAGAGACGTCGCCGTTCGTCAGCTCCGCGTCGAACGCGGCCACGAGACCGTCCGCTGCCCCCTTCCCCTCCAGCAGCACGTCCATGTCGCGCCAGGCGCCCTTCAGGTCCTTCGGGCTGGCGAAATAGTCCTGCGCCACGTTGCGACCACCGGTGATGCCCGCGCGCCCGTCCGCCACGAGGATCTTGTCGTGATTGGACGCCAGCGGCGCGTACTCCCCCTTCAACCCGTCCAGCAGCCGCTCGGTGATGGGATGGTAGATGTATGCCTCGCCCCCGTGGTTGACGAGCTCCTGGAGGAAGTCCTTTCCGCGCAGCGGCGCCTTGAAGCCCTTCGTGCCGAAGGTGTCCGCCATGGCGTCCGTGCTGACGCGCACCTTCACGCCCTCGAGCTGCTTCTTCAGAAGCCCGCCGAGGAACGCGTAGCCGTAGGGATCCTTCTCGAGAATGAAGTACGAGGTGTCGATGGACGTCTTCGCGGACTCGATGAGTTCCAGCCGCGCGTTCCACGAGTCCAGTCCATCCGAGAGCAACCGCGCCTTCGTGGGGCCACCGGGGGCAGCGATCGAAGCGAACGCCACCGACGCCGAGACAGGCGCGCGGGCGGGCGGCGCCCCCACGTCCCCCGTGAGCTTGGCAGCCTGCTGTGCCGCCCCCGCGGGGACTGCAGGAGCCATCTCAGAGACGTGTCCGGTCCGCTTCACCGGTGCCGAGATCTCCGGACGGGCCGCGGGCTTCACGCCGACGCCGGAGGCTTTCGAGGGAGCACCGGCACGGACGGGACGAATGGGAGCCATGCCCGTTTATCGGCATGGGGGGACGTGAGTTGCCCTCCTACATGTCGAATGTCACAGCAGGCACCCGCCTACGGGGTGCCGGCTCCGCCCGGCACCGAGACGCCCTCGAGCACCTTTTCATCAATTGCGACCTTCGCGTCTGCCTTCAGCTTCTCCGTGTAGGCCTCGAACGCCTTCGTGCGCTCTTCGCGGAAGAGGCTGCGCTGGACGGTCTCCCGCACGGCAGGATCCGTGAAGGCGCGGTTCATCGAAGCCTGGCGGCCGAGGAGCTTGACGATCCGGAAGCCACGGCCCTCCTCCAGCAGCCTCGGCGGGCTCTGCGGGTCCAGGCCGAACACCACGGCGACGAGATCCAGGGAGTATTGCGCGCCCATTTCGTCGCGCGACATCCACCGGAGGATACCCCCCGCGGCCTGGATGGAAGGATCTTGCGACTCCTTGCGGGCAAGCTCCGAGAAGAGCTCCGGGCGGTACTGGGTGTGCTCGGGATGGGACGCGTCCGCCCGCGCCTCGTTCTCCTGGAGCTGGGCGAGCAGCTCGGTCGCCCGAGCCTTCGCACGGGTCCGGGCCGCCTTGTCTCCCTCCGCCGCGGCAAGGAACAGCTGCGCCGTCCGGACGCGCTCGGGCTGCACGAACTCCGAGAGGTGCTGATCGTAGAAGGCCTTGAGCGCCTGCTCCGGGTAGGCCGCCTGCTTCTCGTCGAACTCCTGTCGGATGATCTCTTCGACGAGGA
>JBDLRJ010000108.1:0-17231 GCA_039800145.1 Pseudomonadota bacterium | reverse complement strand
TGATGGTGCTGGACGTGTGCATCGACAGCACGTCGGACGAGAAGACCACGCGCGAGGCCATGGAGCGCACCCACCGCTGGGCGCTGCGCTCGCTCGCGGCGCGGGACGCGGTGGAGACGGGACAGGCGCTGTTCGCCATCGTCCAGGGCGGGGTGTTCCCCGAGCTGCGGGACGAGAGCGCGGCGTTCCTGACGAAGCACCCGTTCGAGGGGTTCGCCATCGGGGGGCTCGCGGTGGGGGAGACGAAGGTGGAGCTCCACACCATGACGGAGCGCGCCGCGCGGCAGCTGCCGAAGGACAAGCCCCGCTACCTCATGGGGGTGGGCACGCCCATGGACCTGCTCGAGTGCGTGAAGCGCGGCGTGGACATGTTCGACTGCATCATCCCCACGAAGATGGCGCAGCAGGCCTACGCCTACACCTTCCGGGGGCTCGTGCGCGTCACGCGCCAGGTCTTCAAGTTCGGGGACGAGCCGTTGGATCCCGAGTGCCGCTGCCCGGTGTGCACGCGCTACTCGCTCGCGTACCTGCACCACCTGATGAAGGGGAAGCACACGCTCGGCAGCCGGTTGATCTCCATCCACAACCTCGCGCACTACCGCGAGCTGACGCGGCGCATGCGCGCGGCCATCCTCGCGGGGCAGTTCGAGGCGCTCTACGCGGAGCTGGTCCCGAAGCTCTCCGGGCGGCTGGACTGATGGGGGACTTCGAGCTCGTCACGCTGCGCAACGGCCACCGCGCCGTGCGCCACGTCGGCCACGACGAGGTGATGCACCCCTCCGTGGGCCCCTGGGCGGAAGCCAACGCGCTCTACGTGCAGCAGGCGAGGCTCGCGGAGCGGCTCGCGGTGCCGGGCGCAGGCCCGCTTCGGCTCTACGACGTGGGGCTCGGTGCCGCGGCCAACGCGGCGGCGGGGCTCGCGTGCTGGCGTGCGTTGCCTGCCGAGACGCGGCGGCCGCTCTCGGTGGACAGCTTCGAGGTGGACCTCGAGCCGCTGCGGCTCGCGCTCGCGGACCCCGAGGGGTTTCCGTTTCTCGTCGCAGACCGCGCGGTGTGGGAAGGGCTGCTCGCGTGCGGGAAGTGGGAGGAGCCGGGGCTCTCGTGGCGGCTGCACCTGGGGGACGCGCTGCAGTTGCTGCCGAACGCGGAGGGGCCCGCAGAGGTCGTCTTCCACGATCCCTTCTCCCCCGAGTCCAACCCCACCCTCTGGAGCCCGGCCGCGTTCGCCGCGCTGCTCGGCCGCTCGCAGGACGAGGGGCAGGGGACGGTGCTCTTCACCTACAGCGCGTCCACGCGCACGCGGGTGTCCATGCTGCTCGGTGGATGGTGCGTGGGAGTAGGGGACGCCATCGGGACCAAGCAGGAGACGACGGTGGCGGCCTCGCGGACCGAGCTGCTGGCCCGGCCGCTGGATGGTAGGTTCTTGCAGCGGTTCGAGCGCAGCGGTGCACGCGCCCCTTTCGGCGAGGCGCCGGCGGGGTGGGAGGACGCGGTGAGGCGTCACCCGCAGTTCCGCTGAACAAGTCCGTCGGCCGGGGCGGGGTGCCTCCCGCGTGCTTGCAACGAATTGCACCCGGGAGATGCGCCCCGGGTGCAATCCGTGTCGGCCACGCGAGAAGCCCCCGGCCGGGGTGCTACTGGCAGGTCCGGGTGGTGCGGTTCAGGTAGACGGTGATGCCGAACGCTGAGTTGTTGGCCACCGCGATGTCCGGCCTGCCGTCCCGGTCGAAGTCTCCCACCGTCAGGTCACCAATGGAGACGGCGACGGCCCCGCTGTACGCGGACGTGGCGCCGAAGCCCGTGCCCGTTCCCTTGAGGACGAGCAGTCTCCCGCCGGTGGTGGCTGTCGCTGCGAGGTCCACCAGCCCGTCCAGGTCGAAGTCCGCGAGCCCGAGCGACGCGAGGTTCGCCCCCACCAGGGCGGTGTAGCTGCTGGCGGCGCCAAAGGTGCCGTCCGCCAGCTGGAGGCGCCAGGAGACCACGCCGGTGCCGTTCGCCGTCACGAGGTCCGGCCGGCTGTCTCCGTTGATGTCGCCCACCACCACGTCCGCGGCGGTGCCGGAGACCGCGTAGCTCACCCCGGCCGCGAAGGTGCCGGCGGCCGTCTGCCGGAACACGGTGAGGCTCGAGGCCATCAACGCCACGATGTCCCGGAGCCCGTTGCCATCCAGGTCCGAAAGCTTCACTGCCACGCAGGGGCTGGCGAGCGTGAGACTGCTCAAGAGGCCAAAGGACCCGCTTCCAGAGTTCGTGTAGATGCTCACCTTGGCGGCGCCACCGTCGCACGTCAGGACGTCCAGGCTGGTGTCCGCCGTCAGCGAACCGAGCGCGACGTCCTTCAGTCCGTTGGTGTTCGCCGTGAAGGAGTTCTTGGAAAAGCTCCCCGCCAGGTTGTTCTTGATCGCGTTGACCCGGTTCCCGTTCTCGTCTCCAACGACGAAGTCCACGTTTCCGTCCCCGGTGTAGTCGCCGGTGGAGAGGGAAGTGAAACCCCCTCCGGCCATGCCGTTGTTGTGGCCTTGTACGAAGCCGCCGTCGGCCAGTCCCTCGAACACCACGACGTCGCTCCCAAGCGTCCCCGTGGCCACGTCCAGGAAACCGTCCTGCGTGAAGTCCGCTGCGGCGAGCGCGCCGGTCCCCGAGTTGCGGGTGTTGGCGTACGTGGCCCCGGTGAAGCTGAACGTCGTGGCGCAGTTGGCCGAGAGGCACTGGTTGCTCGCGGTGCAGGCGGCGTTCAGGGCCTTCTTCGCGGTGCAGGCCGTGCCGGCGCAGTACGCCGTGGACTTACAGTGGGCATCCGTCGAGCAGGAGTCGAGGCACGCCGTGCTGCCACCGCACCACGTGAGACTGCATTCGCTGCCGGGGTCCGTCCCGTTCGTCGCCGTGGTGCAGGTGCCGTTGGCCGACGCACCGGACGTCACCGAGCAGGCCTGGCAGGTTCCCGTGCACGCGGCGTTGCAGCACACCCCGTCCACGCAGAAGCCGGAGCTGCACTGGTTGGCTGCGGTGCAACTCGTGCCGTTGGCCTTCTTCGCGGTGCAAGTGGTGGTGGCGCAGTACGCCGTGGACTTGCACTGGCTGTCCGAGGCACAACCCGAGAGGCACGCGGGGGAGCCGCCGCACCAGGTCTGGCCGCACTCGGTGCCCGGGTCCGTCAGCGAGGCGAAGGTGGTGCACGTGCCGTTGGAACTCCCACCGGCCGCCACCGTGCACGCCTGGCAGGTGCCGGTGCACGCGGAGCTGCAGCACACCCCGTCCGCGCAGAAGCCGGAGGTGCACTGGTTCGCTGCCGAGCAGGCGCTGCCGAGGATCTTCTTCGCGGTGCAGGTGCCCCCCGCGCAGTAGCTGCCCGATTTGCAGTTCGAGTCCGCCGAGCACGAGGCGAGGCACGCGGCCGAACTCCCGCTGCAGTAGGTGAGGCCGCACTCGCCGGCAGGATCCGTGCTGGACACCACCGTGGTGCAGGTGCCGTTCGCCGACGCCCCCTGTCCCGCCGAGCAGGCCTGGCACGTCCCGCCGCAGGCCGCATTGCAGCAGAAGCCGTCCACGCAGAAGCCGGAGACGCACTGGTTGGCGCCGCTGCAGGACACGCCTTGCGCCTTCTTCGTCGTGCAGGTACCGCCGTTGCAGTAGTTGCCCGTCTTGCACTGCGCGTCTGAGCTGCACGAGGCGATGCACGCTGCGGCCGTGCCGCTGCAGTACGTGGCAGCGCACTCGTTGGCCGGGTCCGTGCCGGACGCGTAGGTGGTGCACGTCCCATCCGCCGGGGCGCCCGTGGCCACCTTGCAGCCCTGGCAGGCCCCGTCGCATGAGCCGTTGCAGCACACCCCGTCTGCGCAGAAGCCGGAGAAGCAGTCGCCTCCCGCGGTGCAGGCCGAGCCGTTGGGCAGCTTCGGCGCGCACGTTCCGCCCGAGCAGACCGTGCCGCTCTTGCACTGCGAATCCGAGCTGCAGCCCGCGCGGCACGCCCCCGTGCCGTCGCAGAAGCCGAAGCCGCACTCGGCGGCCGGATCCGCGTTGGCCACGATGTTGGAGCAGGCGCCGTTCACCTGGGAGCCGGTGAGCAGGGAGCAGGCCTCGCATGTCCCGCCACATGCCGAGTCGCAGCAGACGCCGTCGGTGCAGAAGCCGGAACCGCACTGGTTGCCCGCGGTGCAGGCGGCCCCTTGCGCCTTGCGGGCCACGCACGTTCCGGCGTTGCAGTAGTTCCCGCCCTTGCACTGCGCGTCGGAAGCACAGGGCGAGATGCAGGCGGCCGCACCGCCACAGAAGGTGGCGCCGCACTCGTTGCCCGGGTCCGTGCCGGCAGCGTACGCGGTGCACGTTCCGTCCGAAGACGCACCGGCCGCGGCCGCACAGGCCTGGCAGGGGCCGTTGCACGCGGCGTTGCAGCAGACGCCGTCCGTGCAGAAGCCGGAGGTGCACTGGTTGCCCGCGCTGCAAGAGGTCCCTCCCGCGAACTTCGGGGTGCAGGCGCCGCCGCTGCAGAAGTGGCCCGACTTGCACTGGCTGTCCGCGGTGCAGGAGGTGATGCAGTTGGAGGCGCCGCTGCAGAAGGTGAGTCCGCACTCGCTGCCGGGGTCCGTGTTGCCGGCGAAGGTGGTGCAGGTGCCGTTCTGCGTCCCGCCCGCGGAGACCGTGCAGGCCTGGCACGCCCCGTCGCACGCGGCGTTGCAGCAGACCCCGTCCGCGCAGAAGCCCGACACGCACTCGTTGCCCCCGCCGCAGCCCGTGCCCTGCGCCCGCTTCGGCGCGCAGGTGCCGCCGTCGCAGAAATTCCCAGGCTTGCAGTCCGTGTCCGCGGCGCACGCGGCGAGGCAGGCCGCGGTGCTGCCCTCGCAGAAGGTGGCGCCGCAGTCGCCGGCCGGGTCCGCCTTGCCCTGCACCGGGGTGCAGGTGCCGTCCAGCGCGCCGCCTGCCCCGGTGCTGCAGGCCTCGCACGCCCCGTCGCAGGCGCGGTCGCAGCAGCGTCCGTCCGCGCAGAAGCCGCTCGTGCACTGGTAGTCCGCGGTGCACTGCGTGCCCGTCGCCTGGTTGGCCTCGCACTTGCCCGCGTTGCAGTTGTTCGTCTTGCACTGCTCGTTGGCGGTGCAGCTGCCGATGCAGGCCGCCGCGCCGCTGCAGAAGGTGGCGCCGCACTCGGACGCGGGGTCCGTGTTGACGGCGATGGGCAGGCAGGTGCCTGGCCCCGCGGCGAGGTTGCACGCCTGGCACGTGCCGTCGCAGGCGCCGTTGCAGCACACGCCGTCCGCGCAGAAGCCGGACTGGCACTCGTTGGCCGCGTCACACAGCGAGGCCGCGGGCTGCTTCGGCTCGCAGGTACCCGCGTGGCAGAACGCGCCCGGCTTGCAGTCCGCGTCCACCCCGCACAGCCCGATGCAGGCCGCGTTGCCGCTGCACAGCGACAGGCCGCACTCGCCCGCGGCGTCCGTGCGCGCCGCCACCGGCGTGCAGGTGCCGTCCGCCGAGGCCCCGAGCCCGGCTGCACACACCTCGCACGTACCGTTGCAGGCGCCGTCGCAGCAGACCCCGTCCGTGCAGGTCCCCGAGAGGCACTGGTTGGACGCGGTGCAGCCGGTTCCCCGCTGGAGCTTCGGTGCACAGCTGCCCGCGTTGCAGAAGTTGCCCGCCTTGCACTGAGCGTCGGAGGCGCACGCGGCGAGGCAGGAGGTGCTGCCGCTGCAGACGGTGAGGCCGCACTCGGCGTCGGGATCCGTCCCGGCTGTCAGCGGCAGGCAGGTGCCGGGCGCGATGGGCAGGTTGCAGGCCTGGCAGGTGCCGTTGCACGGGCTCGTGCAGCAGGCGCCATCCACGCACAGACCGAGCGCGCACTGGTTCCCGGAGGTGCAGGCCGCCCCGGGGCCGCGCTGCGGCGAGCAGGTGCCGGACTCGCAGTAACTCCCGGCCTTGCACTGCGCGTCGGACGTGCACGCGGTGATGCAGGCGGAGACGCCGCTGCAGAACGTGGCGCCGCACTCGGAGGCTGGGTCCGTGTTGACGCCGAGGTTGGCGCAGGTGCCGTTCACCGCGGCGCCCGCGGCGGTGGAGCAGGCCTGGCACGTCCCGTCGCACGCCGTGTCGCAGCACACGCCGTCCACGCACTGGCCGCCCGCGCACTGGTTGGGCCCGGTGCAGCTGCTGCCGCGGGGAAGGCTTGAGACGCACGTCCCGCCGCTGCAGAAGGTGCCCGCCTTGCACTGGGCGTCGGACGCGCACGAGGTGAGGCAGGTGGGGCCGCCGCTGCAGAAGCTTGAGCCGCACTCGGAGGCCGGGTCCGTCCCGGCCGGCAGCGGGAGACAGCGGCCCGCCGTGGTGGGCAGGTTGCAGGCCTGGCAGGTGCCGTCGCACGCGGACTCGCAGCAGGTGCCGTCCACGCACTGGCCCGACGCGCACTGGTTGGCCCCGGTGCAGGCGGCGGACTGGGGCAGGCGGAGCGTGCAGGTGCCGGCGTTGCAGAAGGCGCCGGCGGCGCACTGTGCGTCGGACGTGCACTGGGCGGGGCAACTGCCTCCTTGCCCCGAGCAGACGTACGCGCCGCACGCGGGCAGGCCGGCACTGCCGACAGGTGCGGGGGTGCAGGTGCCCTCCGAGCCCGGCGAGTCGCACCGCTCGCACGCGCCCGTGCAGGCGGTGTTGCAGCAGCGGCCGTCGGCGCAGGCCCCGGAGGCGCAGGCCTCGTCGGTGAGGCAGGCGGAGCCGGGCTGCCCGGTGCCCACGCACACCCCGTCGACGCAGGTGCGCCCCGTGGCGCAGTCCGCGGGGGTGGTGCAGGCGGTGAGGCAGGTGCTCGCCTCGCCGCAGCGGTAGGCCCCGCAGCCGCGCTCGTTGGTGCCCGCGGGGACGGCCACGCACTCGCCGGGGGCACCTCCCACGCAGCGCTCGCAGACGCCGTCACACGCGGTGGCGCAGCAGACGCCGTCCACGCACGTGCCGCTCTCGCACTGGGCCCCCGAGCCGCAGGCGCCCCCGAGCGGCGCACCCGTGGGGCAGGTGCCGTTGACCGCGACGGCCCCGTTGGCGCAGGCCACGCAGTTGCCCGCCACGCACTGGCCGCTCGGGCACACCACGCCGAAGCACTCCTGGACGGTGCAGGTGCCGTCCTCGCACACGCTGCCCTCCGGGCAGTCGGCACCGCCGCAGGCGGTCACCACGCACGTGCCGCGGATGCAGGTGCTCCCGGTGTTGCAGGTGACCGAGACGCACTCCACGTCCGTGCAAGAACCTTCCACGCACACGCGGCCCGGCCGGCAGGCGGAGTCGGCGCAGGACTTCGGGAAGCAGTTGCCCTCCACGCACTCGGACTCGGCGGGGCAGCGGAGCGCGGCGCAGGAGAGCGAGGTGCAGCGGCCGTCCACGCAGGCCTCGTCCTGGGCGCAGTCCGCGTCCGGGCAGTCCAGCGGGAGGCAGCGGTCCTGGACGCAGAGGTTGCCGGCGGCACAGCCGGTGCCGCAGCCCGACGGAGCGCCCGCGTCCTCTCCCGGACCGGCGTCTGCGACCGGGACCGGCACCGAGGCATCTGGGAATTCGCTGATGGTCGCCTTGCAGCCGGTGACGCACAGCAGGGCGAGCAGGCCCACGCGAAGAACGGACATGGGACGGGATGATGCCACAGCGCCTCGGGGCCTCCCGGAAAGTGGCCAGGCCCTGCCGGCGGTGGGATGTGCGAGACACCCTGCCCAGGCGGCCTCTCCGTGCCGCCTCGCGTGAAGGACCCTGCTCGTTCCCGCTACCCGCCGGACGGCGGCACCGGCGAATCACCCGGCGAGGCCGCAGCAGGCGGGCTCACCGGCGCCACCGGAGCGGCCGGCGCGGGCTCCACGAACAGCCCACCCGCCGTGAACGCACCCCACGCCCAGCGCACCCAGCGCAGCAGCGCGCGCGCGAGCCACAGCGCCCACGCGAGCATGGCGAGCCGGTAGGCCATCAGCGGCACCGAGAGCACGAAGCCCTGGGGCCATGTCCCCGCCGAGCGGTCCTCGAACCAGCGCAGCAGCTGCGCCGAGCTGTCGTTGCCCTCCACCTGCATGTCCGGCCGCCCGAGCAGGCCGTGCTGGATGGCCCACGTGAGCACGCCGACTGCCACGAGCCCCCACCCCGCGAGCGCCAGCTGGCGGAGGGGGAACGCCCACCGGTACTGACCAAGCGTCGGCGTCCGTCCGCGCCAGGCGAGCGCGAGCAGCCAGAGCACCACCACCGCCCCAGCGACCAGCGGCACCTGCGAGAGCCCGAGCAGCAGCAGCAGCCACTCACCGGTTCCGAGCGGCGACAGGCGCGAGCGCCCCAGCCCCAGGCCCACGAGCAGCAGCACCAGCAGCGTGCTCCAGAACAACACCGCCGGCCCGAGCCTCGGCCCCGAGACGAACAGCACCCAGCGCTCGGGCAGGCTCACCTGCAGCTCCGCGTTCACCACCGGCAACCCGGCGGACACCTCCGGCGAGCGCCACGCCGCGGTGATGCCGCGCGTCTCGCGGAACTGCAGCTCGAACGCCTGCGCCCCCGGCGTGAGCGGCAGGTTCACCGTTCGGCCCTCCAGCCGCAGCGGCTGGAGCTGGCCATTCACCTTCACCCCCAGCAGCTCCGCCCCCTCCGGCAGCGTCACCGGGTGGAGCCCGCCGCGGGAGCTCCGCACGTTCAGGCTGAGCGTGGAGTCCGTGGCGCGCAGCCCCGGGGCCACGCGCAGCTCCCCGCGGTCCGCCGTCAGCGTCTGGCCCGGCACCGCCTCGGGGCGTGCCACCGCGAGCGACACCGTCTCCCCCGGCCAGGGGCGCCACTCGGGCGCGCGGTCCCCGTCCGAGCCGGGATGCACCGGCGGGATGCCGGACGGCGTCACGTGCCAGGTGGGCCCCACCTCGAGCCGCCACACCTCCGTCCACGCGGTGGCCTCGGGGGCCTTCAGCTGCAGCGCCGCGGCCGGCTCGAGCACGGAGGTCCAGGACAGGGAACTCCCGTCCGGCGGCAGGTTGAGCTGCACCTTGCCTCCCTGCACCCGCACGCCCGGGGACGTCACCGACTCGCCCTGCAGCAGGGGCACCTCCAGCACCAGCGGACTGCCCGCGGGGGACAGCCGCGTCACCTCCGTCGTCACCGTCCACTGCAGCCCCAGCTGCAGCGTGCGGCTCACCACGAGGAACGGCGGGAGGTTCCCCACCTCCAACGCCGCGGTGGGCGCATCCGCGCGCTTCTTCTGGAGGCGGCTCAGCTGCAGCCCCTCCTCCGGCTCGCCGTCCTCGCGCACCCCGTCCAGCCGCCAGCCATCCAGCTGCGACTCCACCCGACGGGGCTGCAGCGGCAGCGAGAGCGTCACCGTCTCCCGCTCGGGCAGGGGCCCCTCGGCCGAGACCGTGTGCAGGCCTTCCTTCACCGCGAGCCACAGCGTCCCATCCGGGGTGCGGCGCAGGGTCGAGGCCTCGCTCCCGTCCACCTTCACCGACGAGGGCAGCCACTGCCCGGCGTTGCCCGGGAGCGGCACCGCCACGGCCGCCTCGGCGTGGACTTCCATCCGGAGCTGCAGCGTCCCGCCCCGGGCCAGGAGCCCCATGCTCGAGATGTCCGCGCACCCCGGCGCGCAGGCAGGGGCCTCGAGCAGCCGGTCCCGGAGCGCATCCAGCATCGGCTGCGGGGGGACGTCCTCGGCGTGCGCGGGCACTGCCCACAGCCCCACGCCGACCGCGAGCAGCAGGCCCGCCGCGGCCGATCCGCCTCCCGCGCCCAGGCGACGCCACGTCGCCAGGGGAACGCCCAGCGTCAGCAGCAACAGGGCCACGAGCAGGGCCGCGCGGAGCAGTGCGAGCGCCAGGTTCATGGCCGGCGAGAGCAGCCACAACTCCAACACCTGCCCGCGCTGCACCGGCCCGTTGAACTGGATGCGGACCTGGTCCCATTTCCACTGCGGAAGGCCCGGACCGGTCTGCACCTGCGCCGTCTTGTCATAGGCCTGCACGAGCGACTGCTTCTTCGCGCGGACGGGACTGCTGCCCACGGCGTCGGCCAGGTTGTCCGCGCTCGCCCCCAGCCTCTGGCGGATGCCCGAGTAGCCGCCGCCGCGCTGCATCTCCTCGGGGGCCTCGCCATCGACTTGCTCCGCTCCGGGTGGAGCCATGGGGGCCGCGGCCGTCGTGGGCTCCTCGAAGGTCGCGGTGCGCGACATCCATCCCGTGCTGCCGTGCGACGGCCTGGAAAGCGCGGGAAAGAGCCCGTGGCGCACGTGGTCCACGAGGAAGGAGAGGGAGAGGAGCAGGACCACGCCCCAGGCCCCCAGCCGGAGCACCTGCGCCACCCGCTGCAGCCGGGCCTCTGGCAGCACCCGCGAGAGCGCCTCGAGCCCGAGCACTGCGAGCCACACCTCGTGCGGCGCGTCCCGCTCGGGGAAGAGCAGCACCAGGGCCAGGAGCGCCAGCAGGCCCCAGCCGCGGCCGTAGAGCCGTCCCACGGACAGCGCGGTGATGACGACCAGGAATATCTGCAAGAGCGTCCAACCCCGCACCCACGTGCCGGGGATGTCGTCCGCACCGGAGGCGTAGAAGAGGCGCCACCCCGGCGGCAGGTTCAGCACCGCCGAGACGGACTGGAAGTCCGCGTCCCAGCCCACCGCGGGCAGCTGCCGGAGTGCGCCGTCCACGCGGCTGTCCGCCTGGACCTGGAGGCGTCCCTCGCGGAGCTCCACGCCCGAGGGCTGGCCCGGCCCCGCCCGCGTGATGAGCTGGTCCACGCCGGAGGACACCACGCGGCCCAGCGTCGCCGGCGGCTGCATGTCCAACCGCCAGCTGCGCCGCAGCTGCCCGCCCAGCGTGTCCTGCACCGTGTAGCCGCGCCCGTCGAAGTCCAGCCACAGCGAGCGCTGGAGGTTGAGCAGGTCCGGCTCGGCCTCCGCCTGGCCCCGCTGCCGCTCCACGAGCTTGAGCTCGTCGGAAGGCCCCACGCCCCACGCGGGCAGGCTGCGCCACTCGCCGGGCAGGGTGGTCTGGGAGGCATCCAGCGCCGCGACCCCCTCCACCACCACCTGCCGCAGCTTCGGCTGCGCCTCGAACACCCAGACCTCGTCCGCGGCCCACGGGCCGTCGGCCTCGGGCCGCTTCAGCGAGGAGACGGGCCCTTCGTGCCGGGCCACGAGCGTCAGCGCGAAGCGCCCCGCGCGGGCCTGGACCCGCAGCCTGCCGTCCGGCTCGAGCCGCACCGGGAGCTCGCCCTCGAGCGACAGGGGGACGAAGCCCGCGGGCAACGCCCGCCCGAGCAGCAACTCACGTCCCTTGCCCGAGACGTCGAGCTCCACGCGCGTGGTGAGCTGCAGCGGCACCGCGTCCACCACCTTGCGGTACACGCGCACCTCCAGCCCCTCCCCCTCCGCCTCGTCGGAGGCCTGGCGCTGGAGGAACACCTGCGCCCCCTCGCGCCCGGGGAAGGGGACGTCCTTGCCGCGCAGCGACAGCCGGAGCAGCCCCGTCTCCTCGGGCACCGCGAGCGCCTCCGGGAGGCTGGCCCAGGCGAAGCGCCCGGACACCGTGTGGCTGCCGGGCGAGAGGCGCAGCCGCGGCAGCTCCTCCTCCTCCGTCACCACGGCCGCCTTTCCGTCCACCGTCACGCCCTGCGGCCAGTGGGCGCCATCACCGGGAAGCAGCAGCCAGTCCTCGCGCGCCGCCCAGGCCTTGAGCGTGAAGCGGCCACCCTTGTCCTCGAGCGACAGTTCGAGGCTCCCGGCGAAGGTGCAGGTGCGCGCATCCGCACCGAGCTGCCGCGGGCAGAGGGCCTGCTCCTCGTGGCCGTGCAGCGCCCACTGCGTCCACGCCCGCAGCGGCTCCGGGACCTCGGACGGGCGGAGCGGGGCTGCGTGGGAAACGGCGCACAGCAGGACGGCAGCCAGTGCGGGCAAGCGAGACATGGTGGAAACCCCTCCCGGAAGGTGTTGCACTCCGCACACTACACCGCGGGTCCGAGGTCGGTTCCCGCACTTTCGTGGTCCGGGGGAGTCGCCGCATGGACGTGTACCGGAAGTTGGCCTCGCTGCTGGAGAGCGACGACGCGCGCAGGCGCATTGCCGCGGCGGTGGTGCTCGGGGAGCTCAAGGTGAAGGACGCCGCCGTGGTGGCGCGGCTCATGGAGATGGCGCGCGAGCCGCTCGAGCCGTACGCCACGGCGGCGCTGGAGGCGCTCGGGGCGGTGGGCTCGCTCAAGGCGCTCCCGGTGTTGCTGGATGCGCTCGGGCGGGGCGGCGAGGTGGCGGCCACGGCGGGCAAGGCCATCTCGGCGCTGGGGCCGGACGCGCTGCCGGACATCCGCGCGAAGCTGCAGGAGGCCAGCCCCGAGGTGAAGGCGCGGCTCGCGCAGCTGCTCCCCGCGGTGGGCGGGCGGCTGTCGTTCGAGATGACGCTGGAGGGGATGCGCGGCCAGCCGTGGGAGGCGGTCAACCGGGTGGCCCTCTCGGTCCGCCAGGAGATGAAGACGGCGTCGGCCGCGGACCGGAAGGTGCTGCGGACGCAGGTGGAGAAGTTCCTCGAGAAGAAGAAGACCCTGGAGGACGAGCCCGCGCTGCGGGGAGCGCTGAAGGTGCTCGGGTACCTCGAGCTGCAGGACACGGCGGACGACCTGCTCGGCTACACCGCGCCGAGGTACGCCCCGGCGGTGCGCACGGAGGCGGCCACGGCGCTGCGCTTCGCGCTCTCTGCAGGCGCCACGAAGAAGCAGCTCAAGCGGCTCATCGATCTACTCGAGGACAAGGAGCCGCTGCTCGTGCGGGCGGCGCGGGACACGTTGACGGTGTTGCCCCTGGACGCCTCGCTCGCCGAGGAGTTCGCGCGGCTGTGCGCCAGCCCGGACAACGAGGTGGCGAAGTGGGCCATCTCGGCGCTCGCGGGGCTGGGGAAGGAGGTGGCGGCGAAGACGCTGGTTCCGGTGGCGGGCGGCGCGGACCGGGTGCGCGCGGAGGCCGCGGTGGCGGCGCTGTCCGGGTTCGGCGAGGCGGGGCCTGCGCTGCTCGTCCAGGCGCTGTGCAGCGCGAGGGACGAGGCCGGCGCGCAGGTGGTGGCGGACGCGCTGGTGCCGGTGGCGAAGAAGCTGTCCAAGAAGGAGCTCGCGAAGGTGGAGGCCGCGGGGGCCGACGCGCTGGACGGGTCCTTCGCCGTGGGGCGGCGGGTGCTGGAGCCGCTGCGCGAGGCAGCCCCCGAGCGCTGGACGGAGGTGCTGTCCGAGGCCGCGGGGAGGCTCAAGAAGAAGGACCCTGCGCGGACGGCGGCGATTTTGGACGTTCTTGCGAAGTCCTCCACGGCCTCGCCCGAAGACCGGTATGCGCACGCGGTGATGCTGCTCGAGAAGTCCCCGCTGGACATCCACCCGCGCTCGCGCCAGCGGGACGGGGCGTTGCCGGAGCTGGAGAAGCTGGCCGAGTCCGGGTTCGACGTGGGGCGCGCGCTGCTCAAGGACAAGAAGGTGACGGACGAGGCGGTCTATTACCTCGGCTTCCACTTCGCCGAGTCCACGCGCGGCGCGGCCGGCTCGCTGGGCATGGCGCTGCTCGAGCACCTGGTGAAGAAGAACCCGCGGAACAAGCTGGGCAAGGCGGCGAGGAACAAGCTGCAGTTGTTGGAGGCGGAGTGAGCTTCGGCCGCGTAGCGGCGCTGTTCCTGCTCGGCCTCGCCTGCGCGTGTGGTGGTGCCCGCGGCGGTGCTCCGAGTCCGCGGTCGGATGGGGGCGTGCGGGATGCAGGGGCTTCTCCAGACGGAGGCCCGATCGACGCGCCCGCAGGCAGCTGGACGTGGGTGCCCGTGGAGGGCTCGCGCTGCGGGGCCGGGGCACAGGCGGGGCTCGGCCTCAACCGCGCGGACGGCGGGGAGGAGCTGCTGCTCTTTCTCCAGGGGGGCGGGGCCTGCTGGAACGCGGGCACGTGCGTGCCGTCGCCGTACCAGTTCGGGCCGCTGTGCGACTACGGGCAGCTGTGCCTGCTGGATGCCTCGGGCGGGCAGCAGCCGACGGCCACGTTCGTGCGTGAGCCAGACCCGTACCCCGCGGACGGAGGCGGGGCATGGCCGTCGCAGTTGGCGACGGTGGAGGACTCGCTGCTGTTCGACCGGACGTTGCCGGACAACCCGTTCCGCGCTGCCACGTTCGTCTTCGTCCCGTACTGCACCGGGGACTTGCACGCCGGAGATGCCGAGCAGGTGTACCCGTGGAAACAGGGGACATTCTCGGAGACATCCCGCTTCACGATGCACTTCTGGGGCGCTCGGAACATGGAGGCCTACCTGCAGCGGCTGCAGGTGACGTTCCCGAGCGTCCGGCGCGTGTGGCTCATGGGAGCGAGCGCGGGCGGCTACGGCGCGCAACTGAACCTTGAGCGCGTGCGGCGGGCGTTCCCGTCTGCCGAGGTCCACGTGCTCGCGGACTCCGCACCGCTCATCCGGTCCGTGCACTTCGAGCAGTGGAAGCAGGCGTGGAGTCTCCAACTCCCGAGCGGCTGCGAGGGGTGTGACGCGGGCCTGCCCGGCGTGGCGGGGCACCTGCTGGAGTCGTACCCGGACTCGAGGCAGGCGCTCCTGTCGTACGACGAGGACAAGGTGATTGCGTGGTATTTTCTTGCAGGTCCGGGGTTGGAGGAATTCCTCAACCCGCCGGTCGTGTCGTTCCAGCAGGAGCTCTCGGCGCTCCAGGCGACGTACGACATTTCCACGAGCGGCGGCACGTTCCGCCTCCCCGGCAACGAGCACGTGATGTTCGGCGGCTACGGGGTTCGGCGGCCGGACGGCGGTACGACGGCGCCGTTTCCTTCGCGGGATGGCGGGATGGATCTGCGTGCGTGGGTCCATGCGTGGGCAACCGGGGATGGAGGGTGGCGCTGACGTCCAACCCATCGGGGACCGGTACCCGCGTTTCCGGGGGGCCCGACGCCCCCCCTGCGTGCATGACGACGACGCCGCATACGCGGTGTTCCACAAGATGCTCCGGCGAGGCCGACTGCCGGATAAGTGGGAGCGGTACACGAGAGCGGACCCGACTGGAGGCCGCACAAAGAAACGGCCGCCACCCCGGCCAGGGGAGTGGCGGCCGCAAGCGCTCAACGTCAGGTGCTCAGTGCTCCCAGAGCGGGAAGCAGCAACGGAACCGGACAAGGTCCGTCACAGACTTCAGCGAAAGGAGCATGTCACCGGAGTTGGTGTCGAAGTCGTACGTAGTCCCGGCCGTGAGAGTCCCTCCGTTACCGTCTGCGTAGACGCCCACCTGGTCCGTCCATTCCCTGCCAGTGATGACTCTCCAGGGCCAGCGAGCTTGCCCGTCTTCGTGGGCCTCGAGTCCGAGGCGCGGGGTGAGCGCCCCCTGGGCTGGGTGAAGCGGCCGGCAGATTTTCGGGACCGCGGCGACCTCGTGCTCGTGCAACTCCCCGGAGAAGGAGGCTGGTGCCTGCTGGGCCGAGCCGAGGGAAACGTGGCAGGGCGCAGGCTCCTGCTCCTCGAAGGATCCAAGGTTCGCGGGCAGCTGATCTCGTGCGAGGCGCAGGTCCTGGAACTGGATGCGTCTCACCGCCCCGTCCTGGTGGCGCGGGTATCGGCCGCCGGGCGCGCGTCAAGGGTTCGGAGTTTCGTGCTCTGCGAGGATCTCACCGTGGTCGCCGAGTTGGTCCGGGCATGGCCATCCCTGCGTGGGGCTCGGGGCAGCGTTCGAGCGGAGTAGGTCACCAACTGCCCGCTACGCTGCATGGCGAGTTCCGCGTCGGCGCGGTGGAGTGGAAAACTTATCGTCGGTGTGGGGAAAAGTGTCCGACATCACCCCTTAGGGCCTGGAGTTGTTCTTCAACTCCAACGACCACCGACCCCCGCACTGCCACGCGGAACTTCGGGGGGAATGGGAAGTGCGCATCTTCTTTCTCCGAGTGGGAACAGAAGGTCGCTGTCTCGAGCCGACTTGAGGGACCTCTCTGCAGCAGAGCTGGAATCCTTCGAGGTCAGCACGAGCGGAAGCAGGCTCCGTTGGCCGGACACCGACGTCGACTTGTCGCTGGAGTCCATCCAGGCGGTCGCCGATCCAGGAGTTCGCGCCAGGCACGAGCGGCAGTACAGGGAAGCGGCCCGCGGCTACGGACAGGCCATCCGCCGTCTCAGGCAGCAGCATCGGTTGGCGCAGTCAGACATCGCCGGGCTCAGTGACCGCGCGGTCCGGCGGCTCGAGCAGGGAGAGCGGATCCCCCACGCCGCCACGCTCGTGAAGCTGGCGGGCGCCCACGGCATGACGGTGGACAGGTACATGGATGCGCTTGCCCGTCTCAGTGGGGAGGGCGTGCCGCCAACCGGCCCCCGGAAGCCGAGGCGTCACAAGCCGCCGCGAAGCAGGCGCTGACTACGGGTGAAAATGGTACTCGGCGTGCTTCACGCCGAGCGCCTCCACGGTGCCGAGCGCACCACCCCGCTTCGCCTTGCACGCAGTGGCGAGCAGCGGCCCGCCGTCCCGCCCGGCCCCGCCGGGACGGCACATGGCAATCCGCGGCTCCACGTTCCCGCGCGGCAGCGCCACCACCGGGTAGCCCTTGTTGGAGAGCTCCACCGCGCGCGCCGTGCTGATGCGCACCCAGCCGCGGCCGTTCGCCAGCGAGCGGAACCAGGACACCACCTCGTCCAACGACAGGCGCCCGGCACCCTTGTAGAGCGGGATGGGAATCCCCATGGCTGTCGTCACGTCCCAGATGAACAGGTGGCCGCGCTCGCCCTTCTGGTAGCGCGGGTTCTCCCCCGGCCGGAACTGGTCGATGACGTTCGCGGTGAGCACCGGGTGCCGCGCGCCGACCTCGCTCTGGATGGGCGCGGCCAGCGGCACCAGCTGCCGCCCCGTCACCTTCACCTCCGCCGCGGTCTCCTGCGCGTACCGTGCCCCGAACGCCTTCATGGCCTGCGTGGGCGGCGGGGGCTTCACCACCGGCGGCGCCATGGGGCGCACCTTCCCCTGCAGGATGATCTCCACCTTCGAGATGTCCTCGAGCTCGTTCACCGCGAACACCGAGTCGCGCGTCTGCCGGCGCGGTCCCCCGGTGTCGAACCCCGTCTGTGCCTCCACCGTGGGACGCCGCTGCGGCGGCGGGCCCGGCGCCTGGGGCGCCTGCTGCGGCGGCGGCTGCGCGGGGGCAGGGACCTGCTGCGTCACCCGGCGCGGAGGCGGTGGCGCCGCCGCGGGCGCGCGCACCTCCTGCGTGGGACGCCGCCCCGCCGCCGGCGCGGGCTCGTCCTTCTTCTGTCCGGGGAGCTCGAACTCCTGCTGCT
>JBDLRJ010000107.1:0-7801 GCA_039800145.1 Pseudomonadota bacterium | reverse complement strand
CCCTCCTGCTCGATGGGGTTCTGCGTGGCGAGCACGAGGAAGGGGCTGGGCAGCGGGTGGCTCTGGTCGCCGATGGTGACCTGCCGCTCCTGCATGGCCTCGAGCAGGGCGGACTGGACCTTGGCAGGGGCGCGGTTGATCTCGTCCGCGAGCAGGATGTTGGCGAACACCGGCCCCTTGCGGACGGTGAACTCGGCCTTCTGCGGCGCGTACACCATGGTGCCCACGAGGTCCGCGGGAAGCAGGTCCGGGGTGAACTGGATGCGCGCGAACTGGGCCGCGAGGCTCTCGGCGATGGTCTTGACGGTGAGCGTCTTGGCGAGGCCGGGAACGCCCTCGAGCAGCACGTGCCCGCCCGACAGCATCCCGATGAGGATGCGGTCCAGCATGTAGCGCTGGCCCACGATGACGCGGGAGACCTCCGCCTGGAGCCCGTCCACGAAGGCGCTCTCGGCCTTCACCTGCTCGGTGAGGGCACGGATGTCCACGGTCTGGGGCCTCGGGCTCTCTGGCGTCACTGGAAGGTCTCCTGCCTGGAGGGAAGGCGGGGGACCTTACGGCCCCCGGACGGCCGGCCACAACAGCGGGAAGCACCGGGCCATTCCCCCGCTCTACCGGTGGACGGCGGGCGGCGCCTTCAGTGGTGGTGGGGCAGCGCCTTGCCGAGCGCGAACATGAGCGCCATGCCGACCAACAGCGCCCCCACCTGCCACCACCGCCGGCCGTGGCCGTGGCGATTGACGTGGGGCAGCAGGTCCGAGACCGCGATGTACAGGAACGTCCCCGCCGAGAAGGCGAGCGCGCGCGCGGCCAGGGCCTCCACGTGGAGGAGCGCGCCGAGGCCCCAGGCGAGCCCGGCCCCGAGCGGGACCATCCCACCGAGCGCGGCGGCGAAGCCGAGCGTGGCAGGGGTGGAGCGGCGCTCGGCCCGGAGGATGGAGGCGAGCGACAGCGCGGAGGGCACCTTGTGCGCGGTGATGGCAACGAATGCCGTCAAGCCAATCCCCTCGGCCACGGCGGAGGCCAGCGCCACGCCGTCGAACAGCGTGTGGATGCCCATGCCGAGGAAGGCGGCGAGGCCGAGCGAGCCGCGGTGGCCGTGCTCGGCGCAGTCCGGCGGCTCCTCGCAGGCATGGACCAGCACGAAGCGCTCGAGCAGCAGCAGGGCGACGAAGCCGGCCGGCACCAGGGCGAGCGTGGCGTAGCTGCCCGCGTGGACGGCCTCGGGGAGCATCTGGAAGAAGGCGGCGCCGAACATGATGCCCGCGGCGAACGCCAGCAGGATGCCGTGGCCGTCCTTGCCCCGCAGCACCGGCACGAGCGCACCTCCCACCGCCGCCACGGCGATGGCGGAGGAGTACAGCGCGAGCTGTGCGGCGGGGCCCATGGAGGGCGGAGCGGCTTAGGGCAGCCTCCCTCCGCGGTCAACCCGGATGGAACGTGCGCGCGCCTTCCGGCAAGAGGGCCGGCGGTGTAAGGGAGACCGGGGAGCACGCATGGACACGCCGGAAGCCAAGAAGAGGATCCTGCTGGTGGACGACTGCGAGGTGACGCTCGTGGTGGAGAAGGTCCTGCTCGAGTCCCGCGGGTACGAGGTGCAGACGCTGTCCACGCTCGCCGGCTTCGACGCGGCGGTGGCGAGCTTCGACCCGGACGTGGTGCTGACCGACGTGCGGATGCCGGAGGCGAGCGGGATGGATCTCTGCCGCCACCTCAAGCGCTCTGCCCCGGGCATCCCCGTGGTGCTGGTCTCGGCCATGGGCGAGGAGGAGCTCAGCGCCTACGCCCAGGCGTCCGGGGCGGACGGCTACCTCTCGAAGGCCGAGGGACTCGAGGCGCTCGGCGAGAAGATGGACGCCCTGGTGAGGATGCTGTGGATGATCGGCTGACGCCGCGGCGCGGGGCGTGGGCGCTGGGACTGCTGCTGTCGCTTGCCGTGGGCTGCGCCCGTCCCCCGCGGCCCCCTGCGGCAGAGCCTCCCAGCTCGCCCCGCGTGGCGCTGTTCCTGTCCGCGGACATGCGGGGACAGCTCGGGCCGTGCGGGTGCAGCGAGGCCATGCGCGGGGGCCTGGCGCGTGCGGCCTCGCTGCTGGAGGCGGCGCGGCGTGAAGGGGCAGCGGTGGCGCTCGTGGACGGTGGGGATCTCCTCTTCCCCTCCGCGTCGCTCACGGAGGCGCAGCGACCGGGGGAGGAGCGAAAGGCCCGCGCGCTCGCGGACGGCTTCCAGCGGATGGGGCTCGTCGCCGCGGCGCGCGGAGAGCGGGACCTGGCGCGCGGGACTGCGTTTGCAGACGGGTTGGGGGTGCCCTGGCTGGAGGCGGAGGGCACGCGGCTGCTCGTGCTGGGGGGACGGAAGCTCGGCGTGGTGACCGGACAGGAGGCGGGCCCCCTCCGGGCGGGCGCCGCGGGGTTGCGTGCGTCCGGGGCGCAGTTCGTGGTGGGGCTCGCGCACGTGGACTGGGCGGCGGCACGGCGCCTCGCGTCGGAGCCGGGACTCGGGATCGATCTGCTGCTGGTGGGCCACGGGGGCGAGGGGCTCGAGGCGGAGGAGAACCGGGCACTGCGCGGGCCGGTGACGTTGGTGCAGCTGCAGGACCGGGGGCGGAGCCTCGCGCGGGTGGACCTGCGGTTCGCAGCGAACGGTGGCTTCGAGTGGGCAGCGGGAGAGGCGGACCGGGACCGGGAGCTCGCCGCCCTGGACGCGCGGGTGGAGCTGCTGCGGGCCCAGCTGGATGCCCCGGGGCTGGCCGAGGAGCTGAAGCGGCTGCGCGCCTCCAAGCTGGAGGAGCTGCTCGCGCGGCGGGCGGGGTTGGCGCAGCGCCCCGTGGAGCTGCCCACCGGGCGCAACGTGGCCACGCTCCGGCTGCTGCCGGTGGAGCACACCGTGCCGGAGGAGCCCGGCGTGGCCGCGGTGGTGGCCGCTTACGACGCGGACGTGGGGGCCCTGAACCTCGCGTGGGCGAAGGCGCACGGCACGCCCTGCCCGGAACCTTCGCCCGGCCAGGCGGCCTACGTGGGGACGGCCACCTGTGGCGGCTGCCACGCAGAGGCGCTCGGGACCTGGCAGCGCAGCAAGCACGCCCAGGCCCACGCCGCGCTGGAGGCCAAGGGGAAGGCGTTGCACCTCGAGTGCGTGGGGTGTCACGTGACGGGATGGATGAAGCCGGGAGGGACGTGCCGCCTGGATGGACTCCAGGGTGCCCCGCAGGCGGTGGGCTGCGAGGCCTGCCACGGGCCCGGGAGCCTCCACGTCCGGGCCCCGGCGCGCACGAACATCCAGCGGGACGTGCCGGAGTCCACCTGCACGGGCTGCCATGACCGGGAGAACTCCCCGCACTTCCGGTGGAGCACTTACCTGCCGCTCATCCTCGGTCCCGGCCACGGGGCCCGCTGAGGGGCGCAGACGTTTGATCTCCCACCGGGTCCGCCCTACGCTCCGGCCCCTTTTCGACCGGTGATGTCCAGGCTCCCTCTCCTTCGACTCGTGCTGGCCCTGACCGCGCCGCCCGCCGCGGCCGAGGACCTGCCCATGCCGGCGCCCCCGCCGGGGATGAAGCTGCTCGAGGAGGAAGAGGAGGCGCAGCCCCTGGAGGAGCCGGCGCCGCCCGCCGAGCCCGGGGAGGCAGAAGAACCCGGTGAGCCCCCGGACGAGGGGGAGGCGCCGGATGCCCAGAGCCAGGAGCTCGAGGAGCTGCGGGCGCTGGAGGACGCGGCCCTGGACCCCGAGGCGCGCCCGTCCGCCGAGGTGCTCCAGGCGCTGAGGCGGCTGGGCTACGCCAACCCGCTGCGCGCCCGGATGCTGGACGTGCTCGCGGAGGAGGACGACGCGGCGGCGGCCGCCGGCGAGCCCGTGGGACAGGCCACGGATCTCCTCGCGTTCGACGTGAAGCGGATCGCCTCCGGGTTCGACATCCCGGTGGAGATCCAGCCCCTGGTGGCCAAGTACATCCGCTTCTTCCAGGGACCGGGGCGCAAGTACTACCGGCGCTGGGTGGAGCGGTCCGCGCGGTACATCCCGCTGATGCAGCCGCTGCTGGAGAAGCACGGCTGCCCGCGGGACACCGTGTACCTGGCGATGATCGAGAGCGGCTTCTCGAACCGGGCCTACAGCTGGGCGCACGCGTCCGGGCCGTGGCAGTTCATCTCGGAGACGGGCAAGCGCTTCGGGCTGCACCAGGACTTCTGGGTGGACGAGCGCCGGGATCCGCTGAAGGCCACCGTGGCAGCGGCGAAGTACCTGAAGGAGCTGCACGGGCAGCTGGGCCACTGGTACCTGGCGTGGGCCGGGTACAACGCCGGCGGCGGCCGAATCCGGAAGGCGGTGGACCGGCGGAGGACGACGAACTTCTGGGAGCTGCTCGAGGGGCGGGCGCTGCCGCGCGAGACGCAGCACTACGTGCCCAAGCTCATCGCCGCGGCGCTGGTGAGCAAGTACCCCGAGGTGTTCGGCTTCTCTCGGGACGAGTTCCGCCCGGAGCCGCTCTTCACCTACGACGAGGTGAAGGTCCCCCGCCCCACGGACGTGGCGCTGCTGGCGGAAGCGGCCGGCGTGAGCGTGGCGACGCTGGAGGATCTCAACCCGGAGCTGAAGCGCTGCTACAGCCCGCCGCCGCGCAACGGGGAGAGCTGGGTGATGCGGGTGCCGCGGGGGCTCTCGGCCACGTTCCGCGCCAACTACGAGAAGCTCCCGGAAGAGCGGCTCGCCTTCCGCAGCCACGTGGTGCGGCGCGGAGAGACGCTGTCGAAGATTGCCGCTTCCCACGGCTCGGCGCCCGAGGCGGTGATGCGGCTCAACGGGCTGAAGAGCGCGCGCTACCTCAAGGTGAACACGGCGCTGATGATCCCGGTGGCGACCAGCAAGGAGCACCGCGCGGAGTTGATGGCGGGGCACGTGGCGCGTGCGCACCGCGAGGGCTTCTTCGCCTCCCGCCCGAAGGACGAGGTGCCCGCCGGTGTGCTGCAGCGCGGGAGGCGGGGCAAGGGCGGCAAGCCGGGGACGGTGAAGGTGGACATGGTCGCCGGGAAGAAGCGCGTGCTGTACGGCGTGGGCTCGGGCGACTCGCTGTGGACCATCTCGCAGCGCTTCGGGGTGACGGTGGAGGAGCTCCGGTCGTGGAACAACCTCCCTCGGGGTCGGCGCGGCGGGATGAAGGTGGGCCACCAGCTCGTCATCTGGCCGAGCGGGAAGGCCGCGGCGGCGGCACCGAGGCCGGTGGCTGCCGGCAAGGGTGCTGCGCCTGAGAAACCCGTGCCGGGCCGCCACACCATCCAGGCCGGTGACACGCTCAGCAGGATCGCCAAGCGCTACGGCGTCAGCGTGGCGCAGCTCCGGAAATGGAACGGGCTGACCGAGGGCAAGACGCTGCTCCCCGGCCGGTCCATCGCGGTCAAGGGAGACTGAACTCCAGCCCCTGCGCGGCCCCCGCCTCCCTCACGGCACGGAGGCGCGCAGGACGAAGTCACCGCCCTCGGGCTTGAGCGAGTCGATCACCACGAAGTAGGTGCCGGGCGCCACGTTGGACAGCTGCAGGGTGCTGCCCACGGTGGTGACGCCGGCGGCGTCGTCGTTGCAGCCTTCCACCGTGGTGGCCGCCTCGCACGCCGTCCCGGAGAGCACGGTGAGGACGGTGTCGAACGTGGTGCCGGACCCGTCGGTGGTGAGCGTGAGGGAGGCGAGCTCCTCGGAGACCTTGAGCTTCACCACGCCCTCGGGCGAAGGAACGGACTCGGCGCAGCTCGGGGTCCAGGCGCTCGAGCCTTCCACGCGGTCCAGTGCCACGAGCTTCCCGGCGGAGATGTCCAGCAGCGGGGCCGTGTCACAGCGGCGCCTGCGGGCGGTGGCCAGCTGCTGGCAGGCGTTGCTGACGCCGACGACGCCGGGGAAGCAGACGCTCCCCGCCTTGCAGGCATCCGCACCCAGCGGGTCGCACGCGGAGCCGACGTTGCGTGTGACGATGGTCGAGAGCGGGGCGGTGGTGACGGTGCCGTCGTTGCCGGCCTCGTCCTTCGGCTTCACGGCGAGCTGTGGGACGCTCTCGGCAACGCTCGCGGAGGGATCCAGCGCACCGGTGAACTTCCCGGCCACCGAGGTGCCGGTCACGTCGTGCACGTACTGGTTCGCCTCGGGGGTACCGTCCCCGTCCAGGTCCGCGAGGATGGGCTGGCCGGACGCGTCCCGGAAGGTGAACTCGAGCTGCTGGATGTCGTCGTCTGCGTCTGCGCCGGTCCAGCGGATGAGCACCACCCCGGCATCCGACGCGGCGTAGACGAGCTTGCTCACGGTGGGCGCGGTGCCCTCGGCGCACGCGGCGGGCGTGCCCCGGCACGCGGTGCTCGGGGGGCAGCGGTTCTGGACCAGCGTCTTGTCACAGGGCTCTCCCAGCTGCAGTTCCTGCTGCGGGGTGAGCGGCACGTCGCGCAGCTCCGACAGCTGGCCCTTCGAGTCCACGAGCGCCACGCGGACGGTGGCCGTGGTGGGGGCGCGGCCGAGTACGCCGCGCAACGTGACGCGCGCGTCGGTGAAGGTCTTGCGCGTGGCGAGCGCCGTCTCGAAGGGAGCAAGCGTGGCGCCGGTGTCAGCGGGGGTGCCGGGGTGGCTGGAGAACGCGCTCACCTGCGCCCCCGCGGCGTCCAGAAGCGTGAGCGAGGCGGCGAGCACGTCTGCGTCTGGATCCGAGCCGTCCACGACGAGTACGAGGTCCTGGCCCTTTCGGCCTGCGGCGCGTGCCTCGACGGAGGTGATCTTCGGCGTGGTGTCCGGCGCCGTGCCACCGTCCGGGAGCCTGCGTCCGCCGTCCGGCAGCAGGGTGCCACCGTCGCCGCCCGAGTCCGCGGACGGGGGGCACGCGAGCAGCAGGGACAGCGGGAGGGTCAGCAGCGCCTTGGGGATGCGGATCATGGGGAAGGCTCCAACACGTCAAAAGAAACCGGGGGCCATGCAGCAGACCTCGCCACATGGCCCCCGTCTATTTCACGACCCTGCGGGGACTACAGTTCGCAGGTCTTCTGGTCGGCCGTGGCGTCGTCCTGGTCGAAGCCGACGTCGGCTGCGCTGAAGGCGAAGTCCTCTTCACCCGAGCCGCACCACACGTAGTCGGTGCCGCCCGCGCCATCCAGCTTGTTGTTGGACTCGTTGCCCACCAGGTAGTCGGAGCCCAAGCCGCCGAGGGCGCTCTCGACGTCCATCTTCACCTTGTCGCCCTCGGTCGCGGTGCAGGTGGGGATGACACCGCCGCCGGTGGAGGCCGTGGTGCCCTCGCCGCTCGCCGTCACGGTGGAGAGGCTGGCCGCCCCGGTGGACTGGATGGTCACGCAGAGGTCCGCGGTCCGGGTGGCGTAGGACACGCGGTCGTCCGTGCCGGTGCCACCCCAGAAGGTGTCAGCCCCGTTGGCGGTGTTTGCGGTGGCGAAGTCCTGCTCGGTGCCGTAGTCCTCGTCGAACACGTCGTCACCGCCCTTGCCGACGAGCGAGTCAGCGCCGGCCGCGCCGCGGAGGGTGTTGTTGGCGTCGTTACCGACCAGGACGTCCGCCCCGGCGCCGCCCTCGACCGTCTCGATGTCGGACTGGACGTCGTCCTTCTCGGTGCTGGTCACGGTGACGGTGGCGGTCAGCACGCCGCTGACGAGGGCGTCGGACACGGAGCAGGTGCCCGTGCCGTCGTCCTTGTCGGCCGCGACGCTGGTGGAGTTGGCGATGGTCACGCACACGGTGGCGCCGCGCATCCGGTAGGACACGGTGTCCGTCCCCGCGCCGCCCATGAAGATGTCGGCGCCGTCGGCGAAGGAAGCGGCGCCGGTGTCC
>JBDLRJ010000106.1:0-6346 GCA_039800145.1 Pseudomonadota bacterium | reverse complement strand
CTCAGAAGCCGGACAGCTTGGAGATGATCTCCTTCATCACCTCGCTGGTGCCACCGCCGATGGTGATGAGCCGCGCATCGCGCCAGGCGCGCGCCACGTGCGTCTCCTCGATGTAGCCCATGCCGCCGTAGAACTGCTGGCAGTCGTACGCCACCTTCTGCGCGGCATCCCCGGCGAAGAGCTTCGCCATGGAGATCTCCTTCACCGGGTTCTCCTTCCGCTCGAAGAGATCCACCGCGAAGTAGCAGAGCCGCCGCGCCGCCTCGATGGTGGTGAGGTGCTCCACGAAGCGGTGGCGCCACACCTGGTACTTGAGGATGGGCCGGCCGAACGCGTGCCGCTCCTGGCCGTACTGGAGGGCCTCGTCCACCATCAACTGCATCCCCGCGGTGGTGGTGAGCGCCCCCACGAGCCGCTCGCCCTGGAAGTTGGTCATCACGTGGTAGAAGCCCTCGTTCTCCTCGCCGAGCAGGTACCGGCGCGGGATGCGGCAGTCCTCGAAGAAGAGGATGGCCGTGTCCGAGGAGAGGTTCCCCACCTTGTCCAGCTTCTTGCTGACCTGGAAGCCCTTCACGTCCGTGGGGAACGTGACCAGCGAGATGCCGCCGTAGCCGGCCTCGCCGGTGCGGACCGCGAGCGTGATGAAGTCCGCGCGCGTGCCGTTGGTGATCCACATCTTGCTGCCGTTGATGACGTAGTCGTCCCCGTCGCGGCGGGCGGTGGTCTGGATGCTCGCCACGTCCGAACCGCAGCCGGGCTCCGACACGCCGAGCGCGGCGATCTTGTCCCCCGCGATCGCCGGCGCGAGGAACTCCCGCTTCTGCTCGTCCGTGCCGATCTCTCCGATGATGGGCGTGGCCATCTGGGACTGCACCAGCAGCGCCATGTTCACGCCGGCGTTGTGGCTCCGGACCAGCTCCTCGGAGAACGCGGTCACGTGCCAGTAGTCCTGGCCCGAGCCGCCCCACTCCGCGGCGTGGTTGATCCCGAGCAGGCCCAGCTCCCCGGCGCGCTTGAAGACCTCGCGCGGGAAGATCCCGGCGCGGTCCCACTCGAGCGCGTGGGGGGCGAGCTCCTTCTCCACCCAGGAGCGGGCCACCTTGCGGAAGGCGTCGTGGTCCTCGGTGAACGGGTTGGCGAGCGTGGGGGCCATGCGTCTGGACTCCTTCCGGGGAGGGATCCGGCTACTGCGGCAGGCAGTAGCCGACGTTGGTGGGCGCGTCCGGCAGCTGCTGGCACGTCTGAGGCCGGGGGACCTGCGAGCACGAGGCGCTGCCGGCCTGCACGTCGCAGTAGGCGCGGCAGATGCCGAACTGGCCGGGCTCCAGCCCCAGGCAGTGCAGCGAGCGCGGGGCGGGCACCTGGCTGAAGCACTCCGCGGGCGCGGTGCAGGCCTGCGCCTCCACCTTCGCCCCCGTGGGCACGGCGCAGTAGCTCACGCTCACCACGGCGAGGGTGTCGTGGAAGCAGTACTGGCTGTTGGGGCAGTCCGGGCTGCGGGGATCGCACCCGCGCTTGCAGGCGGCGGAGGCGGAGGTCACCACGCACACCTCCGCGGGGGTGTTGCCGCTCGCGGGCTGGCAGAGGATGCCGCCCCGGCCGCCGCACTTGCAGACGCCGTCCTCCGGGTCGCACGAGGTGCCGCCGGCGCAGATCTTGGTGCCGCCGTCCGGCAGCGAGCACTGGTCACCGCCCTGGCACTGCGGCGGCGGGCCCAGCGCACAGATCTGGCCCGCACCGCACACCGGGCCGCCGGGACCGCCGCACTTGCACTGGCCGTCCAGCGGATCGCAGGAGGTGCCGCCGGCGCAGGTGACGCCCGTGCAGAGCGTGGAGGGCGTGCAGGCCCGGTCCGCGTCCGCGCAGGTGGCGGCGCTCGCGGCGCAGCCGCACGTCTCGCCGCCGCCGCACACCGCCCCGTTGCACTTGCACTGGCCGTCCACGGGATCGCACGCGGTGGCCCCGGAGCAGTTCACGCCCGCGCAGGGGCTCGGGGCGCAGGAACGTCCGCCGCCCGCCGAGACCGCGCACACCTCGCCGGTCGAGCAGGCCGCGGCCCCGCAGAGGCACTGGCCCGTCGCCGCGTCGCAGTCCTGGTTGGCCGGGCAGGCCGTCACGCGGCAGTCCACGAGCGGGATGCAGGCCTTGGCCACCGGGTCGCACTGGGTGCCGTCCGCGCACTCGGTGCCCCCGGTGCCGCCGCACTTGCACTTGCCGTCGAACACGTCGCAGGCAGTGCCGGCGGCGCAGACCACGTCTTTGCAGCGCGTGGAGACGCAGGTGTTGGTGTTCACGTCGCACGTGGAACCCGCGGCGCAGATGACGCCGCCCACGCCGCCGCACTTGCACACGCCGTCCTCGGGATCGCAGGTGTTGGCGTCGTCGCACACGACGTTGTTGTCCTTGCAGAGATCCCGCTGCGCGCAGCCCGCGGCCGTGAGCGCCAGGGCACCGAGCAGCCCCGCGGCTGCCGCCTTGCGGCGACGGCCCGCGAAGGCCAGGAGCACGAGCGCGAGCCCACCCCAACCGGCCGGGCCCGTGCCCGCGCTGGAGCAGCCGCCCGTCGTGCGCTCGGGGCGCAGCCGGATGGAGAGGCTCCGCACGTCGTAGCGCCCCTGCCCGTCCGTCACCTGCACGAGGAAGCTGTGCACCGCCGGGGGATCCGTCTCCGTCACCGTGGCCTCGGGGGTGCCGGTGATCGTCCCGTCGGAGCCGAGGGTCAGCCCGGGGGGCAGCAGCTGCAGCGGCGCCTGCTCCACGCACTGCACCGTGTTGCCCGGCAACGCCACCTGCAGCAGGCACGGCACGCTGAAGGAGACGGCCACGCCCTCGGCCGCGTTGGAGGTGAGCTTCACCGAGTAGGGCTGGCCCACGAACGCGTCCGGCAGGGCCGGCGTGGTCACCTGCAGCGCCTCGTCGTAGCTGATGCGCAGGGTGAGCGTGGTGCGGTCCTCCACGCCGGACGCGTCGCGCACGGCGAGCACCACCAGGTAGAGGCCGGCCTGCGTCGGGGCGCCGTCCAGGTACCAGAGGCGGTTGTTGGAGTTGTCCCGGATGATGGACAGCCCCGTGGCGTTCTTGAACGGGATGGAGGCGTCGTCACCGTCCACGGAGGCGAACACCGGCTCGCCCGCCGCCTCGGTGGGCCCCTGGCTGATCTTCTGGAAGCGCTCGAGCCGCCACGCGAAGGCCCCGCTGCCGCCAATGGCGCGCAGCTCTGCGCGGTACGGGCGAGCCAGGTACGCCGTGGCGAGCCGGGGAGTGGCCACCTGCAGCTGCGTGGAGGCCACCACGCGCAGGGCGAGGTCCTTCACGGCGTGCACGCCGGCTGCGTCCACCACGTCCACCGAGAAGGGCCACCGCTCGTTCCCCGTGGAGCGGTACTCCAGCGCGCGCCCCTCGAGCTTGCCGTCCGAGGCGAGCGCAATGCCCTGGGGCAGCTGGCTGTTCGGCGCGAGCGTCCAGGTGTACGGCGGCTTCCCGCCCACGGCGATGAGGGCCGCGGCGTAGGCCTTGCCGAACTCGGCCGCCGGCACGTCCTGGTCCACCACCACCAGCGGCAGCCCGCCGGGGGCGACCGCGAGGTTCAGGTTCTGGGACTTCTCGTCCGCACCGGAGGTCACCTTGACGGTGAAGCTGAACGTGCCCGCGCGCGCCGGCGTGCCCTGCAGCAGACCGGCGGTGGAGAGCGCCATGCCCGGCGGCAGGTCCCCGCCGGTCTTCGTCCAGGCGTAGGTGCCGTTGCCGCCCGTGGCCTCGAGCACGAGGCCGTAGGGGCTCAGCTGGGTCGCGGTGGGCAGAGACGAGGTGAGCAGCGAGAGCCCGCCGGAGGAGACCACCAGCGGCTGGGTGGAGGTGAAGCAGTTGTTCACCTCGCTGATCTCCATGAGCGTGGACACGGGGTTGGCCTGGGCGTCGTAGTCCGCGCACAGCCCAATCCAGTACCGGCCCGCCGGGAGATCGGCGGGCAGCACCAGCGCATCCGAGCCCGAGTCCGAGCCGCCCGCTGCGAGCGTGGACAGCGTGCCCGCGGGGGTGAGCGCGTAGTCCGAGTACGAGGCCACCGCGTTGTCCGACAGCAGGTAGGTGTACTTCACCGGCGCGTTCACGCCCGCGTTGCCCGTGTTGGTGAAGGTGCGCGAGACGTTCAGCGTCTGGCCCGGCGTGGCGGTGGTGGCGGTGAGCCCCAGCGCAGCCACCTGGAGATCCGCGCGGGGGCCACCCACCGAGAGCGGCACCGGCACCGAGCTGTTGTTGGACTCGTTGGGCTCGGAGAGCGTGGCATCCGGGTCCGCGTAGGCGAACAGGTAGTAGTTCCCCGGCTGCAGCGCCTGCGGGATGAGCACCGTGGCAGACACCTGCTTCTCCTCTCCCGCCGCGAGATCCGTGGGCATGGTCTCCCCCAGCTGCGCGTCCGCGAGCATGTCCAGCGCCGGGTCCTCGGAGATGAAGAAGCGGACCTTCTGCGAGCTGGCCGGCGTGCCGCCACCGTTGCGGAGCAGCGCGGAGGCATGGAAGAGCGTGCCGGCGTACGCGGTGTCGTCACCGGACACGGACGGCACCGTGAGATCCGCCGGCAGCGCGAAGTCGATGTCCTTGCCCGCCGGGTAGTTGGCGCTGGCGCAGGCCCCGGAGCTGGCGGTGGTGCAGGTCAGCCCGGGGAGCCCCACGCCGAGCCCGCCCATGATGCCCACGGTGGCCGTGGCAGTGTTGGGCGCGCCGCCGGGCGCGTAGGAGATCCGGACCCGGTTGGTCCCCTCGTAGAGGCGCACCTGGAAGCTGAACTTGGTGTTGCTGGCCGTCGTGCTGTAGGCCACGTTGGCCCAGTCGATCACGAACTCGCGGTTGGGCGCGGTACCGAAAGTGCGCGAGCTCAGCACCGTCTCCGGCCCTGCCGCGTTGTCCGGCCGGTCCTGGATGTTGTCCCACCAGGCCGCCACGGCGATGTTGGGCGAGGACGAGTTGGAGTGCGGGATGGCGCGGTTGGTGGTGGTGGAGAGATCCGTCTGCCCGAAGTCCAGGAAGCCCTCCAGCCCCACGCCCACCGTGGTGTAGGCCTGGCCGTAGAAGGTGAACGGGAACGGGAGCGCCACCACCCAGCCCGTGGTGAACACGGACGCGTCGTACGAGTAGATGACCGTCCCGGCGTTGGGGCCGGTCAGCGCGCGGTAGGTGCCGGGGTTCGGACCGGACACCGAGTAGTTGGAGGCCGGTTGAGCCAGCGCACGCGCGGGCATCACCACGGCCAGCAGCGCCGCGAGCAGCCCGAGCCCCTGCACGAGCGGGCCCGCCGAACGGCGCCGCGGGCGCAGCGCCCCGAGCACCAGCACCGCGAGCCAGCCGAAGGGCACGCCCGCGCCCGCCGAGCAACCCGCCGCGGCCGGACGCTCCACCACCTTGAACCCGAGCGCCGCGAGCGACTCGGCCCCCTCTTCGTTCTTCGCCACGATCACCACGTTCCAGGTCCCCACGCTGCGCTCGGGCTCCGGGTTGACGATGCCGGAGATCACGCCCTCTGCGCTGAGCGACACGCCGGGAGGCAGCGCCCCGGAATAGAGCCGCCACGACACGGGGCTGGCCGAAGTCGACGACAAGGTGAGCGCCACCTGCTCACCCGGGAAGAAGGACACCGGGACGTCCCCGGCGATGCGGAAGGTGTTCGGGAAGATCCGCACCACGTAGTCCGCGGTGTCGATCCGGCCGCTCGCATCCTCCACCTGCAGCGTGAAGGAGAACATCCCCGCTTCGTTCGCCTTGCCCGAGAACAGGCCGCGGTCCAGCGAGGTGCTGAGCGTCACGCCGGTGGGCAGCGCCCCAGCCGCCACGCTCCACGTCAGCGGGCTGTTCACGGTGGCCCCGCCCGCCATCACCGCCTGCACGTCCGCCACGTAGTCAGAGCCGGTCATCGCATCCGGCAGCTCGAGCGTCCGGATGAGCAGCGAGCCGGACGCCACCACGCGCACCTTCACCGAGCCCGCGGCGCGGTTGCCGTCGGTGTCCACCACCTCGAGACCGAGCGTGGATTCACCGAGCTGGATCTGCGCAGGCACCGGCGTGCCGGAGATGCTTCCGTCCACGCCGAGCACGAGACCCTTCGGCAGCGTGCCCGAGGTGACGCGCCAGGCGTACGGACGGCGGCCTCCCGCTGCGGCGAGCGACGCGCCGTACGGCTGGTTGGTGTTGATCACAGGCGGCAGCGCGCGGGTCAGGATGGAGAGTTCAGTGGAGCCGGTCAGCACGCGCAAGACCAGGCGCGCGGGCGCGGAGCGGCCCGAAGCGGTGGCCGCCACGTCGAACGCGTACACGCCTGCGAGCGTGGGCGTGCCGCCCAGCATCCCGGTGGCAG
>JBDLRJ010000105.1:0-12492 GCA_039800145.1 Pseudomonadota bacterium | reverse complement strand
CCTTCCTGCTCATGAACACCGGCGAGACGCCCGTGCAGAGCACCGCGGGGCTGCTCACCACCGTGGGCTGGCGGCTCGGCGGGAAGACCACCTACGCGCTCGAGGGCTCGTCCTTCATCGCGGGCGCCGCGGTGCAGTGGCTGAGGGACGGGCTGGGGCTCATCAAGAAGGCGGCCGAGGTGGAGCAGCTCGCCGCGGGAGTGAAGGACAGCGGGGGCGTGGTGTTCGTCCCGGCGCTCGCGGGCCTGGGCGCCCCGCACTGGCGGCCGGACGCGCGCGGGCTCTTCATGGGCATGGACCGCGGCACCACCCGCGCGCACCTCGCCCGCGCGGTGCTGGAGGGCATGGCGCTTCAAATCAACGATCTCGCCTCCGCCATGCGGCAGGACAGCGGGCGCGACATCCCGGCCTTCAAGGTGGACGGCGGGGCCGCTGCCAATGACTTGCTGATGCAGTTCCAGGCGGACGTGCTCGGCTGCGCGGTGGTCCGGCCGAAGAACCTGGAGACCACGTCGCTGGGTGCGGCGTTCCTCGGTGGCCTGGGCGCGGGCGTTTGGCAATCCCCGGAGGCCATCCGCGCCGCGTGGGCCGCGGACCGCACCTTCCGCCCGAAGATGAAGCCCGCGGACCGGGCCGCTCACCTGGACCGCTGGGCCCGGGCCGTGGAGCGCGCGTGACGCGGAGCCCCTCCGCGGCGTGGCTGGTGGCGGTGCTCGCCACCGGCTGCGCGGGACGCTGCGGCGCCCCTGCCCCCGTGGATGCCGGGACGGTGCAGCGCGCGGCGGCTGCTTCCCGGACGCGCGTGGGACTGCCCGCGGTGGACCTGCGGCAGGCCATTCTCACGGCGGTGCCGGAGTTCCGCGGCATGGCGGGGCTGTACACGGTGGCCGTGGTGGAGCGGCGGTACCTGGAGGACTTCGCCAACGGGGGCGACGTGGCCGCTGCGCTCGCGCCGGGCTTCTCTGCCCGCGGCTTCCGACCGGCGGCTTCGGACGGGGGACCGCTGGCTGCCGAGGCGCCCCCCTTCTTCCTCGAGGCCTTCCGCGACGGAGGCCTCCCGGTGGTGCGGGTGGGGCTGGTGGTCCCGGGCGAGAAAGTCGTGGACCTGCTGCAGACGCCCGCGCCGCTCGGCTCGCAGGCCATGGCGCTGCGGATGCCGGTTCCGCCGGGGGACGCCGGGATGCCCTACGAGGACGCCTTCGCCTTCGAGGTGCACTACCGCGCCACGACCGAGGCCTCGGACCGGCTCATCCGGCAGCTGGCAGAAGGGCTCCTCGCCTCGGGCTGGAGCGCGAAGCCGGGCTCCGTCCTGGGCGTACCGGACGCGGGGTTGCCCGAAGCCCTGGACGTGCAGCTCGCAGGCCCAAACGGAAGCGCCCTCAGCTTCCACCGCGCGGAGGGCCGCGTGACGGTGACCTGGGACCAGCCGCTGACGTCCGGGCGGTAGCCGGCAGACAAGACGGGACTTCCCGCGCGCAGTCGGGGACTTCGGCACACCGCCCCGGCCCATGTGCCCACGCGCGTCCGGGTGCGGCTGGGCCCGTACCTGCTTCCGCAGTGACCCGGGGCGGGAGACGCCGGCCGGGCAGCGCTGGAAGGCGGCGGGCCGCACGGCGCTGTGACAGCGCGCCGACGGCCAGGCGGCGCAGGTGACGGACAGGGATGCGGCCCCGAGTGCACACGCGCGCATGGGCGCCGCTGCACGAGCGGCAGTCCTCGCCCCCGGGGCGCCACGACCACGGCTCACGCGAGGTGCGGCCCCACGGACCTGCGCGGGGACGATGCGGCGCCGTGCACCCGCCATGGGCGGAAGACGCCGCGTCCTTCTGCACCCATGGCACGGCGCGCCGACGGCCTCGGGCGCTGCCGCGGGGTCCGCCGCCCCGGTGCGCGCCCTCTGCCGACAACGCAGGGGGCCTCGGCGGCCTCGGCCAGCAGCGCGGCGCCTTCACTGCCCTGGTGCCGACGCTGCACGATTCTCCCTGCCCAAGCGCCTCGAGCGCGGGGCTCCCAAACGCCCGCGGCGGACTGCGCACGGGCAAAACCGTCCGGCGGCGTAGACGGCAGGGACCCAAACCGTCCGTCGGCACGGACGGCGGGTTAGACTCGGGGCCGATGCGCTCCTTCGTGTCGCCCCTCGCCGCGCTGCTGCTGCTCTCCGGGTGCCCGTCCCCCCCCTGCGTGGGCATCGCACCGACGGCCCCGGAGTTTGCCCCGCCCGACAGCACCAACTGGTCGTACGACTCCGAGCACGCAGAGGTGAGCGTCGGCGTGAGCTTCGCGGGAGGCTGCGACCCCGAAGAGGGGCCGCGGCCCGAGAGCGTCCAGGCCGAGGTGCTCTCCCCCTCCAACGCGGTCCTCCCCTCCGAGGTCATCTCCGCGGACCTGGGCAACCCGTTCAGCGCCTCGGCCACGGTCCGCTTCTTGCCCACGGAAGGTCCGGGCACCTACCTGGTCACCGTCACCTTCCTGCCCGTGGGAGGCCGCCGCTCCGCCACGCGGCTCATCGTGGCGGACAGGCGCACGGAGCCTCCCTCGCTGGAGATTCCCGGGAACTGCTCCCACGTGTCGGTGATGCGCTCGGGAACGGTCGTCTGCGACGGCGTGGCCCGCTACCCGGACGGGCGGACGCAGGACGTGTGCAGCGGTGCTGCGCACAGCGCCGCCGGGGGCACCCTGTGGAGCTACGACGGCAATGCAGTCACGGCGTTCCAGGAGCAGGACGGCGGGTTCACACTCCGGAGGGCCACCTCGACCACCGGCGGCCACGTCCTGGTGGAGGAGCACCGCGCCTTCCTGGCGCAGTGGACCGGTTCCACGCCGCGGGTCCACCGCGTGACGCTCGAGGACACCTTCCCGGCCAACTCGGCGTCGTCCATCCTGCCCGCCAGTCCCGGGGCGATGACCCTGAAGGGAGACGTTCTCTTCGTGGCGAACAGCGACTCGACGCTGGACACCTTCGGGTTCGCTTCCACCGGCATCTGCGCGTTCGACGTCTCGGGCAACGGGCTCTCGCAGGTCGGTTGCCAGGCCGTGCCGGGCGACATGGTGGGCGCCGCAGACGGCACCTTCATCACGAACCAGGGCAACACCCTGCGGGCTTTCACCGGGCGGCAGGACGGCACGCTGCTGCTCGTGGACACGCTCACGCTGCCGCCGGGCATGAGCCCCCGCATGTTTGCGCTGCAGCCCTTCACCGGGAACTGGGCAGAAGTCTTCAACCTCGACACCGGCACGCTGGTGGTACGCATGAAGGGCGGCGCCCTCCACCCCGAGCAGTACTCCCTCTCGCTGTACAGCGCTGGACCCGAGTACTCTTGGGCGAACTTCAACAACTCGACGAAGCTGTGGAGAAACGATCCGCAATGACTGCACCCACGCCCCTCACCCAGGCAGAGCTCTCCGCGTTCCTCGCCGTCCACCCGCAGTGGAGCGTCCGGTCCGGCAAGCTGACCCGCACCTTCCAGCTCCCCTCGTTCCCAGCGGCCATGGGCTTCGTGCAGCGCGTGGCGGACATCGCCGAGGCCCACGGCCACCACCCGGACATTGACATCCGGTACCGGGACGTCACCCTGGCCGTGAACACCCACGACGCCGGCAACGCGCTGACCGAGAAGGACCTGCGGCTCGCCACGGCGTGTGATGCCGCGGCGGCGAACACGTGAACCCCGCGGCGGGGCTGCTGCTCGCCGCCGCGCTCGCCGCCCCGCAGGCCACGCTGCGGCTGGACTGGTTCCACACCGGTGACGCCACGCGCGAGTTCTTCGCGCTGGACGCCCAGGTGCGTGAGCCGCTGCCCTGGCCGGGCAACCCCGCGCGGCCCCTGGACGGGACGAACCTCGGCGGGTGGCGGATGGAGGTGCGGGACGCCGAGTCGGGCGCGCTCCTCTACTCGCGCGGCTTCGACACCGTCTTCTCCGAGTGGCGCTCCACGTCCGAGGCGTCCGCCGGACTGCGCACCTTCCACGAGTCCGCACGCTTCCCGGACCCCGGCCGCCCGTACACTTTCACGCTGCTGCGGCGCTCTCCGTCCGGCGCCTTCGTAGAGACCTGGAAGCAGTCCCTGGACCCTTCCGCGCGCACCGTGCGCACCGCCCACCCCCCTTCGCCGGGCAAGGTGCTGCCGCTGCACAAGAGCGGACGGCCGGAGCAGAAGCTGGACCTGCTGCTGCTCGGGGACGGCTACACGGACAAGGACGAGGCCCGCTTCGAGCGGGACGCGCGCCGGATGCTCGCGGCGCTGTTCGAGCACTCCCCTTTCAAGGAGCGAAAGTCAGACCTCAACGCCTGGGGCCTGCGCCTGCGCGCCTCCGCGCCCGGCATCTCGCGCCCCTCCACGGGCGTCTTCCGCCACAGCCCGCTCGGCACCACGTACGACGCGTTCGGCAGCGAGCGGTACATCCTCTCCTTCGACAACCGCGGACTGCGGGACGCGGCCATGTACGCCCCGTACGACGTGGTGGTCGTCCTTGCCAACGCGGACACCTACGGCGGCGGCGGCATCTTCAACCTGTACAGCACCGTGGCCGCCGGCTCGGCGTGGGCGCCCTACGTCTTCGTGCACGAGCTCGGCCACGCGCTCGCGGGGCTCGCGGACGAGTACTTCGCCGCAGACCCACTCTACGTCCCGGACCCGAACCGCCCGGAGCCCTGGGAGCGCAACGTCACCACGACGCCCACCGAGCCGAAGTGGAAGCAGCTCGTCACCGCGGGCGCCCCGCTGCCCACGCCGTGGGACCTGGACGGTTTCGCCGCGCGCGCGAAGGGGTACGAGGAGCGGCGCAAGCGGCTGCGCGCCGAGAGGCGGCCCGAGTCCGAGATGGACGCGCACTTCCGCACCCAGCAGGCACTCGAGGGGAAGGCGTTCGCCTCCGAGCCGTGGTCCACCGCGGTGGGCGCGTTCCAGGGCGCGCACTACTCGCCGGCCGGCTACTTCCGCCCGGAACTGGACTGCGTGATGTTCAGCCGGAGGAGCCCCTTTTGCCGCGTGTGCCGCGCCGCGCTGGACGAGGTGTTGGACCTGCACACCCGCCCCTGAGCGCAGGGCTCACGGCCGCGGGTGGGCCTCGAGCCACTGCCAGGCAAGCCCGGCGAAGTCGCTGGAGAGCAACGGGAAGTGGGAGCCGCCGACCACGCTCCACAGCTCCGCGGCCCCGTCCCCTGGACAGCCCGCGAACGCCTCGCGCTTCGTCTCGTCGAACAGCACGTCCAGTGCCAGGTCCAGGTCCCCGGTGAGCCGCTCGAACCCCGTGCCGGTGCAGCCGTTCTTCGCGGCCCACGTGCCGACGGTGTCCTCCGCGGAGGGGTAACCCTCGCTGCCCAGGACCGTCTGTCCGCCCACGTAGAACACCACCGCGTCCAGCGTGCCGTGCACCTGCAGCACGGAGACGGGCCGCGACGGGGCGCACTTCGCCGGGTCCTCCCAGGTGGAGCCTGCGAAGGAGACGATGCCCGTCACCAGGTCCGCGCGGTCGCACGCGAAGCGGTGGGCCATGAAGCCGCCGTTGGAGTGGCCCACGAGGTACACGCGCCGCCCGTCCACGCGGTGCTTCGCCTTCACGTCCGCGATGACGGCGGAGAGGTACGCCACGTCGTCCACGTCTGTGCCCGCGGCGCAGCAGCCGTCCGTGGCGTTCCAGAATTGCTGGCCCGTGGCGTTCCGCGTGCCCTCGGGAAGCGCGAGCAGGAAGGTGCGCTTCTGCGCCTCGTCGGACATGTCCATCCAGTTGTCCAGGAAGCCCGCGGTCTCTGCAAAACCGTGCAAGAGGACCACGAGCGGGAGGGGCGTGGCAGGCGAGGCGCCCACGGGGACGACGAGCTGGTACGGCCGCTCGGCGAGCACCGGGTCCGGGACGTAGCCGGCGTCCGGGACGCCCGCGTCGGTTGCAGGGGTACCCGCGTCCGCCACGGGGGCGGTGGGACCGGCGTCGCCCGTGTCGCTGCCCGCATCCGTCCCCGTCACGGGAGAGCGGGCACCGCACGCGCAGAGCCACGCCCCCGCGAGCACCCCGACGACCGCCCGGCCGAAACGGTGCACTGACACCCGACGCTTCACGGTCTCTCCCTCGGCTGGCCCATGCGTGCTTCCCATCCGCGCACAGCGTAACGGCCTGGCGCGTGAAAGTCCGTGCGCCCGCCGCACAGGAACTGAATCCCTCCGCGGCGACGATCTACGTCCACCACCGAAGGTTCCAGCAGGCCGGGGCGATGCCAACGCGACGCCTGTCCACGACCGCTCACCGTGTCCGTACCGGCACGCTTCAGCGGGACGGGCTCGCCTCGGTCGCCAGGCGCACGGCGCCCGTCCACCGAACGTCCCGAGCCCACGCGCACGGCGTTGCCCCACGGAACCGCTCAAGGCACTCCCGCCGTCGTGCCTCGCCGCGGGGCACTCGCCCCAAGCCGCACCCCTGCCAGGGCGCCTCGCCGGGACGGGCTCGTCGAGGTGGCCACGCGCCCCGCTACTTCCCCTCGAGGAACGCCTTCAACACCTCGTAGCTCCGCAGCAGCGCCGTGGCCGAGCAGCTCTCGTTGGCCTGGTGCGCCTGCGCGGTCTCGCCGGGGCCGAAGTTCACCGCGTCCATCCCGATGGAGGACAGCCGCCCCACGTCCGTCCAGGCCTGTTTCGCCTCGGGCGGCGCGCCCACGTGCCGCAGCAGCTCCCCGTAGAGGCCGCCCGGCGAGGGCACCCGCCCGGACGGCGACAGGTCCGTGAAGGCCACCTCCGCACGCCCGCGCACGAACTCCCGCACCTCCGCCTGCGCCTGCTCGAGCGTCTTTCCCGGCGCGAACCGGTAATTCAGGTTCAGCTCGAATGCCTCCGGCACCACGTTCCGCGCGCGTCCGCCGGACGCCTTCGTGACGCTCATCACCTCGTAGAACGCGAGCCCGCCGAAGGCCACCTCGCGCCGCGCAAGGGCGTTCAATTCCGAGAGCAACTCCCCCGCCCTGTGGATGGCGTTCTCCCCCTGCCACGGCCGCGCCGAGTGGGCGCTCTTCCCGCGGAAGGTGAGCGTCGCGTGCAGCGTCCCCACGCACCCCACCTGCACCCGGTTGTCCGTGGGCTCGAGCGCAATCCCCAGCGCCGCCCGCGCCAGCGGGGGCACGCGCTCCAGCACCGGGCCAAGGCCGTTCTCCAGGTACGGCCCCTCCTCGCGCTCGTACAGCACGAAGACCGGGTTCACCGGCAACTGCGAGAGCGGCAGCGTCTCGCACAGCCCCTGCATCACCGCGAGCGCGCCCTTCATGTCGGACGCGCCCAGCCCGTACACGCGGTCGCCTTCGCGCCTCGGCGCACCGTCGCCGGGATGCGCGGGCACCGTGTCCAGGTGGCCCAGCAGCACCACCGTGGGCTTCCGCCCGTCCTCCGCGCGCCCGAGCACCAGCGAGTTGCCGACGCGCAGCACCTCGCCGTCCGGGAAGTGCCCCCGCGCCCACTGCTCGAAGAGGCTGCACAGCCCCGCCTCGTCGCCGATGACGCTCGGCACGCGGCACAGCGCCAGCGTCCGCTCCGCGAGGCTGTCCGCGGTGACGGCCATGGCTACACGGCCACCGCGAAGTCGCGCAGCGCCTGGTTGAGCGAGGTCTTCTTGTCCGTGCTCTCGCCGCGCTGGCCGATGATGAGCGCACACGGCACGTGGTAGGTGCCCGCCGGGAACACCTTCGGACGCGAGCCGGGGATGACCACCGAGCGCGCCGGGACGCGGCCCCGGTACACCTTCTCCTCGGGACCGGTGACGTCCACGATGTGCGTGGAGGCCGTCAGCACCACGTTGGCGCCGAGCACCGCCTCCTCCTCCACCACCACGCCCTCCACCACGATGCACCGGCTGCCGACGAAGGCCCCGTCCTCGATGATGACCGGCGAGGCGGCAGGCGGCTCGAGCACGCCGCCGAGTCCCACGCCGCCCGAGAGGTGGACGTTCCTACCCACCTGCGCGCAGCTGCCCACCGTGGCCCAGGTGTCCACCATGGTGCCCGCGCCCACCCGCGCCCCGATGTTCACGTAGCCCGGCATCACCACCGCGCCGCGCTCCACGTGAGCCCCGTACCGCACCACGCCCGGCGGCACCACGCGCACGCCCGCCTTGTCCAAGCCCCGCTTGAGCGGCACCTTGTCGTGGAACTCGAACGGGCCCACCTCCATCACCTTCATCTCGGCGACGGCGAAGTACAGCAGGATGGCCTCCTTCACCCACGCGTTCACCGTCCACCCGGACGCGGTCTTCTCGGCCACGCGGAGCTCGCCGCGGTCGAGGAGTTCCACGGTGTCCCGGACCGCCTGGACGGTGGCGGGATCCTTCAAGAGGGCACGGTCTGCGAAGGCGGCGGAGACGAGCGGCTGCAGGGCGGAGGGGTTCATGGCGGAGGGGAGATAGCACGCCCCGCGCGCGCCACCTCGGCCCCCGGGAAGTAGGCCTCGAGCAGCTGCACCCAGCGCTGCCCCGCCCGCGCGCGCGCGGAGGCCCCCGCCTGGCACAGGCCCACCCCGTGCCCCCGCCCCTCCCCGCGGAAGTGCAGGCGCGTCCCGTCGGACTCCACGCGGAAGCGCGTGGAGCGCAGCGTCCCGAAGCCCAGCGCACGCCCCACGCGCGCCACGAACAGCGGCCCCGGAAGCCGCCGGCCGAACGCCTCCACCTCGCGCACCCTCCCGTCCGGCGTGCGGTCCACCACCCGCACGCTGCCCCCGCCGCCCAGTCCAAGTGCGCGCGCGAGCCGTGCGCGCGGGACGGTGAACCCCCACGCCGGCTCCGCGCACCAGGCCTTCCCCCCCGGTCCGCCGTCCGGCACCGCCCCGAGACCCGGCTCGCCGAACACCTCCTGCGAGGTCGCGGTGTGGCCGCCGCATGCCGCGTGGAAGAAGGCGGGCAAGAGCGTGTCGCCGCGCATCAAGACCTGGCCCTCCGTGCGCGCCGCGGCGCGTCCCGAGCCCTCCGTCCACTCGCCGCGGAAGAGCTGGCAGTGGGTGAGATCGCACGCGTCCGCGTCCCCGTGCCGCCCCAGGTGCACGAGCGCCCAGGTCCGCGTCACCACCGCCTGCGCCGCCTGGGCCTCGGGCGGGGCATCCCCTGCCTCGGAGGCCACCACCGAGGCCACGTACGCCTCGAGCGGGAGGCGCAGGACGAGGCGCAGCGCGCGCGCGCCCGCGGCCACCTGGAGCGTTCCCTCGAGGCAGCGTCGCAACGGTCCCGCCGCGATCACGAGCCCCGCGCGGGTGCCGCACGGGGCCTCCCCGGCCGGCACCGCGCCCGGGACGCTGCCCTCCACCGGGGGACCGAGTTGAACCTTCTTGCAGCGCCGCGTCCCAACCCCGGGCCCGCCGAGCACCACCGCGCCGTGCGTCCAGGACAGGTGGACCGCGCCGGCGGGTACGCTCCCCTGCCCGTCGCACGTGACAGAGGCCGCGCGGGACAGCTGCACCTGGCGCGGCGCCTCGCGCCCGAGCACCTCGACGGCGAGCATTTCAGGCGGGGCCACCGGGGCCGCCGCCACCACCAGCGCGAGCACGGGCCCCACGGGGGCCTAGAAGTTCGGGCGGCGCAGCTGCTCGGACGACGCGGGGGCAGTCGCCGCCTCGGACTCCGCGGCCGCCCCCGGCTCCTCGGCGCCGGACTCCGCGGCAGCGGCCTCGCGCTCGTCCGCTTCGTTGCCGCCGAACGCGTCCGAGATGCTCTGGGCGGCGGTGGTGCGCCGCTGCTTGCGCTTGCGCCTCACGAGCGGCTCTGCCTCGAGCCCGTCGTCCATGCCGGGCTGCTCGCCGCGGCCTGCCGCCTCCGCGGTCTCGCCGTCCACGAGCGGCACCGCCTCGAGCAGCGCGTCCACCGCGGGGGCCGCCTCGCGCCCGGCCGAGCGGGCCTGGACCGCGAGCCACGCCACGCCGAGGCCCAGCAGCACCCCCACGGCGGCGGCCGGCCAGAACCAGCGCGGCACGGCCGCGGGACGCTCCGGCGAAGGCAGCGTCACCGCGGGCGCGGCGGCGACCGCCTCGTCGCGGGGGGCCTCCGGGGCCGCGGCCTCGGGGGCCGCCTCCGGGAGGGGAAGCGGGAGCACCTCCGCCTCCGCGCGGGCGCGCACGGGCAACGCGTAGCCCACCGCCACGTCCTGCATGGGACGCGCCTCGAGCGGCAGCGTCATGCCGGCCGCCACGTCCTGCGCCGGCCGCGGGGCAGCGGGTACCGCGGCGGGCAGCACCGGCACGTTGCCGGAGACGGTGCGCGGGGCGAGGAACGGGGCCGAGAACGAGGCCGGGCCGGTGGCGACCGCACCCGCGGATGCATGCGACGGCACCTGGATGGAGACGCCGCCCTGTCCCGGGAGTCCGCCGAGCACGATGGCCGGCATCTCCGGCTCGGTGCGCGTGGGAGGCGGGACGGCCTGGCGCAGCGCGGCCACCACCTCGAGGGCCGAGGGGCGCGCCTCGGGGACCTCGCAGATCATCCGGTGCAGCAGCGCCCTCAGCGACGACGGCGCGCCGGGGGGTACGCCGGGACGCCACGTGCCGGTGGCCACCTGGTGCACGAGCCCGAGGCTGCTCTCCGCGGACGGGGCCGGCGCGCCGAGCATCAGCGTCACCAGCACGCCGAGCCCGTAGATGTCACCCTCCGGCGTGGCAGGTCCGCCGAGCAGCCGCTCCGGCGGCATGTACGGGGCGAGCGCCTGCAGGCGGGACATGATGCGGATGTCCCCGCGGCGCTCGCAGATGCGGCCCATCACCACGAGCGGCACGTCCCACGCCACCACGTGCTTGCCGTGCAGCAGCACGCTCTCGGCGGAGAACTCGCCGTGCACGAGGCCGCGGGCGTGCAGTGCCGCGAGCGCCTCGGCCACGGCCTCGCCCACCAGGGCCACCCACTCCAGGCTGAAGCCGTCCTGCAGCCGCGCCGCGAGCAGCCGGCCTTCCGGGTAGTCGATGGCGGCCCACGCGTGGCCCCCCGCGGTGCCGGTGAGGCGCACGGTGGGAAGCGCCGGGTGGCGGGGAAGCTGGGCGGCGGCGGCCACGGCCTCGGCCCCCTTCGCCTCGAGCGGGATCCACCGCACCGCCATGGGCGTGCCCGTGCGGATGTCCTCGGCGGACTCGAGCCGGCCCGGGCCGTCACACCGGAGGGGTGCGCCGGGACGGATGTGGGGCGCCTGCTCTGCGAGCGCCGCGTGCTGCTCCAGGGTTCCGTGCTTCGCCTGCATGTCCTCTATCTCCCGTCCACGACGACGCCGTCGTCCCCCACGAACGTGACGTTCCTGCCTGCTGCAAAGCCGCCGCGCAGCGGCTTGCTCGCCGACAGCACCTGCGTCCAGCCCCCGCCGTTGAAGCGGTACACCTTGTTGCCCGCGCGCGCGAAGATGTCCCCGTCCGCGTTGCGCACCATGCCCGAGAGCCCCGCGAGCCCCGGCAGCTGCGTCCAGGCGGTGCCGTCGAAGCGGCCCACGTACCCGTCACCGCCCACCCACACGGTGCCACCGGACACCAGCACCGAGGTGAGGTTCACGGAGGTCTGGGGCGCGGGAGACACCCCCTGCCACTGGCTGCCCACCAGGCGCAGCACCGTCCCGCCGTTGCCCACCGCGTAGCTGGGGCCCGAGGCCACGCACGCGACCGCGCGGAGGTTCTGCGTGGACCCCACCACCGGCTGCTGGAAGGACTGCAGCGCGTCGAAGCCGGGGCCGGACAGGATGAGCACCGTCCCCACGTCACCCACCGCGTACCAAAGGGCGTCCGAGACGCGGCACACGCCGTTGAGCTGGCGGGTGGAGCCGCTGTCGAGCGGGGCGTAGCCGTCCTGCGCCGTCCAGCGGAGGATGCCGCCCGACTTGCCGACGACGACGAGCGGACCGGAACCGGCCGCGGCGTTCGCCTCGAACCAGTTCTCCATGCGGGACAGCCGCCACGCGTTGCCGTCCTGCCAGGCCACGTCCCCGAGCGACGTCACGAGCACGCGCCCGCTCCCGCCCTGGTCACCGCCGATCCAGTCCTCGCCGAAGTGCAGGTAGGTGGCCGTGGAGGCGTCGTGGCGGGAGACGTTGGAGGCGGCCGCGAGCGAGTCCACCAGCACCACGCCCGAGGCGTCGTTGCGCGACAGCGCCACGTCCCCGTACACGGGCGCCACCCGGCTCACCACCGGCGCGGAGGTGCCCGTGCGCTGCACGCGGAAGAGCGCGCCGGGCTGGTCCCCCACGGAGGGCGCGCTCAGCGCCCACACCGCGGACGTCCCGGGCGCGGAGGCCGCGGGCGTGAGCGCCACCACCTCGTCCCCTTCCGGCACCGAGAACACCTCGGACAGCTCCACGTCCCCGGTCTGGGTGTTGAAGCGGCGGACGAACGTCTCCTGCGAGACGAAGAGGTACTGGCTGTTGGCGGTGTCGAAGTCCGGGGAGAGGGCACGGAAGCCGATGCCCGGCGAGCTGTCCAGGTTGACGCTGCCCCCGGACGAGAGCGAACTCCAGCTGACCACGGCGGGGCCGGTGCTGCTGCCGCGGGTGGCGACGCCGGCGGCGTAC
>JBDLRJ010000104.1:0-5160 GCA_039800145.1 Pseudomonadota bacterium | reverse complement strand
TGGACTTCGTCCACCTGGACAGCCGGCTGCGCGCCAACGCCGTGCTCGAGAAGCAGTCCAACCTCTACCTGGACGCGCTGCTCGAGCGGGCGCCGGGGCTGCTGCGCGTGTAGGTGCGCCGGGAGAACGACGGCTCAACGGTGCTGCTGGTCGAATTGCATCAGCATGGTGCGGAGCCTCGCGGCGTCGGGCGCATCCGGCGCCAACCGGAGGTAGGCCCGGTAGGCCTCGGCGCCCTTCTCCGGTTCTCCCGTCCGGGCGTAGGTTGCGCCGAGTCCCTTGTGGCACTCGGCGAAGCCGGGGTCGCTCCGGAGGCACTGCTGGAACGCGGTGAGCGCCTGCGCGTAGGACCTGTCGTGGAGCGCCTGCTTCCCCCGCTCGTAGGCCCGGTCCGCCTCCTCCCTCTTCGGACCGCTTGCGCGGCGCGGGGCCGGGGCATTGGCCGAGGCCAGCCTGTCCAGCTGCCTCCATGCCTCCGCCGCAGTGGGGCCAGCGGGCGCGAGCTCCAGGTACCGGCGGAACGACTGGGCCACCTGCAGGTTTTCTCCCAGTCCCAGCGCGGCCCGGGCGCGCCCCTCGTGACACTCCGGGACCGAGGGGGCGACCTGGATGCATGCGCCGAACCCCTGGTACGCCGCGTCGTCGACGTGGGCGTCCAGCTGCGCCCGCGCCCGCGCCAGTCCCTCCCGGACGCTCTCGTACTGTTCCAGCCACGCCGTGGTCTCCGCGGCCTGCTCGCGCGTCGTCCCCCCGAGCGCGAGGTACCGCCGGAACTCCTCCGCTGCCTCGGGCGAGTTGGCCTCCCGCACCCGCGCGCGGCCCAGCAGCAGCCTGCAGCCCGAGAACGCCGTGAACTCCGAGGCGCAGCGGAGCGCCAGCTCCTTCGCCACGGACCACTCCCGGGCGCGCTCCGCCCGCTGCGCCGCCGCGAACAACTCCGCGGCCGCCGACTCGCCCGGTGGCCCGCCCACGGGCTCAGCCCGCGCGGGGCCCGCTGCCCCGGCGTCCACCGGCAGCGCCCTATCCGGCGGCGGACCGGCAGGAGAGCGGACGGCAGCGGGCTGGGCCGGGGCAGCCGCGGAGGGAGGAGACGCCGAGGGAACCTCCTGCTGCAGGAGGGCTGCGACGCCCACCGCGGCCAGTGCGACCGCGGCGAAGGCCAGCCCCACCCAAGGGCGCCCGCCTGCGTGCGCCGTCGGGGCTGACTCCACGCTCGCGGCGCCCGGGACGGGGGTGGTCTCGTCCGAGGACTCGAGCTCGCGGGTCACCTCCCCCGGTCCACCCGCGTCCGTCTCCATCCACTGCGACAGGTCCCACGCCGACACCGCGTGCCCTCCGCGGACGAGCCAGGCCTCGAGTGCACGCTGCATCTCCCGGCAGTCGGTGAAGCGCGCTTCCCGGTCCTTCGACAGCGCACGCTCGGTGATGGCCGCGAGCGCCTCGGGGACCTCCGGGCGGCGCGTCCGCACCGGCACGATGGGCGACTGGACGATGGCCCGCATGAGCTCCGCCGTCCCCTTCGTGTCGAACGGGCGGTGGCCCGTGAGCAGTTCGTAGAGCACCACGCCGAGCGCGTACTGGTCTGCGCGCCCGTCCAACGGCTCCGCGCGGAGCTGCTCCGGGGACATGTAGGCCAGCTTCCCCTTCACGGTCCCCGTCTTCGTCCGGTGCTTCTGCACCGCGCTGCGCGCGATCCCGAAGTCCGCCACCTTCACCGCCCCCGAGCGGGACAGCAGCAGGTTGTCCGGGCTCACGTCCCGGTGCACCAGTTGGAGCGGCAGGCCCGTCTCGGGGTCCTTCGCCGTGTGCGCGTACCCGAGCCCCTCGCTCGCGAGCGCGGCGATGCGCGCACAGAGCGGCAGCGGGATGGCCCGCCCCGAGGCGCGCGCCTTCTGCATCAGCCCCTTCACGCTCGGGCCGTCCATCCACTCCATGGCCAGGTACGGCGTGCCGCCGTCCTCTCCGAAGTCGAACAGCTGCACGATGTTGGGATGGCTCAGCCGCGCCACCAGGGACGCCTCGCCGAGGAACATCTCCACGAAGCGGGGCTCCTCGAGCAGGTGCACGTGGATGCGCTTGAGCACCACCTGCCTCGAGAACCCACCCGGCCCCTCCGCCCGCGCCAGCCACACCTCGGCCATCCCGCCTGAGCCGAGCTTGCGTTCCAGCTGGTACCTGCCGAGCCGTTCCCCCATCCCGCGCCCCACTGTAGTCGAGGCCCGAGGCTTCGCGGCCCTGCCTTCAGCCCGCTCTACCGGGCGCCCGGAAGCGGACCTCCACCTGGAAGCGCGGCCAGTTTCCGCTGGACATCGCGGGCATCTCCCGCGAGCGGCGCGAGCTCCAGGTAGCGCCGGTACCCTCGCAGGGCGCCCGCCGTCTTCTTCAGCTTCAAGGAGGCCTCGGCGCTTCCGAGGTGGCACTCCGGCAACTCGGGGGCGAGCTCGACGCACTGCTGGAAAGCGGCCAGTGCCTCCGCGGGGGTCCTGGACTCCAGCGCGTAGCGACCCGACCACAGGAACCCGCGCGCCAGGTCGTAGCGCTTCAGCCACCAACGCACCTGGGCCAGCCGCTCCTCCGGCACGGTGCTTCCGCCTTTCGCATCCTCGAGGGCTCGTACGTAAGCCCCCTCGGCCGAGGCGGAGTCGGCAGACCAGAGACTTGCGTCCGCCCGGAGCAGGCGGCACCCCGCGTGCGTCGCCTCGCGGTCGAGGCACGCCTGGGCCAGCTCCCTCGCCTCCGCGTGCCGTTTCGAACGCACCGCGTCCACCGCCCGGTCGAACAGCGCCCCTGCCGTCTCCGGCGTCCCCGCGTCCCCGGAAGGAGGAGGAGAAGCGACCCGCACGGGCACCGGCTGCGACGGCAGCGGCGACGCGGCCGCGCCGGGTGCCCCGCCCTCGACAGCGACCGGTGCGGGGGCCACCGGGGCATCCGTGCCGCGGCGGTGGTGGAGCCACCACGCCCCCACTGCCGCGAGCAGCACCGTTCCCCCGAGCAGCGCCGCCACCCGTTGACGGGACGCAGGGCCAGGGCCCGAAGGCGCCGGGCCGGCAGGAGCGGACGGGGAGGACGCTGCGGGGCCAGGCGCGGGCGCCGGTTCGTGCGGGACCGGAGAAGGAACCGGGACCGTCACCGTCGCGACCTCGGACGGCGGGGTGGACTCGGGGAGGGATCCCAGCGTGGGCTGCGGCGAAGCCAGCGTGGCGGTCGGCGCCTTCAACCACTGGGCCACGTCCCACGCAGACACCGTGAAGCCGCTCGCCGTGAGCCATCCATCCAGCGCCCGCTGGAGCGCGCGACAGTCCGGGAAGCGCCGCGCGGGGTCCGGGTCCATCGCCCGGTCGATGATCCCCACGAGTGCTTCCGGGACGTCCTCGCGGCGCTCCACGAGCGGAACGGTGGCCCCCTCCAGCACGGCACGCATCAGCTCTTCGGTGCCCTTCACGTCGTGGGGGCGGCTCCCGGTGAGCAGCTCGTAGAACACCACGCCCAGGGCGTACTGGTCCGCGCGCCCATCCAGGGGCTCGGACCGCAACTGCTCGGGCGCCATGTACGCGAGCTTCCCCTTCACGGTCCCCGTCTTCGTCCGGTGCTTCTGGACCGCGCTGCGCGCGATGCCGAAGTCCGCCACCTTCAAGACGCCCGTCCGGGACAGCAGCAGGTTGTCCGGGCTCACGTCCCGGTGGACGAGCCGGAGCGGCACGCCCGTTTCGAGGTCCACCACCTCGTGCGCATAGGCCAGCCCCTCGCAGGCCATGGAGACGAGCCGGGCGCAGATCTCCGGCGGAAGCAGGCGCTTGTCCCCCCGCGCCGCGCGGACGAGATCCCGGAGGCTCGGCCCGTCCATCCATTCCATGGCCAGGAACGGCGTGCCGGCGTCCTCTCCGAAGTCGAACAACTGCACGACGTTCGGGTGACTGAGCCGCGCAACCAGCGACGCCTCCTCGAGGAACATCTCCACGAAGCGCGGCTCCTCGAGCAGGGCCGAGTGGATGCGCTTCACCACCACCTGTCTCGAGAAGCCGCGGGGCCCCTCGGCGCGCGCCAGCCACACCTCGGCCATCCCGCCCGAGCCGAGCTTGCGTTCCAGCTGGTACCTGCCGAGCCGTTCCCCCATCCCGCCACGCACTCTAGCCGAGCCGCCGTGGCCGCAGTTCACCTGCTCGCCCCCAACCGGGTGCCACCCGTGCCCACCCCGCTCACCCCTCTGTGGACTCTGCCGGGACGAATTGCGGAACCTTTGACCCCCCGGCGGTCTCGGGCTACGAAACTCCACCTGTCGGCGCGGGCCGGGGAGGCCAGGACTTTGAAGCTGTACCTCGTGAGACATGCGGACGCTGAGGCGGAGCCCCCGGAGGGACTCGGGGACGAGGGGAGGTCCCTCACGCTGAAGGCCCGCGGCCAGGCGCTGGGCCACTTCACCGCGTTGTCCGAGCGCATGACCGGCCTGCAGGTGGTGCTGACGAGCCCGCTCGTCCGGACCGTCCAGACGGCCCAGCTGCTCTCGCTCGCGCTCAAGCACGAGGGCTCCTTGCGCGCCCACCGGAGCCTCCAGCCGGAGATGCCGGTGGGGAAGCTCGAGCAGCTGCTCGCGGACTTCGCGGGCGAGGCCTCCGTGGCGCTCGTGGGCCACCAGCCCATCATGGGCGCCTTCGCGGCCCACCTGCTCGGCCTGCAGTCCTTCCCACGTCCCGTGCAGCCCGGCACGGTGGTGGGGCTCGAGTTCGCAGGCGGCGTCACGCCCGGCGCGGCGCGCCTGCTCTTCTACGCCCCCATGGGCCAGCCGCTCGTCGAGGCGGTGTGATGGAGGCGGCGCTCTACAACCAGCGCGTTGCCACCGCCTTCAAGCGCATCCTCTCCGCCGCGGACGCGGTGGACCCGGACGTGCTGGAAGCGGATGGCACCCCGGACATGGTGACGCTCACCGCCGCCTCGGGCAGCAAGTGCATCATCAACACCCAGCGCGCCGTGTGGCAGGTCTGGGTGGCCGCGCAGTCCCAGGGCATCCACTTCTCCTGGGACGACGCCACCTCCACGTGGCGGGACGACAAGGGCAAGGGCTACGAGCTCTTCTCGTTCGTCCGCACCGCGGTGCAGCAGATGTGCGGAGCCGAGCTCTCGCTCTGAGCCCCGCACGGTGACGGAGGCTCAGACCTCCATCAC
>JBDLRJ010000103.1:0-3220 GCA_039800145.1 Pseudomonadota bacterium | reverse complement strand
CTCCAGGACGCGGACTGGCTCGCCATGGCCTCGGGGAAGGCGGACCCGCAGAAGCTGTTCATGTCCGGGAAGCTGAAGATCACCGGCAAGGTGATGGCCAGTCAGAAGCTGGAGTTCCTCACCAAGCTGGACCGCAGCGCCGTCCCTGTCGCGGCCGCGGGCCCGGCCTCGGCGAGTGCGCCGGCTCCCGCGGCCGCCACGGCTGCCCCTGCGACACCGAAATTCATCGAGCGGCTGCAGCAGGAACTCGGCGGCGGGACGCTCGGCCGCGAAGCGGGCGGCACGCTGCTCGTGAAGGTAAAGGACCCGGACGCGGCCATCTTCGTGGACTTCCAGCAGCGCTCGGTCAAGGCCGGGGAGGGCACGGCCCAGGCCACGCTCACGCTCTCGGACGAGGCGCTCGGGAAGCTCGTGAGGGGCGAGCAGTCGCTCGAGTCGCTGTACCAGCACGGTGAGCTGCGCGTGGACGGGGACGTCCTCGCGGCGCGGCGCCTGTCGGCCATTAAGTTCAACTGAGACCCGGAGGAGCAACCATGGGACGCAAGGTCAATGTCGTGGGCGTGGGGATGGTGAAGTTCGCGAAGCCGGGCGCCTCGGACGGCTACGAGGTGATGGCGGGCACCGCCATCCGCGAAGCGCTGAAGGACGCAGGCGTGGCCTTCACCGATCTCGAGCAGGCGTACGCGGGGTACGTGTACGGCGATTCCACGTGCGGCCAGCGCGCGGTGTACTCGGTGGGGACCACGGGCATTCCCGTGGTCAACGTGAACAACAACTGCTCGACCGGCTCGTCGGCCCTGTGGCTTGCACGGCAGGCGGTGGAGGGCGGGCTCGCGGAGTGCGTCCTCGCCGTGGGCTTCGAGCAGATGGAGAAGGGGGCGCTCGCCTCCAAGTACAACGACCGGACGAACCCGCTGGACCAGCACGTGGACGTGATGAACCGGTCCCAGGGCTTCAACCAGGCGCCGCCGGCGGCGCAGATGTTCGGCGGCGCGGGGCGCGAGTACCGCTGGCGCCACGGCACGAAGCGGGAGACCTTCGCGAAGATCTCGGAGAAGGCCCGCAAGCACGCGAGCAAGAACCCGTTCGCGCTCTTCCGCGAGGTGCTGTCCGTGGAGCAGATCCTCGCGAGCGACGAGGTGTTCGACCCGCTGACCCGGTTCCAGTGCTGCCCGCCCACCTGTGGCGCCGCGGCGGCCATCCTCTGCTCGGATGACTTCGCGAAGCGGAAGGGACTCTCCAACCCCGTCTACATCGCGGCGCAGTCGATGAAGACGGACTTCGCCTCGTCCTTCGAGCAGGACTCCATGATCAAGATGGTGGGCTTCGACATGGCGGCGGCCGCGGCGAAGGAGGTCTACGAGAAGGCCGGCATCTCGCCGAAGGACGTGGACGTGGTGGAGCTCCACGACTGCTTCACCGCCAACGAGCTGCTCACGTACGAGGCCATTGGCCTGTGCGGGGAAGGCCAGGCGGAGAAGTTCATCTGGGAAGGGGACAACACCTACGGCGGGAAGTTCGTGGTGAACCCGTCCGGCGGGCTGCTCTCCAAGGGCCACCCGCTCGGGGCCACGGGACTCGCCCAGTGCACCGAGCTGGTGTGGCACCTGCGCGGGCAGGCCGGTGAGCGCCAGGTCCCGGACGCGAAGGTCGCGCTCCAGCACAACCTGGGGCTCGGCGGAGCCTGCGTGATGACGGTGTACCGACGGGACTGACGCCGGCCGGGCGGGCGTTCGACATTCCCCGAAGATCCCGTTGCGCGGGAGAAACTCTGGATTAAGTCTAAACCGCGCATGGATCAAAACCTCATCGAGCGCCTGCGGGCGCACGGCATCCAGCCTTCCGCCCAGAGGCTCGCGGTGGCGGACTACGTGCTGGCGACGGACGAGCACCCGTCCGCAGACGAGGTCTGGGCGCGCGTGCAGTCGCGGCTGCCCATGCTGTCCCGCGCGACCGTCTACAACACGCTCCACCTGTTCGTGCAGAAGGGGCTGGTGCGGGAACTGGTGCTCTCGCCCGGCCGCGTCGTGTTCGATCCGAGACTGGATGCGCACCACCACTTCGTGGACGACGACACGGGCCACATCGAAGACGTTCCCTGGGAAGCGGTGGCAGTGGGAGATGCCACGCGGCTGCAGGGTTACGAGGTACGCGAATACATGGTCGTGATGCGGGGGCGGAAGCTCGGCGGCCCCCGCGGCGGCGCCCCCAGGGGCCGCGAGAGGAAGCGCTGAGTCACCCACGCAGTAATCACCCTACGGAGAAACACCCATGCTGGTTCCTGGTCAGAAGGCCCCCGAGTTCAACGCGGTGGCGTGCGTCGGAATGGAGAAGGGCAAGGAGTTCAAGACGCTGAAGAACGCCGACTTCAACGGCAAGTGGATCGTCCTCTACACCTACCCGAAGGACTTCACCTTCGTGTGCCCCACGGAGATCGTGGAGTTCGACAAGAAGGCGAAGGACTTCGCTGACCGCGGCGCGGTGGTGCTCGGCGGCTCCACGGACAACGAGTTCAGCCACCTCGCCTGGCGGAAGGACCACGCGGACCTCGGGAAGATCAACCACCCGCTGCTCTTCATCAACCCGTCCATGGCGCAGGGCTTCGGCCTGCTGCACCCGGATGCGGGCGTGGCACTCCGCGCGACCTTCATCATCGACCCGCAGGGCGTGGTGCGCTTCGCCACGGCGAACGACCTGTCCGTGGGCCGCAACGTGGACGAGGTCCTCCGCGTCCTGGACGGCCTGCAGACCGAGGAGCTCTGCGCCTGCAACTGGAAGAAGGGCGACGAGACCCTCTCCTCGAAGCTGAAGAAGGCCAGCTAGTCCGAAGCACGTCGTTTCAACCGAGGGGCGTGGCCGGGCACTCCGTCCGCCACGCCCTTCTTGTACCCACGAGGAGCAGCACCATGGACAACGTGAACGCCCTGCGCGAGACCCTCCCGGACGCCGCGCGCGACATCAAGCTCAACCTCCAGGCGGTGCTGCAGCCCGGCACGCTGAACCAGGACCAGGTGTGGGGCACGGCGCTGGCCTGTGCGTACGCCGCCCGGAACCCCAAGCTGGCCCAGGCGCTGCTCGCGGATGCCCAGGCGGCCGGCGTGTCCGCGGCATCCATAGAGGATGCGAAGGCGGCGGCGATCCTGATGGGCCAGAACAACATCCTGTACCGGTTCCGCCACGCGATCGGGAAGGAGTCCTACTCGGAGAAGCCGGCTCGGCT
>JBDLRJ010000102.1:0-24362 GCA_039800145.1 Pseudomonadota bacterium | reverse complement strand
GCAGGGGTACTACGAGGAGGGGCTGAAGCTTGCGCGCCGGCTGTACGAGGCGGAACCGGGCCGAGCGGACTACACGCGGGACTTGTCCATCAGCTTCAACAACCTCGGCAACCTGGCGGAGGTGGCCGGGCGTACGGAGGCGGCGCAGGGGTACTACGAGGAGGGGCTGAAGCTTGCGCGCCGGCTGTACGAGGCGGAACCGGGCCTCCCCGCATACGCCCTGGATTACGCGATTTCATGCTGGCTCGTCGGCGACATGGCCAAGAGGCGAGGTGACATCGAATCCGCAGAAATTGCCTACAATACGGAGTTGGAACTTCGCCGGTGCTTGAGGGACCACCCGAATGCGCAGGAGAACTGGAAGAAGGATTTCGCCTCTCGGGCCAACGAAATTGCGTGGTGGATGTTTGAGATGGGAAACGCCAGTCGTATCGCTGGCGACATAGCAACATCTCTTCGGCACGCGCAGAACGCCGTTCCGGTTGCACGAGAGTCCGTTGCAGTCGACCCCGACCAACTCGTCCGGGACACTCTTGCTGCCCTGCTCGAACTACAGGTTCGCGTTGATTCCGAGTGCGACAAAGCTTTGATTCTCAACGAAGCCCTCACCCTCCGCCGTGGCATTTGCGCCGAGGTCCCGGACAACACCGACCGCCGGAACGACCTTCTGAACCTCCTCGACTTCTGCGCCTCCGCGCTTCCGGATCGCCGCGAGGAGTTCCTCGCCGAGGCCGCGGACATCCGCGCGCGCCACCCGTCCTCGCCATGAATCCAGCCAAGGAATCCCTCTCCCGCGGGCAGCGGCTGGTGCAGTTGGCCGCGCTGAAGAAGCTCCTCTTCTCCGGTGCGCAGGACTCGGCCGAGCAGGCCATTCACCTCGCGCTCTCGCTCGAGGATGGTCCGCTGCTCCGCGAGCTCGCCACGGGTGTCTCGTTTACCGAGCACGGCATCATCGCCGTGGAGAAGTCATCTCCGCTCCAACGCGGCCTCAAGGCGGAGCTCCGAAACTGGACCGCACTGCGCCTGGGTTTCGCTGCCGGACTCCTCGCCGGGGTCCGCCAGCTCTCCTACGACGCCACCGGCAAGACGGATCTCTCCGAACTCTGGTCCGGCCAGCAGCTCGAGTCGCTCTGGGTCCGGAGCGGCGGCGCCGTGGAGGATCTCTCCACGCTCGCCACGTTGCCTGCCCTCTCGAAGCTCAACCTCCAGCTCGGCAGCGCCGCGGACCTTGCCCCGCTCGGCCGCTGCACCGGACTCACCGAGCTCACCCTCAACGCCGTCCAGCGCAAGGGCGAGTTGCTGGAGCTCTCCGCGCTCGCCGGCCTCCCGCGACTCCAGTCGCTCGAGGTCCGCGGCCTGCCCGTCAGCGGCCTCCGCCACCTCGCCGACTTCCCCTCGCTGCGCCGCCTGGACGTGGACTGCCTTCCGGGGGAGTGACCCTGCGGGCTTTCCCGAACCGCTCCATTGCCGCCGATGTGCGCGCCGCCGTCCGCAGTTTGTTCCAGTTGTCAGGTCGAATCGATGTGCGGTCGCCGCCGCTGCGATTCGTTCGATCGACTTTACCGGCCCCAGTTTTAGCTCACGGCCTCCACTCGATCTCGTCGAGTCAGTTCTGCAGCCGCGAACGCCAGTCCAGTGGGAAGCATCCAGAAAATCGCCTTCACAGCAAGGTCAAAGAAGTTCGGATTTCGGTTGGGCATAAGCAACTCACAAGAGAGTCCAATGGCTGGCCCAAGTAAAGAGCTGACGATGGTAAGCAAGAGCGCCAGGGTCACCTTTCGGCCTGACTGCGCCTTCCAGAATGCAAAGGCAACGAAGGCTATGCCCAGGGAGAGTCCCAAAAAACCCAGCATTCTGGGAACGCCCTCCCTGAGCGCCTCTGAATCGTGGAGGAGTTTCGCTATGCCTTTGTAGTCCGTTTCTGCGCAATAGGTCTCTGTAGACCAACCAAAGAAGCCGCCCGAGCGAGTCGCTTCACGGGCGCAGTACGATCCTGCCGAGATCGTCCTTGAGAAAAGACTCGAAAGAGATACCGATGACATGCCGATGGATGGCCACTGACCGATCCCGGCCATTACGTAAAGGACTGTGGCCGGACCTCCCAGTGATGTTGGAGGGGCCTTCGAAAACTGAGGCACCTTTCTATCCACAATCGTCGGCATGTCGTCTTTTTCGGTTTCGCTGAGGTCAGACTGACAGTGCTTGCAGCGAATCGCCACGGCCAAGATGGTCTCGCCACAGAATGGGCAGGCCCGGATTTGTCGTTCAGATGAAGGGTTCATGGCCGCTCTAGGAATCAGGAATCAAGAAGACGGGATGAGTGAAATCGACCACCAAGCCGGACTGCCAGCCTCTCGGTGCATCAAGTATTGCAGCCCCTTTTTACCTGCGCAAGCATCGATCCGACCCGCCTATCTCGCCCCGTCGCTGTTTTAAGAAGCCTTGTTCGCAATCAGTCGAGGCGGAAGGATCTCCTTCAAAGCGAGTTCATTCCCGCGGACTTAAGTGGTCGATATTGTGGCCTGTGTTTACCGCGGCCCAGCATCTTCTGGAACACCGCGTAGGCGTCCGTCTTCGAACCGTACGTTCGCTTCGTCTCTTCGTCGTTCACCCACGCGTAGATGATCACCCGCGCGCGCGTGTCGTACCGGAAGAACAGCCGGAAGCGCTGGCCGCCGAACTTCGCCCGGAACCAGTGCCGATACCGTGGCCCGAGCGTGTCTCCCTGCCGGAATGCCGAATCCGTTGGGTCCGCTGGGATCCTCACGAACAACAACTCGAACAGCGCCGCGAGCAGCTTGAAGTTCGCGCCCTGGCGGTAATCACGCGGCCGCTTCGCCTTCTCCCGCTCGACCGCGTGGGCCAGCCGCTCCACCTGGTCCAACAGCAGCGGGTGGGCGAGCAGCTCCCAGCCGTTGACCTCCATGGCTCAGAGGTCCACGTCGCCGTCGATGGGGGCGTCCAGGTTCACCCGCGCCCCCTTGACCAGCTTCCCAACCCGCGCAGCGAGCCCGCGCGAGAGAGGCTTCAGCGCCCCCGGACGCCGCGCCATGTCGCGGGCGAGGAACTCCAGGAACTTCCCCACCACCGGGTCCTCGTGCGTCGCGTGGACGGGCACCACCGTCACCCGCTCGCCCTCCACGCGGAAGACGACCTGGTCTCCTCCGCGCACGCCGAGCGCCTGGCGGACGGCCTTCGGAACGGTCGTCTGCCCCTTCGCCGTGATGGTGCTCCGCTCCTCAATGATGGCCATGCCGAACACGGTAAGGAGTATTCCTTACCTCGTCAACGGCCACCCCGCCCGCTACTCCACCCGCTCCCAGCCCTTCCCAATCTCTTCCGCCAGCAGCGCGTCCGCGAGCGCGTTGGCGGCGGACTCGTTCGCGGCCGGCCGGACCTCCCGCTCGAGCGGCGTGGCGCGCCCGCCGCTGTAGTCCGTCCAGTGCACCACGTAGGCCGGCCAGCCGAAGGCCTCCTTGTTCGTCTTCCACGTCACCAGCTTCTTCACCCCCAGCTGGCCCTTGAGCGCCTTGGTGTACACCTCGCGCCGCAGCCGCGTGCTCAGAGGCAGCTCCACCGGCGCCGGCGCCTCCGAGAACCCCCGCACCTCCACCCGCTCGGCCAACTGCTCCACCCGCACGTCCGGCCGCGTCACCGACTTGTCCGTCCGCACCCGCGACAGCACCGGGTGCAGCAGCGACGCCCCCGCCACCTGTGCCACCTGCCGGAACCCCGCCTCGCCCAGCCGCAGCGCCCACTGCTGGACCGGCTCGCCGTCCGAGGTCTCCGCCTGCAAGTCCGTACAAGAAAGCTCCACCACCACCGTGGGCCGAACGAAGCGGTACAGCTCTCCCGATGAGCCCGCCATCCGCAGCGCGCTCTCCACCTCCGTCCCCGCGAGCGACGCCTTCAGCTGCCGCCGCTGCCCCTCGCTGCCCAGGTTGCCCACCCCGCCCAGCAGCTGGAACGTCCCGTCCCCGCGCAGAAGCCCCAGCAGCACCGACGCCACCTGGTCCGCCCCGCGCTCCGAGTAGCCCACCACCGCCGCGTCCAACGTGTGCTCCGGCTTCAGCTTCAGCACCCGGCCGTCCACGAGCCGCACCACCAGCCCCTCGGCCTTCCCGGTGGCCACCTGCTCGGAGAACGCCGCACGCACCGCGTCCGGCCCCGCCGCCTCGAACCCCTCCACCCGCCGCACCCGCTTCCCGCCCGCAAACAGCGCCTCCAGCCGCGCACTCCTCTCCGCCCACGCAGAAGGTGCCGCGCCGAGCCCCGCGCCGGCCGCCACGTCGAACGCCGCGAACTGCAGCGCGTCCCTCTCCCCGCTGTCCGCCAGTGCCCGCGCCACGTCTCCCACCCGGGGACGCCCACGCGCCGACTCCGCGTAGAGCTCGCCCGCCACCACCTCGCCCTCCGCCGCACGCGCGCCGAACCCCGCCCGCAGCTCCTCGAGCAGCGCCCCGTCTTCGAGCACCCGCCCGTTCGCCGCGCGCAGCGACACCGCGCCCCCGTGCTTCGCCGCGAACCACAGCTCCCCGTCCAGCTTCGGCGTCACCCACGCCGGCCACCCGCCCACCGCGCCCACCTCGTCCGGCCGCACCGCGCGGTACCGGGACGCCACCTCGCGCCGGTAGCGGTCCAGCACCGCCTTCACCGCCGCGTCCTCCGCAGGGGGAGGTGCCGCCGGGGCCGGCTTCGACTTCGGCGCGGCCTTCGGCTTCGCTGCCGCCTTCTTCCCGGCCGCGGGCGCCTTCTTCTCGGTCGTCTTCCGGGGCTTCGCCGTCATGGGGTCTCCACCGTCGGCTGCTTGAGCTCGAGCTGCGCCAAGTGCAGCAGCAGCTGGTAGCGGGGACCGTCCACGCGCCCCTCGAGGAAGCCGCGCCACGGCGTGCCGTTGCCCTGCAGCACGAGCGGCTCGCGCCCCTCCCTGCCCGCGCCCACCGGCGCCAGCTCCCCGGCCGCGTCCAGGCGCTTCGCCAGCCCGTGCAGGTACTCGTAGGTGAGCCCGTCCACGTGGTGCAGCTGCAGCGTGCGCGAGAAGACGAAGCGCCGCACCGCCTCCTCGCGCTTCATCCGCTTGGCGCCCACGCGCACCGGCAGCACCTCGTCCACGTTCGCCGCCGTGTCCACCGGCGCCCGCCGCGTCTGCACCGCACCGCCCGGCGCCACCAGCTGCTCCTCCACCTGGGGGGCCGCGTAGAGCAGCTCGCCGCCCGAGGAGAGCAGCACCGCGTCCGTCTCGCCCACGGGCCGACCTGCCACCTCCAGGTCCACCTCGGGATCTCCGTCCACCAGCTCCGCCGCGTAGTCGCCGCCGTGCGCTGCCGAGAGCGCCGCGTGGGTGCCCGACTCGGAGGCCGCGAGCCACCGGCGAAAGGTCACCGGCGCGCCGTCCAGCCCCGGAGCCGGCGCGGGCAGGGCAGGCACCGGGCGCCACGCCACGGTGGCGTCCCGGCCCGTCTCGTCAGACAGGTGAAGCGTGCGCAGCGTCATGCCCCCTCCGAGAACATGTCGAAGTCCAGGTCATCCAGCGCTGGCGACTCCGGCGGCGGGGCAGCGTCCGGCCCCAGCCACGCAGGCGCCGCCGGCACCCCCACCACCGCGAAAGCCCCCTCCGCGTTGGCGACGAGGAAGGCGGTCTCCGCCCGGAAGTCCGCGCGGTAGTTGAACGGGTACCGGAAGATCCTTCCCGCCTCCAGCGCCGATTCGAGCTTCGGCGCCGCGTGCACCGAGGTGAGCCGGTAGACCGCCGTCACGTGGAGATCCAGCAACTGCTGCGCGGTGGCGGGCTCGAGCGCCTGCTCGGTCCCGAGCGTCCCCGGCACGAGCGGCAGCGACTCGCCGGAAGGGCCCAGCCCCGTCAACGCCTTCTGCGGCACCCAGGTGCCGTCGGCGTTGCAGTAGCCTTGGCCCGTCATGCCGCTCCGCAAGAGCATTCCATCCCGCGTCAGCGCCGCGCGCTGGCAGGGCTGCCCCGCGTCGTCCAGCGCCACCCGCCGCCGGGTGACGTAAAGGTCCTTCCGGGACAGCTTCTGCAGCGTGAAGGCGGCAATCTCTCCGCCGAAGCCCACCACCAGCGCACGGCCCGGCCAGGGGCCGGCAGGGGAGTGGGGAGCGGTCGTCTTCCGGGGAGTGGGCATGGGTCCTCCGACGGGTGTCTACCACGTGGGCGCGGCGCGCCGCGGGCTCACCCGTTGGGGACGAAGACCGCCTCGAGGCTCATCAACGACGGGAACCTGTGGAGGTGTTCCAGCCCCCCCACGGGGAGTCCGATCACGGACAAGGACTGGAGCTTCGGGAGCGGTGCGAGCAGCGCGAGGTCCAGGTACGCGCGGCGCTCCTTGAGCTGGCGGAGAATGGGCACGCCGGCCTCCCGGTCTTCCTTCGTCCAGGCACGGTGCGTGGCCTCCACGAACGGGTGGGCCGGCGGTGTGCCGTGGAGATCGAGGAAGGAGAGCCGCGCGCAGCGGGAGAGGGGCTCCAGTGGGGCGGCGGAATTCACATAGAGGTGGAGGCGCTCGAGATTGGGAAGCTCCGCGAGCGCCGAAACATCCACGAGCTCCGTCCCGTTCTGGACCACCAGCACCCGGAGGTCCACCGCAGAGCGGATCTCCGAGAGATCGACGCGACCTGTTGCGTCAAAATCAAGCCTCTCCACGCCCCCGAACAGTTCTGCCTCGGCGCCCAGGCGCCACAGCGCCCACCAGTAGCCGTGGCCGCTGTACAGGGAGGTCTCGCGGGGCCAGGCCCTGCGCACGCGCAGCAGCAGTGCCGTCTCCGCCAGTTCCGACTGGCCGGTCTTGCTGAACGAGAGCCCCTCCGTGAGTGCAGTGATCAGCGGACGGTCCCCGATTGAAATCGCCAACTCCACGGCCTGCCGGATCGTCTCGCTGTCGCCGGTGGACAGCATCTTCACGAGGGCCGCGAGCTGGGACTTGCGTTGTGCGGCGGTGAGGGGGCCCTGAGTGCGAGGCATGGTGTGCGAGAGCCTCACCCGCCGGTGCGCGTCCCGTCCAGATGCGCGGTGAACCCGTCCCGCTCGAACTGCACCCGCAGCATCCTGTCCTCGTACACGAAGCGCAGCCCGTGAAGGTTCCACTCGCGTGTACCGCGTCTGCCCGGCTGCGCACCGGCCCGCGTGAGATCCGTCGCGCTCCAGCACTCCGCCGGTTCCCCCTCCTGCATGACGGCCACGCGCCCGTCCGGCAGGCGCTTCAACTCGGCCACGCCCCGCCCGGTGCTCGCGAGGCGCTCGCAGGTGTGGACGTCCCACAGCACCGCGCCCTCCATCCCCGCCGTGATGAGCCTGCCCCCCGGCAGCGGGACACAGGTCTTCACCCTCCGCGCGTGCGGCGGCGGCAGGGCGCGGGGTGGTTCGTCCCCCAGCCCCGGCCACAGCTCCAGCCGCGCTCCCAACTTCTCCTTGTGACGCGAGCAGGCGAAGACGCGGCCATCCTCCAGCAGCGCGCGCGGCGCGAGGTCCATGGGGACGGCGTGCTCCTTCCATTCGCCCGTTTGCAGGTTCACCACCGCGTAGCGCCCGGACGCCCCGAAGCCCTCTGACGGGAGCAGCAGCGCGAGTGTCCCCTGGCATTGCACCTCGCCGCCCGGCTCGAAGCCGAGCATCAGCCTCCTCCGCGTGCCGCCCGGCTTCGGGTACCAGCAGGTGCCGGCCTCGCGTCCGTGCGTGAGCAGCGGACCGGAGGGCAGGGCGCAGAGGACCGAGGCCTCCTTGAGCCGGTGCCGAGAGAGCGCCCTTCCTTCCAGGCGCGAGAGGAGGTGCAGCCACGTCCCATCCGTGAGCAGCGCCGTCTTCTCGTCCACCGCGAACAGCTGCCGTCCCCGTTGGCCCAGTCCGCGCTCGGGGCCCGGCGGCCTCGGCACGCCGTCCTCTCCGATGACGTAGAGCCGGTCGTCGTGCGCCGCGAAGTGGACCGACCCCGCGCGCAGCAGTTGCTCTCGCTCCAGGTAGTCCCCCTGCAGCAGCACCTTCAGCTCCAGCGTGTCGTAAGGGACGCAGCACAATGCGTGCGTGGTCGCGAGCAGCGCGGCATTCGGCAGCGGCACCAGCTCCACCCGGTCGTGTCGTCCGAGCGGGATGTCCACCCGATTCGCCACGGGCGCCAGCTTCAGCAGCAGCGGCCCCATCCCGCGCGCCACCGTCGGCGGCACCTTCAGCTTCGGTGCGTCCACCAGCAGCCCACCCAGCGCGGCCAGTCTCCAGGCCACCTCGCGGGTCACGTGTTCCCGCTCGCCCGACTCGTCCAGGTCCCACCTGTCGTCGTCCTCCATGTCCTCCAGGAACATCCCCTCGACAGGCAGCACCTCGCCCGCCACGGAGACCATGACGAGCTCCGCCAGCTGCGACAGCGTGGGCCAGTCACCGCAGAGCTCCAGCAGCGCCAGCCCCTGCGCCCGGCTCGCCGCGTCTTCGGACAGGAGCAGTGCACGCAGCTTGTTGGCCTGCTGCCGCGCCTTGCGGGACGAGAGTGTCGTGAGCGGCCCAAGCGCCGCCTCCACCACCTCCCGTGCGGCGGAGCTGCTCAGGCCTTGCCCTCCCGAAGGCGGCGCTGGAATGCGCGGAGGTGGCCGAGCGGCTTGCCGAACAGGTAATCGACCGTTGGGCATTTGCATTCCTCGACGCGCAGCGCCGTGAGTTCAGCAAGTCCGGAGATGGGTTCGAGGTGCTCCAACCTGGAGCATTTCGTTACCCAGAGCGATTGCAGCCCGGAGAGGGCGGCCAGCGCAGAGAGATCCTCCAACTCCCCGAGGGAATGGAGCCTCAGCCTCCGCAGTCCGGCATTGCCCCGCAGCGGCGCGAGCGAGGTGCCCCGGCAATGGTTCAGCTCGATCTCCCGCAGCGACGTCGTGCCCGTGAGCCCCTCGATGCTCTCCGCGCCGGCCACTTCGAGTGCCTCCAGAAACGGAAGCTCGCGCGTCCAGTCCAGCGACGAGACACGGATCTCCCCGGTGCGCCACGCACGGAGCCTCGGAAGCTTCGCTGCCTCCTGGCTCGCGTCCGTGCCTCGGGCTTTTCCATCCGCGAAGAAGCGTTCGAGGTTCGTGCACTTGCCCAGGCCGGTGACCGCTGCGTCCAACCAGTTGATGGACAGGTCCCTCAGCGCAGGGAAACGCTCCAGGAACTCGAGGTCCGGCCCCTCGTAGCTGGAGATCGACAGCGTCTCCACCGCGGGCGCGTCCAGATAATCCCCCACGTTCGCCTCCGAGAGTGACAGGGGCACCCGCAGCTTTCGCTCCCTCCGCAGTCCCCCGGACGCAGACAACAGCCGCCAACCCGCCTTCTCCCGGAACTGCGAACGCACCTGCCGGCGCACCTCGGACTCCGGCGAGAGACAGAGCTTGCCATCCGAGTCGATGTACAGCCCCGCCGCCAGGGACTGGAGCAGCGCGTCGTCCCCGAGCGAGACCGCCAACTCCACCGCCTGCGTCACGCCTTCCTCTTCCGGGGACTTCAAGCCCTTGCGGATGGTCGAGAGCTGCTTCGGTGCCGGCCCCCGCGGCGCGGACTGGGCCGCCTTGTGCGCGTTCCACCGTTCGCGTCTCCCGGTCGCGCCGCGGACCAGTTCATGGGCGAGCGACTCGAGCCGCTCGAGCTCCCGGTCCCCGAGCCCGGAGCCCGGGAGGATCTCCGGGTAGCCCCGGACGAACGTTTCGAGAGACGCAATCAAGGCATCCAGCGCGGCGGCATCCAGGGGCGGTTTCGGGGACATGGACTGCACTTTCGGTTGGGTCGCGGCGGACATTCGACTAGACGACAAGACATGTCCACCTCTCTCCAACTCCACGGCGCGAAGCTCACGAGCCAGCAGCTGCACTCCGTCCTCCAGCACCTGTTCGAGACCAACCTCGCCAACGAGGAGCAGACCGGCGAGCGGCCCACGCCGGTGTGCATCTGGGGACTCCACGGCATTGGCAAGACGCACGCGGTGCAGGCCTTCGCCCGCGAGCGCGGCTGGAAGCTGGCCTACTGCGCCCCGGCCCAGTTCGAGGAGATGGGAGACCTGCACGGCCTGCCCACGCGCCTGGACCCGGACCCCACCGTCCAGGGCGACGAGGTGACCGTCTACCTCCCGCCCGAGTGGGTCCCCAACCAGCCCGGCCCCGGCATCCTCCTGCTGGACGACGTCAACCGCGCCGACGACCGCATCCTCCGCGGCCTCATGCAGCTGCTGCAGAACTTCGAGATGTTCTCGTGGCAGCTCCCGGCCAAGTGGCAGATCGTCTGCACCGCCAACCCGGAAGGCGGTGACTACTCCGTCACCCCCATGGACGACGCCATGCTCACCCGCATGGTGCACGTGGCGCTCGAGTTCGACGTGAAGGCCTGGGCCGCCTGGGCCACCTCCGCCGGCGTGGACCCGCGCGGCATCGCCTTCGTGCTCACCTACCCGGAGACCGTCACCGGCAAGCGCACCACGGCGCGGTCGCTGACCCAGTTCTTCTCGCAAATTCGTTCCATACCGGACCTCAAGGCGAAGATGGACCTGGTGAACGTGCTGGCGCGCGGCACGCTGGACGACGTGACGGCCAGCGCCTTCATGGCCTTCGTGGCGGACCAGCTCGAGCAGCTCATCAGCCCCGAGGACATCCTGGACGCCAAGGACTACGCCCCGGTGGGCAAGCGCATCTCCGCGCTGGCCAAGGGCAAGGGGGACTCCAAGCGGGTGGACCGGCTCGCCACCATCTGCACGCGGCTGTTCCTGCACGTCACTGCAAAGACGTACAAGGCGGGCAAGACGCACAAGGAGAACCTGGTGTCCTTCCTGCTGCACGAGGACATGCCGGCGGACCTCCGCTTCTCGCTGCACCGGGACCTCGTGGCCGCCGGCGCGGAGACCGCGGCGCTGGTGCGGGATCCCCGCCTCGCCAAGGCCGTGCTGGGGAGCATGTAGCCTCCCATGGCCGCGAAGGCGAAGAAGCCCGCCGGCGGGGGCGAGCAGCAGGCGCTGGACGAGCTGGGGCGGGCCATCATCTCGCTCTTGATGAAGGAGCCGTTCTACGGCCACCTGCTCGGCGGCGTGGTGCGGAGCGTGGACGCGAAGGTGGGGACCCTGGGCGTGGCGCTGACGCCGGGCGGCGTGGTGCTGAAGGTGGCGCCGGAGTTCTTCCTCGGCCTCTCGCGCGCGGAGCACCGCGTGGCGGTGGTGAAGCACGAGTTGCTGCACCTGCTCTTCCGCCACCTCTACCGCGAGCGGCGGTTGGTGACGGATCCCCAGCTCTTCAACCTCGCCGCGGACCTGGTGGTGAACCAGTTCGTGGCGCCGTGGCCGCTGCCGGCGGGGGCCGTCACGCTGGACACCTTCCCGGACCTGGAGCTGAAGCCGGACCAGGCCCTGGAGTGGTACCTGGACCGGCTCGAGAAGGCGGCGCGGGGCGGTGGTGGGGGAGGCGGTGGCGGTAAAGCGAAGGGGAAGGGGAAGCCGCAACGCGGCGCCGGCGCAGGGGGTGGGGGTGGCGCCCTCAAGCAGGATCCCTCGAAGCAGGGCAACCACGGCGGCTGGGCAGCGCACGGCGGCGAGGGGTTCGAGGAGAAGGAGGGCGGCGGTGGGCTCTCGGGTCTCATGCGGGACGCGCTCGAGCAGGAGCTAGAGCGGCACATCGTCCGGGCGAAGGAGCGCACCGGCGCGAAGGGCTGGGGGAGCGTGCCGCAGCAATTGCGGGAAGAGATTGACCGCATGGTGGCGGCGCGGAAGCCGAAGGTGGACTGGCGGCGCACGCTGCGGCTGTTCGCCAGCAGCGGCCGGCGCACGCGCATCGTGGTGACCAACCGGAAGGAATCGAAGCGCTTCGGCACCTTCCCCGGCATCAAGGTGAAGCGTTACCAGCACGTGCTGGTGGCGCTGGACACCTCGGGCTCCATCGGCGCGGAGGTGGTGGAGGCCTTCTTCGCCGAGGTCCACGGCATCCACCGCGCCGGCGCGGAGGTGACGGTGGTGGAGTGCGACGCGGCGGTGCAGCGCCACTACCCGTACACCGGCACGGTGCCTCCCGAGGTGAAGGGGCGCGGCGGCACGGCGTTCGATCCAGTCTTCGCCTGGATGCGCGCGCAGCGCGGCAAGCGCTTCGACGCGTGCATCTACCTCACGGACGCGGAGGGCCCAACGCCGGAGCTGAAGCCCCCGTGCCGCCTCCTCTGGGTGGTGACGCCGGGGGGCGCCTTCGAGGACGCGAAGAAGTGGGGCCAGGCGGTGCAGCTGTCCGATTGACGGCGCTCACGTTCGTTCGTCGACTCGCTTCCTGACCTGCAGATTCCGACATGAAACACCTACGGTTCTCCTCCCTCGAAGCGCTTCTCCTTCGCCTTGCCGAGGACGCCACCGCCTGGCCCGAGCTGCTGGCCCACAGTCCAGCGTTGCTGGGCTACCTCGCCCGGCACGGCGCCTGGCACCTGGCCCGCGTCGGTCGCATTCCCTCGACCATCGAGTTCCTGGGGCGGCTCCTCGCGTTCGAGGAGCGAGGCGTCCTGATGTCGGTGCAGCAACAGACGGCCGCGCTGTCTGACGGTCTCGCGGCGGTCGGGTTGTGCCCGCGAGACCAGGCGGCCGAGGTGAACGGAGCGGCGCTCGGGGAACTCCTGCTGTCGGTGCAGGACCGGCGCCTCCTTCGTCCGGGGTGCGCCCTGCTCGCGGGTCGTTCCCTGGACATGATCGCGGACGCCTTTGCCGCAGATCCAAACCCCAGCGCAGCGGCGGCCTACGTGGTGGCCGAGGAGCTCGCGCGGCAGGTGCTCGCCCACGAAGACAGGGAAGCCTGGCTCGACATGGCACGCGTTGGCGCAGACCCCGAGCACGGGGCGCAGTACACCGCGCTTTATGCGTTCAAGTACGTCGGTGGCCTGCGTCCGGACTGGTTGACCCCCGAGATCCTGCGCCCCTTCTTGACCGGCGGTCCTTACGACCGACTCGCGGTCACGACCATGCTCTTGCACCTGGGACTGTCAGGTCACGACTTCCCCGCGCGGCTCGACCTCCCCGAGTTCTGGCAGCCATTGTGGCGCTACAACGCCGAGGAAATCGCCCTCGTTCGCGGCGCAATGCTGTTCCGTGGGATCTCCGCCCCAGCGGACGATGACGCGCAGGCGGCTGCGACCCAGTTCCGCGCGCTCGAAGCGCGGCGGGTCCGAGCCCTCGCCGGTCTCGCCGAGGAGGAACACGCCCTTCGCTCCATCCTCGAGGGTTACTGGCGACTGACCGCCCAACTCGACGACCTCGGGAGACTGGGGCCCTCGCTGCGCCACCACGCCGTCGTCGATGATCTCGCCTGGTTGCTGCTCTGCAGTCCCTACTGGGAGGTCTCGGAGTACGGCTCTGCCCTGCTCGCGCGCTTCGCGTCGGTCGACCGGGCGTGGGAGCAGCGGCTCCTCGACTGGGCGACTGGAGACGATGACCTGCCGTGGTGGGGGGCTCTCGTCGCCCTTCGACTCCTGGCCGAGCGCACGGGGAGAGAGGAGTCGCTTTTCCAGGCGCTGGAGATCCAGTCGCGGAGTGACAGTGCCCAGTTGCGTGGGAATTGCGCCAACACGCTCCAGACACTCATCCGCAGCGCGGACCGCGAACGTCGCGAGTCACTCCTCGTTCGCTTCTCCGGCGAACTGCGTGCGCTCCTCCACGGAGATGACGTCTGGGCGGTCAACGAACTCCTCCTGCTACTCGAAGGGCTCGAGGACGACATGGAACGCTGGGCCGAGAGGCTCGAAGCAGACGCTGCTCCTCTCGTCAGGCTCACTCCTGGCTGGAGGGCCAGCGGTGCGACGGAGTGGGGCGATCTCGTCACGCAGGTCCGCCTGGGGACCAGCCCACGGGACCAGAACGTGCGCGCCTGACACGGATTGCACCTGAGACTTGGGTGCAAGTCGTTGCAAGAGCGCGAGGCCCGTCAACTCACCCAGCCCCGGTCTTCGCCTTCACCTCCACCTTCGCCGCGGCCGCCCGGAGTTTCTCCTGGAACGCGGCGACCTCCGCCCGCGAGGTCATCTCCATTGCCGCAGGCGCGACGGCCCAGTCCTTTTTGGAGCCCCCGAGGTGGAGGTGCGACAGCGACTCCAGCCCGGCAATGGCCGAGACGTCACAGGCGGAGCCGAGCTTCAGCGACGTCAGCCTTGAAAGGGACCGGATCCCCTCCACGGACTCGAGGGGGCCGTTCTCCTGTCCGGCGACGCGGTCGTGGATCCACAGGCTGCGGAGCTGGGTCAGTGCCTCGAATCCTCGGAGCTTCGGGTCCAGCTTCGGGCAGTTGGACACGAGGAGGTGCTCGAGCTCCTTGAACGCGAACACCTGCTTCCAGTTCACCCGCTTGACCAGGCAGAACTCGAGGCCCTTGAGATTGGGGGGCAGTTCGCCGAGCGAGTCGGTGGAGGTGTTCTGGTACACGACCTGCTCCAGCTTCGGGAGCGCCTGGGTGATGAGCCTGACCTGGTCCGTGGAATAGGACTTCGGCTTGGTGCCGTGGGTGCCGACCATGAACTCCTGCACCGTGTCCAGGCCGTGCCGGGCCTGCCACTCGGCGCGCTGCCGCGTGGGGCCCGCATAGAGGGCCACTTCGACCGAGGCGCTGTCGGTGCGGCCGTGGAGCAAACCGTCGAGGAACGGCACCTTCATCTGGGCAGAGAGGAGGCCCCGGTTCCCGAGGGAATGGACCTTGATCTCCACGCCCTCGAAGACCTCGTCGTAGAGCGCGAGGTCTCCCTCGAGCATCTCGTTCGTGGCGGCTTCACGCTCGGCGGCGACCTTTGACTTGAACAGGCGCTGGATGCGGGAGGCGGTGGACGAGGAGTCGGTTGCCATGGGTGTCTCCTGGAGAAAGGCAACAGCCTTACACGGCAATCCGGCACGACCGCACCTTTCAAGAGTGAGAGAATGCACCGTCCATGGCGCACGTCCGAGCCTCCCTGCTTCGCCGTCTCCACGCCGTTGCCGCGGCCCCCTTGTCGGAGAAGTCGCCACGCGGTGCGCTTGCGACGTATGCCATCCGGCATGGGCTCGTGCACCTCGTGGCGAAAGGGGAGCGAGCAGGGCTGTCCCGGTGGCTGGGCCAGCCGATCCTGGTGAATCGGTTTCGTTTCGCGGCAAAGGACGACGAGCCCTCGCTGTTCGCGAGGCTTTGGCGGGTGCAGGGCTCACCCGAGCCGTGGAGTGCCTACCTTCGCTGGCGGGAGCGCCCGGGGCTGAAGGCGGAGCAGGGGCTGATCGCGGTGGACTGCGTGCAGGAACTCGGTGCCCCGGGCGGTGTCGTGGCGGAGTTGGTCACCTGGATTTCCGAGCGGGAGGCCGAGCTCGACGAAGCAGGCAGGCTGAGACTCGCCGTGCTCCGCGGCGCGAACCCGGCGTTCCGCTCGGAGCGTGCGCGCAACCTGGCCGCCTTCGGCAACCAACTGAAGGAGTTGAAGCCGCCCGCCGGCATGGAGGCCGTGGCGGAGGCGGTCGCCCGCCAGGCCGTCAACGGCCCGACTCGGGAGGCACTCGAAGGGTACCTCGCGCTCCTCCGGAAAGGGGGGATCGGCGCGCTTCATTTCACGGTCTGCAAGGCCGCGGTGGAGGTGGCCATGGCGCTCAAGGACGGTGCCGCCGCGGACGAAGCGGTCTCCCTGATGGCTCCCGGCTGGGAGCAACACCCGGACGCGCTGGTGCGCGCGCAGTGCAACCGGCTCGCAGCGTTGGCGGCGAAGGTGTCGGCGCGGAGAGCAGTGGCGGTGGACCACGCGCGCGCCTTCGCGGCGGCGATGGCAGAGGCGATGGGCGCCAGCCATCCCAGGACGTGGGCGGCGCGGAGGGAACTCGCGGTAATGCTGGCGGAGGCTGGGGCGTTGAGCGAGGCGCTCGCGGAAGCGGAAGCGGTCTACGCGTGGCGACTGGACCGCCTCGGCGCGGCCGACCCCGAGACCGCGAGCAGCCGAGGGACCTGCGCGGACATCCTCAAGGGCCTGGGCCGCCACGAGGAGGAGCTGCCGCTGCGGCGCGAGGCCGTCGAGTTGCTGCGCGCGCGGAAGGGCGTGCTGAAGAGTGATCTCGTCGAGCCGAGGCGGGCGCTGGCAAACTGCCTCGAGAAGCTGGGCCGCTTCGCCGAGGAGTTGTCGGTGCGCCGGAAGCTCCTGGACGCGTACAAGGCGTCACTCGAGAAAGGGAAGTCACAGGGCTACTGGGCGCTGGTCCGGTCGCTGCTCGCGGCGCGGCGGGCGGGAGATGGCACGGCGTTCCGGGAACTGGTGGACGTGTGGCTCCCTGCGCAAGTGCCGCCGGGACTGGCTGCCGAGGTCAGGGCGGCGCTGGAAGACGCGCTCCGATGAGGCGGATCGATTGCGGGCCGTGTTGCTGTGGCCATGGAAGTGCTGCTGCGGAGAGCCTCCGAATCCGAAGCCTCAAGTTGACTGAAGCGAGGAAATAACCCCCGCTGCTATCCCTAACAGCGCTGCTGCGACGGCGCCAATCCCAACTTGTACCTTCAGTGCCTTCCACGTCGGCCCTAGGGGAGGAAGTCCAATTTTTCCTGTTCCAGGTTCGAGGAAACCAAGAACAGCACTTTCGGAAATGAGTGAGGTACCCAAGGCCCAGCATGCGAATGCCGTCACGCACAAGGCACTGTTGCCAAGGTCGCTGCTCAGGGGTACCACAATTAGACTCCAGAGGAACGCCAGTGCGGCGAGAAACCGACCTGGATGCAGACTGCGCCTTTTCTTCAAATAGAAAATCATCCATCCCAGCGTGAATACCGGAATGAGTATTGCCAGAATTGTGCCGAGACCTGATTCGCCTTTGTCGAGACACGAGAGCCATATGATGTGTATGGGAATAATTGACAGCCCAGCCGGGTGAAGCCAGTTCCAACGGGCATCGATATTTTCGCTGACCCAGTCGCGTACGAACATCGAAGTTGAAAAGATCATCAATCCCATGGAGCATGTGCCGACCAGCCACGCCCAGCCCAAAGCCTCCATTCCGTTGGCAGGAAAGTCCGGGCTCTTGGTTCCTACAAAAATGCACAGAAGGTCCGTCATGCCCACCGCGCCTATTGCGATGGATCCGGACATCAAATGCATCCACCTCGGGCGATCCAGTTGTTTCGTCAGGTCTGAATTCTGAGGGGGTTCGTTGAGTTCGTGGGTGGCGATGTCCCGGTCTGGGGACTTGAGAATCTCAATAAACTCCTGGGTGGAGTGGAACCTCGCCATCGGATCGACCGACAGGGATCGCTCAATGCTTGTTTTGACGCCCTTCGTAAGGTGTGGCGAAAATTGACTCGGCGGAACGTACCGACCTTGGACTACCGCCTGCATCACTTCGAAGTCGCTGGCTCCTTCAAAAGGGTCCCTTCCGGTAACCATCGCGTAAAGGATCGATCCGAGGGAGAAGATGTCAGACCGAACATCCGCGTTTTCTGCTCCCTTGACCTGCTCGGGGCTCATGTATTTCGGCGTGCCCATCCGCGCCCCGGTTCGCGTTTGGCGCCCGCTGGGATCGTCGACTCGCGCGATTCCGAAGTCAGTGATTCGCGCCGATTTCTGGTTGTTCGAGTCGACACCCAGGATGATGTTGTCGGGCTTCAAGTCCCGGTGCACCACGCCGTGCCGGTGGGCCTCGCCTACGGCCTGCAGTACCTCTATGAACAGCCGAATGGCCTCGTCCATGTCGGTGAATGCCCCGTTATTGCGTAGGTACTCTCCGAGGGTTTCGCCCGGCACGTAATCCATGACGAGCCCGGCGATAGGCTGGGTCACGATCTCGGTGACCGCGACGATGTTGGGGTGTCGAACCCGAGCCTGAATTCGACCTTCCGCAAGGAAGCGAGAACGAATCTCCTCGTGTACGTACAAATCGGGGTTGAGTACCTTCAGTGCGTGTTCGCTCAGAAGTCCCAGGTGACGCACCAGGTAGACGGTCGCCATTCCACCTTCACCAAGGACCCGGAGGATCTCGTACCGACCTTCTACAATCGTCCCAACGCAGAGTACCGACATCACTCACCCGCCCCATTCCAATGTTCGGTCGCAACAAGGAAGACCCGAGGGTCGGAAGTCGCGACGGCGGGAAGCGGCATGACACGTCCGGAACTACCGCTCAACTCACCCGTCGCGGCGGGCTCAATCCGGCGGCGGCGGCACGGCAACCTGACGGCAACGGTCGCGGAGGGTGTGGAACCCAGAGACACGTCCCCCCGGAAACCGGTGGGCTTCCGGGGGCTTCTCTCAGCGCGGCGGGCGGGAGATGGCACGGCGTTCCGGGAACTGGTGGACGTGTGGCTCCCTGCGCAAGTGCCGCCGGGACTGGCTGCCGAGGTCAGGGCGGCGCTGGAAGACGCGCTCCAGTGAGCGCGGTCGACGCCTCGAAATGGAGCCGTTACCCTGACGTTCACTGAATGTCCCTCACCGCCGCGCTGTCCCTGCTGCTCCTGTCCCAGGCGACCGTGGAACCTGCGCCCTACCTCGAGCGGTTGCAGGCCGCGCTCGACGAGGCGTACGCCCGGCGCCCGTCGCTGCAGGGTTTGCTGTCGCTCACGCAGGGGCCCGTGGCCGCCTCGCTGGAGGAGGACCTCGGGACGCACGACTGGCTCGTGGTGGGGGCGTGGTCCTACGTGGACCGGGATCCCACCGAGTACACCCGCTTCCGGGAGGAGAATGCCTGGACGTGGATCCGCTACCTCCCGGACGGGCGCGAGCTCCGCAGTCGCTGGAGTCCGGGCGAAAGCATCATCCACCACGACGATGCCGGGCGCGCCTCCGGACACGTGGTGAAGGTGGAGCGCAGTCGGGGGCGCACCTGGCTCGTCCACCTGCACGAGGGCGAGCGGCAGTACATCCCCGTCGTCTCCTACGCCGCGGGCGTGCTGGTGCTCGACGTGACAAGGGGTGGCACGCCTTCCTCGAGGAAGGTGGAGTTCCGCGCGGTGCGCGTGGCCGTGCCCCGCCTGCCCGGCGAAACAGGACGGTAGGGAAAGGGAAGGGGCCAGCGAGACCGTCGTCGTTTCGGCGAGCTCGCGCCACGCAGTACCATCCGCGGGGAGGACGGGATGACGCAGTCGAGACGCGCGAGGTGGCCCTTCGTTCTCACCCTGCTGTTCGCGCAGGAGGCACACGTGGCTCGAATGGCCGACATCACCCAGGCGACCTTCTCCTGGACCGGACAGATGTGCATGGGGCGCCCAGCTACGCGAAGTCCCCGGAAACCATTGGGCTTCCGGGGGCTTCTCTCAGCGAGGAGGTGGTCCCAAGTGAGGGGAGTGGGGCTGCTGAAATTCCACTGGTGTGCGGGGAGGGTCAGCCGGGGCAGTCCGCGCATGCGCCGGCCGCCGCGTGTACCGGTGCAGGGCGGAGGGGCGTGGGGGCTTGTCAGCTCCCTGCTCGGGTTCTTTGCCCACCTGGCAGTAGCAGCAGCGGCAAGCCGCGCGCGTCCGTGAGCCACACTGCCCCGTCAGGCCTCGCCCCGCGCACGCACAGCCGCTCGAGGCTCACCCAGCCCGTCATGCCTGCAGGTGAGGTCCAGCCGGCGCCATAAACGAGGTGCTCCTGCGCTGAGAGCGCCCGCTCCCGCGCGCCTCCGTCGGGCCAGGCGACCTGCAGACCTCGCCTCAAGGTGCTTGGGACGCGCGCGGCAAGCCACGCGGGCCTTTCGAGGGCCGCGCGGTGCTCGGGACACCTTGCCATGCACGCGAGCGTGAGGGAGTCGAACTGCGCCAACTCGTCTCGTCCCCAAGTCAGAAGTGATCCATCCTCCAGTCGCCGCAGTCCCAGGGCGGGCCCGGTGAAGGCCCGAACGCGAGAGCGCTTGCGTCCCAGGGAGACGGCCAGCATGCCGTCCGCCCCCACTGAGGCGAGCCCACCTGTCAACCATGCCACCCCCGTGACATCGCCAGCGTGGTGCCTCCAGCGCTCTACCACGCGTCCACGCTCGAGCCGGAGCACGGTCCCGCCTCTCGTCCACGCGAGCCATCCCCCAGGGAGGCGGAGGAAGCCACTGACCGCCTCGTCTCCGAGTTGATACCGCTCCACCGCACTCCACTGGTCCGCCTTCCAGGTGGCGACGTGGCCGAAGATCCCAGCGGCCGCGATCCAGCCGTCGTCCAGCTCGGCACACGTCACCCACTCGTCTCTGTCGGGGGAGACGCGCACCCGTCGCTCGACGCGCCCGGTCCGCACGTTCCAGCGGACGGCGCAGCCATCCCCGCCCCAGGTCAGAACCGTGTCCTGTCCCAGGAACCGAGCGCCCCAGACGCGTGCCCCCCCGTGGGGGCGAACGCGCCTTACCACCCGGCCACGTCCCTCTCGCTCGACCACCGCACACTCTCCGTCCACCGAGGTGGTCACCAGGACCGTCCCCTGCGAGGCCAAGCCGGTGATCCACGAGCGGTGAAGTGTGCGGCGCTCGCCGCGGAGCCGGTCGTCGTAGCAGCACAGCGCGCCGGTAATGGTCCCGAGCGCGAATCCGCTGGCAGTCACCGCTGACGCCGTCTCACGGTCTGGTCGACTCCCCTCGACCCTGGCCTTCGGGACCGATGCTGGATTCAGCCACAGCGCCCAGTCCGCGGCATGGACGACCAGCCGCCCCTCGTCGAGGCTGAGGCTCGGCCACGGCGCAGGTGGGAGTTCCAGGCAGCGGTGAACACCCCGCCCCCGCCAGAGCGGCGTCATCCGCAACGTCCCATCCACGCCGGCCGTGAAGGCCGTATCCCCGCGCAACAGCCCGGCTCGGAGCGCCCCGCGGTGGCAGGTTTCGACCCGGCGCGACCGGCGTTCGCCGGCCTCCCAGATATGCAGGTCTCCGCTGACCCTCCCGCCGTCCTCGTCCTCGGCGGCCCAGAACCCCAGCCGCGACCCATCCGCCACGAGGTCGTCGACGCCCTCCGGTGGCCCCGACACCGAGGCACGCAGCCGGCCATCTGCGTCCAGGCGGTGAACTTCGGAATCATAAGTCGCGACCGCGACGGAGCCGTCGACCAGCTGGAGCACCGTCGAGGTCCGCTCCTCGGACGTCCCGGGGACCGCTTTCATCGCTCGGCCCCGTGCCGGCTGGACGCGGCCATCCAGGAGCCAGGCGAGACCGCCGCCTGTGCTGTCCACGGTGACGCCTACGACCTCGTCCTCGGCAGCCCCCGCCTCGAAACGCCCGGACGGATGGGCAATGAACCAGGTGGAGCCGGCGTGGAAGCGGAGCATGCCCCGGAGATCGAGTGACGGCGCGTCCTCCACGTCCTCCCTGCGCGAGGGGAGCCGGTGAACCCTGCCGACCACGCGCGGAGCGGCGCCCGGGAGGAGTTGGAGCGCAGTTCGGTCACGGAGGACGGCGAGGACCCAGTTGCCTACCGACCAAGCCCCGTCGAGTGGCCGCCCCAGGTGCCATTGCTCACCGTCACCGTCATCGCCGAAGCGCAGGCGCTCGACCGAGCCTGCGGCCGTTGAAAGGACGATCGCGGTGTCAGTGACGTGAACGGCTTGCCAGGCCTCCCCCATGGGCGAGGCTCTCGCAGCCAGGAGGCGCCCATCCCGCCACGCTCGAAGGCGCCAGCGCGACAGGTCCTCCGTCACGTCCACCAGCCCTCCCCGGACCACGTGGGCTTCCCCCCAGGTGACCAGTCGGGAGAGGACGCCTGCCGAGGGCGGGGACGGCAGCCTTCGCACGCGTGGGCGCCCGGCACGCGAAGCCGGGCTCACCCACTTCGGCGCTCCAGGATGCTGCCCAGCCAGGTCATCCCACGCGGAGCGGCGATCATGGACCGGCAGTGCTGCGAACACCGGCATGCACGCTTGGACAAACGCACCGCGTCGAGCTGCAGTGGGTCCGCCCCCGCTCGCCGAAGCTGCGGCCAGCTGCATCCCGAGCCGGGAAAGCCCGTCTTCTGGTAGCCACCGCTCGATTCGGAGGAGTCCGTCAAGCGTCATTGCTCGGACGAGCGGGCCTGCGCGCTGAGCCAGGAGCGCATGGGACATGCCCGAGAGGAGACCGTAGGCGTCGAGCGCTCCCGGACGAATTTCGCCTCTCCAGGAAGCCTCGGCGGCATCAGACAGAAGTCGGTGAAAGCCTGAGACAGCGAAGTTCCTGATGCGCACGTCAACCTCTCACGACATCGCTTGTGGTGTGCGAACCAATCCAATGTTCGGTCGCGACAAGGCGGACCCAAAGGGCATGACACGTCCAAACCTACCGCTCAACTCACCGGTCCCGACGGGCCCATCCGGCGTTGCCGGCACGGCAACCTGACGGCAACGGGCGCGGAGGAGGTGGAGCCCAGAAACACGAAACCCCCGGAAACCATTGGGCTTCCGGGGGCTTCTCTCAGCGAGGAGTACGGGACTTGAAGCGGTACCGGTTGACCTGGGCCGTGCAGGGCTGAGAGGGGTTGAAGGGGGAAATCCTCAAGAAACGGGGACTTGGACGTCAGTCCAAACGCCCGTGGGAGGGTCGACGGGGGTTGGGCGGGGCGACGCTGTAGCAACTGTAGCAAACGGCTTCTCCGACGCGCGGACGCCCGTCGCGGAGGCGCTGGCGGCTCTGGCCCAGGATTGGCGGGACGGGCTCCCGGAGCGCGACACTCGAAGGCGGTTGCTGGCTGTCCTCTCGCTGCTTGAGGAGGTAGGGCCATGAGTTCGCCGGAGGTGGCGGCCGGCCCCATCCCAATGGACGTTCCATGAAGGCGCTCTACGTACGCACCAGCACCACGGACCAGGACGGGGCAGCCCAGCTCCACGCACTGAAGCGGGCGGCGGAGGCTCGCGGTTGGCTCGACGTGCGCGAGTTCGTGGACCTGGGTCACAGTGGCGCGAAGGCCTCCCGGCCCGCTCTGGACGAGCTCAAGCGAGCGGCACGGGCCGGCGAGGTGGGTCATGTCATGGTGGTCGGGCTGGACCGGCTGGGCCGCTCCCTTCGGGACTTGCTCGTGCTGCTGGACGACCTCGCAGCAGCAGGGTGCTCCGTGGTCAGTCTGCGAGAAGGCGTGGACCTCTCCACCCCGGCCGGGCGGCTCCAAGTCCAAATCCTTGGGGCCCTCGCCGAGTTCGAGCGTGAGCTCATCCGCGAGCGTGTCCGAACCGGACTGGACCGGGCCCGGAGCAAGGGCACCCGAACGGGGAGGCCCATTGGCCGACCGCGCCGGGAGGTGGACGTCGCCCGCGTGCGAGAGCTCCGCGCCGAGGGTCGGTCATGGCGGTACATCGCCCAAGCACTCAAGGTGCCACGGCGAACCGTGGAGCGCCTCGCCGGAAGCACCTGACCGGCGCACAACCCCGGTCCCGTTTTCGGCTTTGGCCGCCCCCGACTTCCCTCGGGAGCGGCCGCTGAAGGTCAGTGGCGCAGAACCATGTGGTTACGGACCGACGTAGAGACGGAAGCCGTAGGTGTGTGGATTCGGGTCGGGTTGAACGGGGCCCTGGAGCGGTTGCGGACCATCCTTGGTTCCAGTACCCACTTCGTTGCTGTTGGAGTACCAGGGACGATACGCCATTCCCCAGCCCCAAGCGTGCCAGACACCCTCAAAGGCTGATGATTCAAGAGAATGCTTGTCGCAGAAACCGTCAAAGTTCGAACAAGCGATGCCGCATGTGAGGCCGAAGTCATAGATTGAGCCGGGGGTGCGGGGGATGCAGAAGGTGCCATCGGAGTACTGCGTGGAGTCGTATGAGTCCACTCCTCCGGCCAATCCCGCAAGTCGCCCATAGGTGTACGGCAGCGTGTTTCCTGAATAGATGGTGAGCTTGGGATTCCCGGTCGAATGACTGACCAGGGTCATCGACCCATCCGCGCTCGACCGGCACGTTGTGTCCGTTCCGTTCTGGTGGACGAAGCACATCTTCAGGTTCTGTTGTCCAGCGTTGGCCTTGAGCGCAGCCACAAACGCGAGCGACACCGCTGCGGAGCCGGTCCCGCTGGTGCTCCGCTCCACCTTCGTCGCCGCGTTCGCCCACTGTCCGCTCGCGGTCTGCTGCCAACCGCTCACGACGTAATCGGTGCTGTTCGGCGCATCGTCCCCGGCAGAGTCGTAGATGTTCGCGGCGAGCGTCCAACCACCGTTGGTCATGTCGCAGAAGAGTTTGACCGGCGCAATGGGGCCGGTCCCGTCCGGGTCGATGTCGTACAGTCCGTCCTGCGTCCCGGGCGCGGCGGTCAACAGCGCCTTGCAACTCGGGGAAGTGCTCGCCTGCACGGTAGCGCTGACCGTCGCAGATACAGGACCTGCGGCCTTGCCGTCGTTCGCCGTCGCTACGCAAGCGAAGGAGTCACCCGCAGAGGTTGCCGCGGCCGAGACGGTGGATGCCAGCGCCCCGGTCGCAACAGCGCCAGCGAAGGGCTGGCCATTCTTCGTCCATGCAAATTGGTAGGTGAGCGTGTCCCCGTCTGCATCCGTCGCCGGGGTAGTGATGC
>JBDLRJ010000101.1:0-3079 GCA_039800145.1 Pseudomonadota bacterium | reverse complement strand
GCTCCTCGGGCGGGATGGTGGTGCGTCCCTTCTTCACCACGCCCATCACGTGGCCCACGGCATGGACGTGGCCGTTGCGCTCGAACCGCTGCTCGAAGAAGAACCACTTGTCGTCCCAGTGGCGGAGCGCGGTGACGAGCTCGAAACGCTGGAACAGCTTGAGCTCGCGCAGGTAGCGGACGGAGCCGCCGCCGAGCACGGGAATCCACCGCCGCGGGACGGACTGCGCGAAGAGGCCCGTGCGAATCCAGTGGGCGAGCCGTCCGTGGTCCATGAGCGTCAGGTACACGCCGTTGTTGACGTGGCCGTAGACGTCCAGGTCCGTGGGCCAGACGCGCATGGGCATCCGGAACTCCTCCAGCACCTGGATGCGGGGGGCCAGCGAGGCGCGGGCCGCGGTGAGCCCGATGCGGGTGACGTAGCTGAGCAACATGGGAAGCGCCTTGTACCGGGCAAGCGGGCGGGGTGCACCGCTTGCGGTGGCGCGGGGAGGGCGCGTAAGGGACACCGCACACCATGGACCTCGTTCAGGCCACCGTCCTGGGACTCGTGCAGGGGCTGACGGAGTTCCTCCCCGTCAGCTCCACCGCCCACCTGCGCCTCGTGCCGGAGCTGTTCGGCTGGCCGGACCCCGGCGCCGCCTACTCGGCCGTCATCCAGCTCGGCACCACCGCGGCCGTCATCCTGTACTTCCGGGCGGACCTGGCCCGCGTCGCCGGGGCGTGGCTCCGGGGGCTGCGGGACCGCGCACCGCTCTCCACGCCCGACGCCCGGCTCGGGTGGGGCGTGCTCCTGGGCACGGTGCCGGTGGGCGTGTTCGGCCTGCTGCTCAAGGACTTCATCAAGTCCGAGTTCCGCTCGTTGTACGTCATTGCAGCGAGCCTCGTGCTGCTGGCGCTCGTCCTCTGGTGGGTGGAGCGCCGGGCGAGCCACGCGCGCACCGTGCAGGAGATGACGCTGAAGGACGCGCTCTGGGTGGGCGGCTTCCAGGCGCTGGCGCTGGTGCCGGGGGCGAGCCGGTCGGGCACCACGCTCACCGGGGCGCTCCTGTGCGGCTTCCGGCGCGAGGACGCGGCGCGCTTCTCGTTCCTCCTGTCCATTCCCGCCACCACGCTCGCGGGGCTGTTCGAGCTCCGGGGACTCTTGCGCGCCAGCGAGCGTCCCCAGGCCGCGGCCCTGGTGGTGGGCACGGCGGTGGCGTTCGCGTCCGGGTGGGCGGCCATCGAGGGGCTCTTGCGGCTGTTCCGCACGCGCGGGGCGGGCGTCTTCATCGTCTACCGCGTGCTGCTCGGGGGACTGCTCTTCGCGCTGCTGGGGATGGGGGTGCTGAAGCCCGGGGCCGGCCAGGAGAACGTGGCGCCGGTGCGGCTGGGCACGCCGGGGGCCCCGCGCGAGGTGCCGAAGGCGGTGCCCGCGGTGGTGACGCCGCCCGAGGGAGGCAGGTGACGTGGGGCAGGTGCTGGTGGAGCAGCTGCGGGAGCGGCTCGGCGGCCATGCCGCGCGCACGGTGCACCTGCCGGGGCTGACGCTGAAGGAGTCCGCGGTGCTGGCGCCGCTCGTGTTCGACGGCGGTGTGCCGCACCTGCTCTTCACGCGGCGGCCCCTGCACCTGCGCTCGCACCCGGGACAGATCTCGTTCCCGGGGGGCGGCCGGGACGACGGGGACGCCTCGCCGCTGCAGACGGCACTGCGGGAGTCGGAGGAGGAACTGGGGTTGCCCCGCGCGGCGGTGGACGTGCTCGGGCAACTGGACGAACTGCCCACGCCCACCGGCTACCGGGTGCGGCCGTTCGTGGGGGTGGTGGCGGGGCCGGTGGTGCTCGCGCCCAACGCGGCGGAGGTGGCGGAGGTGCTGCGCGTGCCGCTGGGCGTGTTGATGGATCCCTCGCGGCGGCGGACCGAGTGGCACCGGGTGCCCTTCCTGGACGTGCCGGTGGAGGTGGACTTCATCGACACCGGGAGCCACGTCATCTGGGGGGCCACCGCGCGCATCTTGAGGAACCTCTTCGAGCTGGCGGCGGGGCTGCCGGCGTTCGAGGCGCTGCGGCCGCGCCCGTGATAGGCAGGCGGGCCACCATGCGCCTCCATGCCGTCATCATGGCCGGTGGATCCGGCACCCGCTTCTGGCCGCTGTCCCGCAAGGCCCTCCCCAAGCAGTTCCTCGCGCTCGGGACGGACAAGCCGCTCATCACCGAGACGGCGGCGCGGCTCAAGGGGCTGTGCAAGCCGGCGGACACGTGGGTGGTGTGCGGCAAGGCGCACGCGCCGCTCGTGAAGAAGTTCGTGAAGGGGATGAAGGCGTCCCACGTGCTGGTGGAGCCGGTGGCGCGCAACACGGCGCCTGCCATCGCCCTCGCCGCGGCGCACGTCCACGCGGAGGACCCGGAGGGCATCCTCGTGGTGCTGCCGTCGGACCACCACATCTCGCAGCCCGCTGCATTCCGCGAGGTGTTGCACCAGGCGGCGGGCGTGGCGAAGGGCGGCCACATCGTCACGGTGGGCATCCGTCCCACGCGCCCGGAGACGGGCTACGGCTACATCCGGGTGGGTGCGCCGATGGGCGGTGGCCCGGCGCGCGAGGTGGCAGCCTTCGTGGAGAAGCCGGCGCTGGAGGTGGCGAAGCTGTACCTGCAGTCCGGGGACTACCTCTGGAACGGCGGCATCTTCGTGTTCCGCGCGGACGTGATGCTGCAGGCGCTCGCGCAGCACATGCCGGAGCTGGCGCGGGGGATGACGGCGGTGCGCGCCGCGGTGGGGACGAAGCAGTACGAGAAGGTGCTGGCGCAGGAGTTCCCGAAGATGCCCTCACAGTCCATCGACTACGGGGTGATGGAGAAGGCGTCCCACGTGGCGGTGGTGCCGGGCGACTTCGGCTGGTCGGACGTGGGGAGCTTCGCGGCCATCCCCGAGGTGCGGGAGCTGGACGGCCACGGGAACGTCGTCTCCGGCAAGGGGGCCCTGGCGCTGGACTGCGAGGGCAGCGTGGTGCTGGCGGGGAGCCGCCCGCTCGCGGTGGTGGGGATGAAGGACGTCGTGGTCGTGGACGCCGGTGACGCCGTCCTCGTGGTGCCGAAGGACA
>JBDLRJ010000100.1:0-9692 GCA_039800145.1 Pseudomonadota bacterium | reverse complement strand
TGCTGTCCGCGGAAAAAATCATCCAACTGCAGGAGCTGGTGCGCCGCGTCCCGGTGCCGGACCACGTGGTGAAGTACGCGGTGGAGCTGGTGCGGGCCACGCGGCCGAAGGAGCCGGGCGTACCGGCCTTCGTGAGCAAGCAGGTGGGCTGGGGCGCAGGGCCGCGCGCGTCGCAGTACCTGGTGCTCGCTGCCAAGGCCCGCGCCATCCTGCATGGCCGCTTCGCCGCAAGCGTGGAGGACGTGCGCGCGCTGGCGAGGCCGGTGCTGCGCCACCGCGTGCTGCCCAACTTCCAGGCCGAGAGCGAGGGCGTCACCTCCGTGAAGCTGGTGGACCAGCTGCTCGAGGTCGTGAAGGCCTGATGCTGGACGCGCGGACACTGTCCCGCCTCGCAGGGGCCCGGCTCCGCGCGCGTGCGCTCATGGAGGGCGTGCTCTCCGGTCTCCACAAGTCCCCGCACCAGGGGCAGAGCGTGGAGTTCGCCGAGCACAAGGAGTACGCGCCCGGGGACGAGCTGCGGCACCTGGACTGGAAGGCCTACGGCAAGTTCGACCGCTACTACGTGAAGCGGTTCGAGCACGAGACCAACCTGCGCGGCCACCTCGTCGTGGATGCCTCGGGCTCCATGGGCTTCAACTCCCACGCGCTGTCCAAGCTGGAGGTGGCCAAGGCGCTCGCGGGGGCGCTCGCGTACCTGCTCGTGCGCCAGCAGGACGCCGCCGGGCTGACGGTGATGACCGGGGGCCACGTGGCGGAGCTACCGGCGCGCGCCGCCGCCGGGCACCTCAACGCCCTGCTGTCGCGGCTCGAGGAGCTGCCCGCGCAGGGCGAGGCGGACATGGTCGCCGCGGTGGACCTGCTCGCCGAGCGCGCCTCCGGCCGCAGCTTCGTGGCGGTCTTCTCGGACCTGCTGGACGAGAGCGGCGTGGGGCTGCAGCGCGTCCTGCAGCTGCGCGCGCGCAAGCACGACGTGGCGGTGTTCCACCTGGTGGACCCGGCCGAGCTCGAGTTCCCCTACGAGGATCCCACCCTCTTCCTCTCCATGGAGGGTGACGCGCGGATGGAGGTGAACCCGCGCGAGATCCGCGAGAGCTACCTCGAGGAGTTCAACGCCTTCCTCGAGTCCACGCGCCGGGCCTGCGCCGAGGCGGACGTGTCCTACGAGCGGGTGCGCACGGACGAGCCGTTGGATCCCGTGCTCCTGCGCTTCCTCTCCCTGCGCAGCCGGCGGCGGGGGCGGCGATGACCTTCGCCCACCCGTGGATGCTGCTCGGGGCGCTCGCCGCGCTCATCCCGCTGCTGGTGCACCTGTTCGACCGGCGGAGGCCGCGCCCCGTGCCGTTCGCGTCGCTGTCCTTCGTGCTGCGCAGCCAGAAGCGGAGCGCCTCGCGGCTGAAGCTGCGGCGGCTGCTCGTGTACCTGCTCCGCACCACCGTGCTGCTGGCACTGCCGCTGGCGCTCGCGCGGCCGGAGTGGAAGAGCGAGTCCGTGGCAGGGGCGCTGGCGCAGGGGCCCGCGGCGACCGCCCTCGTGCTGGACGCGTCGCTGTCGCTGCGCTTCTCGGACGGTAAGCCGCTCTTCGAGAAGGCGCGGGCGCGGGCGCGGGACGCCCTGGCCCGGCTCTCTCCCGAGGAGCCCGCCACCGTGGTGGTGTGCACGCGCGAGGCGGGCGCCCCGCCGCCCGCCGGCTTCGACCGCGCGCGCCTGCGCAACCTCCTGGACGAGGCGAAGCCCACCTACGCCTCCGTGGAACTCAACCGCTGCCTCGAGCAGGCCCTCCGCGCGCTGGACGACAGCCCGCTGCCCGCGCGGCGGCTCGTGGTGGTGTCCGACTTCACGCAGGGCTCGCTGCGGCTCGAGGCCTCTGCGCCGACGTGGAAGGACGCCGCGGGCGTGGTGCAGCGCCCGGAGTTCCAGCTGGAGGACGTGGCGCGGGACGTGGCGCTGTCCAACCGCGCGCTGGTGGACCTGAAGGTACTGCCCGCCGTGCAGGTGGGGCCGCGCGCCTTCCAGTTCACCTTCACGGTGCGGAACTTCTCGGACGCCGCCGCGAAGGACGTGCAGGCCACGCTGAAGGTGGGCAGCCAGGTGGTGGCCAAGGGCTTCGTGGACGTGCCGGCTCACGGCACCGCCCAGAAGACGCTCACGCACCGGTTCGAGGAAGGCGGCAGCGTGGTGGGCGAGGTGGCGCTCTCGCCGGACGGGCTCGCCGAGGACGACGTGCGCCCCTTCACGCTGGAGGTACCGCGGGAGCTGCGCGCGCTGGTGGTGAACGGCCAGCCCAACCCCACGCGCTACCGGGACGAGGCCTTCTTCGTGGACGCGGCGCTGACGGCGCAGGGCTCTCCCGCGAGGCCGGCGCTGCGGGACGTGGACGCGGCGTTCCGGGAAGATCTCTCCGCGTACGACGAGATCTTCCTCTTGAACGTTCCTGCACCTCCGGAGGACGTGGCGGCGAAGCTGCGCGAGTTCGTGGAGGCGGGCGGCGGGCTGTTCGTCTCCGCGGGGGACCAGGTGGACCCGGACGCGTGGAACGTGCGCATGGGGCCGCTGCTGCCGCGCCCGCTGCGGGTGGTGCGCACCGCCGCGGGCCGGGACGACCCGGACGCGGACGCGCGCGCCGAGCGCTTCGCCCAGGTGGACGACCGCCACCCGCTGCTCTCGCCGTTCACCGGCGAGGCGCGCGAGGGGCTCATGTCCAGCCGCTTCTTCAAGTACGCGCTGCTGGAGGCGGCCGGGGCGGGAGAGGCGCAGGTGCTCGCCCACTTCAGGGACGGCGCGCCCGCGCTCGTGGCCGCGCGCCGTGGCAAGGGGCGCGTGCTGCTCTTCACCTCCACCGTGGACCGGGACTGGAGCGACTTCTCCATCCGCACGAGCTTCCTGCCGCTCATGCACCGCACCGCCGCGTGGCTCGCGGGCTCGCTGGACGAGCGCGAGGCGCTGCACGGCCGGGTGGGCGAGACGCTCGCGCTGCCCGCCGAGGCCTCGGCGAAGGCCGCCTCCGCCGAGTCCCCGTCCGGGGAGACCGTGCCGGGCCAGCGCCTGGACTCGGGCGCGCTGGCGCTCGGGCCGTTCGTGGAGCCGGGACACCACGCGGTGCTGGACTCGGGCGGGAAGCCGCTGCCGGGGATGGTGGTGCCGGTGACGCTGGAGGCCGGCGAGTCGGACCTCTCGCGGCTGGGAGAGGACGCGCTGTCCGCCTGGTTCGGCGAGGCGTCCGTCAAGGCGGCCGCGGCCTCCGCCGGCCCCTCGCCAGTGCCGCTGTGGAGCTGGCTGCTGGTGGTGGCGGCGGTGGCCTTCTTCCTGGAGGGGCTGCTGCTGCGGAAGTAGTGCCGGAGTCCTGGAGGGGACGTGACTGTCAAAGACCTGCACCGTGCGTGCGCAAGAATGTTCATGGTGGGCTTCCCCGGCGAGCGGCCGGACCCGGCCTTCCGGGAGCTGCTGGAGGCGGGGCTCTTCGGCGCCATCCTCTTCAAGCGGAACGTGACGGATGCCGCGGGCACCGCGGCGCTGTGCCGCGAGGTGAAGCAGCTCGCCGGTGGGCGCCCCTTCGTGCTCGCGGTGGACCAGGAGGGCGGGCGGGTGGCGCGCCTGCGTGGGACGCCCTTCACGGCGCTGCCGTCCATGCGGGCCCTGGGGCGGCGCGGGGACGAGGCGCTCGTGGAGCGGGCCGGGCGGCTGCTCGCGTACGAGCTGCGGGCGCTGGGGTTCGACTGGGACTTCGCGCCGGTGCTGGACGTAGACACCAACCCGGCGAACCCCGTCATCGGGGACCGGAGCTTCCACGAGGAGGCGGAGGTGGTGGCGCGCCTCGGCGTGGCGCTCGCGCGGGGGCTGGAAGCGGGCGGCGTGGCCTCCTGCGGGAAGCACTTCCCGGGGCACGGGGACACCTCCCAGGACAGCCACCTCACGTTGCCGCGGCTGCCGCACTCGCTCGAGCGCCTGCGGCGGGTGGAGCTGCTGCCCTTCCGCGCCTACGCCCACGCGAAGTTGTCGTCGCTCATGACGGCGCACGTCATCTTCGAGGCGGTGGACCCGGGCGTGCCGGCCACGCTGAGCCAAAAGGTGATGGAGGGGATGCTGCGCGGGGAGCTCGGCTTCGAGGGCGTGATGGTGTCCGACGACCTGGAGATGAAGGCCATCGCGGACCACTACTCGGTGCCCGAGGCCGCGGTGCAGGGGGCGCTGGCGGGGGTGGACCTGTTCCTCGTGTGCCACCACGCGGACGTGCAGGCAGCGGCCATCGAGGCGCTGGTGAAGGCGGTGGAGTCCGGGCGGCTGCCGCTGCAGCGCGTGGAGCAGGCGGGGCGGCGGCTGGACGCGCTCGCGGCCCGCTTCGCCCGGCCGCCGGAGGATGCCGTCTCGAAGCTCGGCAGCCCGGAGCACCGGGCGCTCGCGGAGGGGCTGTCCGCGGAGGCCGTGGGCGCGGACCCCACCGAGGTGGCGTACGCGCGGTGAAGTACGGGGCTACCACCCCCCGGTGTCGTTCTCGTACCGGGACCTGAGGCGCTCGAGCTTCTGGTTGAAGGCCTTCTCCGCCCTGTCGCCGGCGGGGTCTGGGCGGGACACGAAGGCGCTGCCCACCAGGTCGTAGTGCTTCGTCGAGTTGAACGTCAGCACCTCTTCCCTCGGCGAGGTGTACTCGTAGGTGCACTGCTCGCGAAGCGCCACCCCGCGGCCGCGCCCGGAGTCCAGTCGGCACTGCAGGAAGGTGGTCCCGGAATCGGCGCCGTTCGCGAACTTGAGATCGAACACGAACCTCGGGATGGCCACCCACCGGTCCCCGCGGCGCACCAGCTGGAGGAACTCGGCCGCGGTGGTCGAGAAATCGGAGGGCCCGTTCTCGCGAACCACCAGCAGCTGGCTCTCGCCGGGGAAGATGCCCGCGGACACCGCGGCCGCACAGAACTGGAGCCCGTCCGCGTGGTCTGACACCGGCGGGTTCGCCACGCGCTCCACGGGCGCGAGGTCTCCGGCCGGGCCCACCGAGAACACCCTGCAGTCATCCAGGACCAGCAGGTGAACGCCGTCGCCAGCAACGAGGCTCCAGGCGGCGTGGGGCTCCTGGTTGATGGACTCCTCCGTCTCGAACAGCGGGGCGACCTCGGCCATCTGCTGGGCGGAGAGCCGCGTGCGGCCCTCCGCGCGGGAGACCGTTCCCGCGGAGATCTCCTGCAGACACGCGGAGGAGCGCTCGCAGGGAGCGGGGGGCTGCAGGCTCACCTCCACCTGCTCCCACGCCCGCCCAGCCCCGGACTCCCGTGGATCCTCGTCCATGCGCTCGGCGCCCGCCGACCCACCTGGAGGCTCGGGCGAGGTCTCCTCGTCTTCGAGCGACGGCTCCTCGACGATGTCGCCTTCTATCTGCCGGGTCCCGTCCTCCTCCCCGCCTGGCCTCTCCTGCGCCGTCGCCCCGTGCACGGGCACCGAGAGAACCAGGAGCACGAGCAAGCGCAGCGCGCAGCAGCCAGCCCCCGTCGTCTCTCTCATTTCCCGCCCTCCTGCCGTCGCAACGGCACTCCTCGCACACACACCCAGTCGTCGTCGGTACGCAGCGCTTCATCGTGGCGACCACCCGCGGCCAGCGTCACGTGCGGGTCCCGAGGGTTCCCGAGCCACCGCTCCTCCGCCCCGTTACACTCCCTCCCACATGTTCGGCTGGGCTCGACTCCTCTTCTTCACCGTCTTCGCCGGCGGGACGCTGTACGTCCTGCACGCCTTCATCTACCGGCGGCTGGTGGCGGACTTCACCGAGAACCGGTGGATCCGCCGCGCGGCCATTGCGCTCTTCGCGTCCATCTCGGTGGCGGCGCTGGCCGGGCGCTTTCTCTCCATCTGGTTCACCTCCATCACCTCGCGCCACGCGACGGTCGCGCTCTTCATGTGGAGCGGGCTCGCCCTCTACGTGGCGTTCGCGCTCGCCGCGGTGGAGCCGGTGCGCCGCTGGTGGCTGAAGCGACAGGCCGCCCGCGCGGTGCCTGCCCCCAGCCCGGAGGCTCCGGCGTCCCCCTCCCCTGCCCCCGCGCAGCTCTCGCGGCGTGACGCCGTCACCTCGCTGCTGTCAGGCGGTGCGCTCGCGGCCGGCGGGGGCGTGGCGGCGCTCGGCACGTACCGCGCCTTCGACAAGCCGGAGGTGACGGAGATCCCCATCCGCCTTCCGAAGCTCCCGCGCGCGCTGGACGGCTTCACCTTCGTCCACCTCTCGGACATCCACGTGGGGAGCCTCATCCAAGAGCAGTTCCTCCGCGTGCTCGTGGAGGTGGCGCGCGCGCAGAAGCCGGACGCGGTGGCCATCACCGGGGACCTGGTGGACGGGAGCGTCTCGGTGCTCGGGAAGTACGTGCGCGAGCTCAACGGCCTGGAGGCGCGGCATGGCACCTGGTTCGTCACCGGCAACCACGACTATTACTCCGGTGCAGACGCCTGGTGCCGCGCGCTCGAGGGCTTCGGCTGGAACGTGCTGCGCAACCGGCGCGTCAGCCTCGGGGGCGCGGGGGCGTCGTTCGACCTGCTCGGCATCGACGATCCCTTCGGCTTCCGCGGGAGCGACAACGATCCCGGCCTCCAGGCCGCCACCGCGGGGAGAGACCCGGAGCGCGCCTCGGTGCTGCTCGCGCACCGCCCGGAGCTCCCGGACCGCACGGCCGCGGCCGGCATCGACCTGCAGCTGTCCGGCCACACGCACGGCGGGCAGCTGTTCCCCGTCACCACGCTCGCCTCCCTTGCATGGCGCGGACGGGCGCGCGGCCACTCCACCGTCGGCAACACCCAGTTCTACGTGAGCCGGGGATGCGGCTTCGTGGGCCCACCGCTGCGCGTGGATTCACCGCCTGAGGTGGTGAAGCTCGTGCTCGTGGCGGGTTGAGCCGCGCCCCGGCACCGCACGGTGGCCACGAGGAAGGGGGTTCTCACGTGCGCCCATCCGGGTGAGCCGCGTTTCCCAAGCGCAGGAAGGATTCTTCCCATGTACCCCTTGGCGGGACGCTGGCGCCGGACGTGCAGTGTCCTGCGCCATGCGCTCCGCCTTCGTCCTCGCGTGCTGTGCCGCCGTGGCCACGGGCTGCACGCCTGCCGCGTCCTCGCCGCCCACCTCCACGGACGACGGTGCCGCGCAGCTGCCTGCCCCGCCGCTGGACGCGGACACCCCTGTCTTCCCGGATGCAGGCGTGCCTGCTCCTCCGCGGCTGCCCGGCGCGTCGCTCCCGTCCGTTCCCGGCTGGACGTTCCTGGGGCCCGACGCGGGCCTCCCCGAGCGCGTGCTCGGCGTCTCCGAGGACGAGGGCGGAAACCTCTGGGTGGCCGGCGGCACCGAGGGTCTCTTCGTGCGGCGCGCGGGCGAGGCGCGCTTCCGGCGCTTCGGGCTCGGGGATGGGCTCCACCCCTACGGCTACCTGCCGAGCGGTGCGGACGCGCCCGGGCCCTACCACCTCGAGGTCATCGCGGTGACGGGTGCAGGCCCCGGCATCGCGTTCGTGGGCTACGCCGGAAAGCCCGGCTGCGAGGACGACTGGGACGGGCCTGCACCGGATGCATCCGTCTACAAGAGCGGGGACGCGGACCGCGTGACGCTCTCGGGGGACGGGCTCGAGGTCGTCCACTACGACATCTTCTCCGGCCCCGGCGTGGTGGCCGCGGAGACGCGCGGCCGCGAGAAGCTCTGCTCGGTGTTCCGCATCGGCTGGGACAAGGCCGCACGGCGCGCCTGGTTCGGCGCCAACCACGGCTTCGCCATGGGAGACGCCGCGTTCGCCGGTGCCCCCGCGTGCAACGGACAGCCGGCGTGTGCAGGCGTGCTCGAGCACGTGCACCCCGCCGTCAACGCTTGGGGAGACGAGGCACGCACCGCGTACATCCTGCTCACCGGCGACTACCGCGGCGTGGCCGTCAACCCGCGCACGCACGATATCTGGTTCGCCGGGGCCACGCGCACCACGCGCTTCACCTGGGGCACGCGCGGCGGCATGACGCGCCCGGAGGGCGCCTACTGGGATGCGCAGCTGGACTCGGAGGCCACGGACTGGAACCGCCTGGACATCTGGCCGGACGCCTCGCGCGAGCCCACGCCTTCCGAGCGGAAGGACGATCTCGCCTTCGACGCGTCACTCGCCGCCGACGAGTCGCTGTGGATATCCAGCCCGGCGTGGGGGCTGGCCCACCTCTCCCCCGAGGGGAAGGTGCTCGGCACGGTGCAGTCGGGGCTCGTCTCGCCGCATCCCTCGTCCGTCGCCGTGGACACGGACGGCAGCGTCTGGGCCGGGGCACGGTGGGGCGGCGGCCTCTCGCGGCTCGCGGGCGGCGGCATCACCCACGTGGACGCGGCCACGCTCGGGCCGGAGCTGGCCTCGCTGCCCGTGAGCACGCTGCAGGTGGGGCGCACGGGCAGCGGGCGGCGCCGGGTCGTGGGATTCGACGCGAGCGCCACCCACGCCGGTGCAGTGGGCCTCTACGAAGGGCGATGAGCCCCTACTGCCCAGCGCCGAACACGTACCCGAAGTTCGCGGCGAACGTGAAGCTGGGCGCGATGTACACCCGGTCGCCTCCGAGGTGGGTGAGTTCGAGGAGACCGCCACTTCCGGCTGGAAGCGCCATGGCCCCGTCCCGCCGAAGGAGACGGCCGCCACCGCCCCAGGCGCGATGCTGAACGTGCTGCCCATCAGGCTCGGGATGACGCGCAGCCCCATCACCAGCACCGCGTGCTCACCCACCGGGAGATCGTGCAGCAGCTGCAACGGGACGCTCACCACCGGGCCTCCGCTCGCCAGCCTCAGCAGTGCGGGAACGCCGACCTTCAGGCCGATCGTGACGGTCGTGGCCGTGGTGGTGCTCACGCCGGTCTCGCCCTTGAGCTGGTAGCCGAGTGCCACCTCGGGCAGGAGCGACGGGTCCACACGCAGCTGCAGGTCCGCCCGGTCCACGATGCCGAAGCGCGCGGAGATTTCACCCCAGCCGAACACACGCCCCGAAGCCCCGCCCGTGTCGCCCGCGTAGGAGCCGCTGGACAGCTGGTCCGCGCGGTCCGCGAGCGTCCCCACCTGGAACTGCGGGCTCGCCATCACCTCGGCCTGGCCCCGGTTCAGCACCTGGGCGCGGCGCACGGACAGCGGCGTGGAACAGCCCACGGAGAGCAGCGACAGCACGGCGACGGACAGGCAGGCGCGGAATGTCATGGGGAGACCCGGTCAAGCGGTTGACTGCAGGCCCTGCGTGGGTGAGCGCCCTATTCCCCGGCGCCGAACACGTACCCGAAGTTCGCCGCGAACGTGAAGCTCGGGGCCACGTCCATCTGCGCCTTCCCCAGTCCCATGAAGTTCGCGGAGACCGCCACCTCGGGCTGGAAGCGCCACGGCCCCGTTCCGCCGAAGGAAACGGCCGCCACCGCTCCAGGCGCCACGCTCACGTAGTCTCGCGTGATGCTGGGGATGACGCGCAGCCCCGTCACCAGCACCGCGTGCTCACTGAGCGGAAGATCGTAGAGCAGCTGCACCGGGATGCCCACCAACGTGTGCTCGTACGCGCTCCCGAACAGAGCCGGTGCCCCCACCTTGAGACCCACCGTCACCGTGCCCGAGCGTGTGGCGCTCACGCCCGTGGCGCCGAGGAACTGGTAACCCAGCGTCACCTCGGGCAGGAGCGACGGGTCCACGCGCAGCTGCAGGTCCATCCGATCCGCCACGCCAAAGCGCGCAGAGAGT
>JBDLRJ010000099.1:0-26469 GCA_039800145.1 Pseudomonadota bacterium | reverse complement strand
CCGCTGGAAGCGCTGCGGGACAAGTTCGCGGACCTCACGGCCGCGGTGCAGGAGGCCATCGCGCTGCTCAAGTCGCTGCTCGCCACCGCGCAGTCCGCGCTGGAGGCCATCCCTGCCACCGGGCTGCTCGAGCCGCTCGTGGCTCCCACGCGCGCGGCCATCCAGGGTGCGCTCTCAGCGGGACTCCCGCCCATCACCACCGCCACCACGACCGCGTCCACGCAGCTGACCACGCTCGCGGGCCAGCTCACGTCTCAAATCCAGGCATTGCAGAACCAGCTCGTGTCGCAGATTCCCACCTTCACCAACGCCACCGTGGCGCAGATAGACGCCGCCAAGCCGCCGGTGATGGCGCAGGTGCAGGCCTTCCAGTCCCAGCTCTCGGCGCTCGCCGGCACGCTCACGTCGCAGGTGGAAGCTGCCAAGGCGAGCACGCTGTCCACGCTCCAGTCCGCCCAGGCCACGCTCGCAAACCAGGTGACGGCGGTGCTCGGGCAGGTGACGCAGCGCCTGGACGGTGCGCGCACGCAGCTGGGCTCCACCACCGGCTCGCTCCAATCCCAGGTGGAGCAGGGCAAGCGCACCCTGCGCGCCCCCGTGGACAGCCTGCTCGGACAGGCGGACACCCAGGTGTCGAACGCCACGTCGCGGCTGGACGGCCTGCGCGCGCAGGTGGAGGGCGGTGCGACGCGCGCGGAGAGCACCGTGGAGGGCATCCTGCAGCCGCTGCGCACGCAGGTGACGGGAACGCTCGGGACCTTCGGGACCCGGCTGGACGCCATCCCCTCGGAGTTGAAGGCGAAGCTGGACGGGCTGCTCGCGGGGCAGAAGCAGCGCGCCGCGTCGCTGGAGGTGGGGCTCCCGGACGACCAGGCGCTGCTCGGCCAGGTGGATGCGCTCAAGGCCCGGCTGCTCGCGGCGCTCGAGCCGCTCGAGCGGGAGGCGGAGGGCGCAGGGGCCTGACGCCTCAGCGCGCCGCGTGCTCGAAGTGGAGCGCGCCCCACCGCACCTCCACGCGCACGCGGTCCCCGGACTTCAGCGTCCCCGCGAGCACGCGGTCGGCCAGCGGGGCCTCCAACAGCCGCTGCACCGCCTGCCGCAGGGGGCGCGCCCCGAGCCCCGCGTCGTAGCCGCCGTTCGCGAGCAGGTACGGCACCACCGCGTCGTCCACCTCGTAGTGGATGGACTTCTCTGCCGCGAGCCGGGCCGCGCTGTCGCGGATGAGCAGCCGCGCCACGCGCGCCACGTCCGCCTCGCCCAGGGGCTCGAACACCAGCCGCTCGTCCAGCCGGTTCCACAGCTCGGGTGGCAACACCCGCTGCGCCGTCGCCAGCGCCTCTGCCCGGGCAGGCGCCGCGGCCTTCTTTCCCGAGAAGGCCTCCGCGCCGAGGTTGGACGTGAGCAGCACCACCGAGTGGGAGAAGTTGATGTGCCGGCCCCGGCCGTCCGTGAGCTGTCCCTCCTCGAGCAGCTGCAGGAGCAGCATCCAGGCGCCCCGGTGGGCCTTTTCAATTTCGTCCAACAGGACCACGCAGGAGGGGCGGCGGCGCACCGCCTCGGTGAGCTGCCCGCCCTCCGCGTGGCCCACGTAGCCGGCGGGTGAGCCCACCAGCCGCGAGACCGCGTGGGGCTCCGAGAACTCCGACATGTCCACGCGGACCAGCGCGTCCCGGCTCCCGAAGAGGACGTCCGCGAGCGCGCGCGCAAGCTCCGTCTTCCCCACGCCCGTGGGCCCCAGGACGAGGAAGCTGCCCATGGGCCTCTGGCTGGAGAAGCCCGCGTAGTTGCGCCGGATGACCTGCGCCACGGCGCGCAGCGACTCGGCGTGGCCCACCACCCGCGCGGCGAGCGCCTCCTCCAGCTTCAAGAGCCTCTGCGACTCGTCCACGAGGAGCCGGTGCTCGGGGATGCCGGCCACCTGCGCCACCACGCGCGCCACGTCCGGGAGCTGCACGAAGGTCTTCCCCTCGCGGTGGCCGCGGCTCCCGGCGAGATCCAGCACCGCCAGCGCCTTGTCGGGCAGGTGGCGGTCCGGGATGTACCGCGCGGCGAGCGCCGGGATGGCCTCCACCGCCGCGTGGGAGAAGCGCAGCCGGTGGTGCGCCTCGTAGCGCGTCACCAGCCCCTTCAGGATGGCGACGGTCTGCTGCACGGTGGGCTCGGGCACCACCACGCGCGTGAAGCGGCGCTCCAGGGCCGGGTCCGAGAGCACGTGCGCCTGGTACTCGTCGTGCGTCGTGGCGCCGATGCACGGGAACTCCCCGCGGGCGAGCGCCGTCTTGAGCTCGTTCGAGGCGTCCTGCGCCCCCTCCCCCGTGGCCCCCGCGCCCACGAGCGTGTGCAGCTCGTCGATGAAGACGACGACGCGCCCGTCGGCCGCGCGGACCTCGTCCTTCAGCGCGAATATCCGCTCGGAGAGACTCCCCCGCAGTTGCGTGCCCGCCACGAGCGAGCCCACGTCCAGCTCGAACACCGCGCACTGGCCGAGCTGCCCCTTCAGGCCCCGGAGCTTCTGCGCCACGCCCTCCACCACCGCCGTCTTGCCCACGCCCGCTTCGCCCACGAGGCAGGGGTTGTTGGTGCGCCGCTTGCCGAGGATGTCGATGACCTGTTCGATCTCCCGGTCACGCCCCACCACGGGATCCAACTTCCCGAGCCGCGCCAGCTCCGAGAGGTTGCGCCCGAGTTCGTGCAGGGTGGGGAAGTTCTTCTCGTCGATGGGCGCACCGGGCGGCGGTGGCTTTCGGCGAGGCGTCCAGCTCTTCGGCGGTGTCGGCGGAGGGTGTGGGCTCCCGTGCTGGCCCCCGGCCCCTTGCGGTGGCGGGTCGCCAGGCGCGGCTCGGGGCGGAGCGGGGGCCGGTGGGTGCGCCGCGGCAGCTACCGCCTCGGTGGGCGGGGCGCGCTCCCCGGCCGCGGGTTCCACTGCGCCGGGCGCAGGCGCAGAAGTGGCGGCGCTGTCGGCCGGCACGACGGGCGACGGCCTCCGAAGGCGTTCTGCGAGGGACGCGTCCCGTGCGGGGCGGCGTTCCCCCTGACCCTCGGGAAGATCCCCTGCACGCGGCGACGTTCGCGCGCCTCCGCGGGAGGATGGCGGCGCCTTGGGCGACGGGCCATCGCGCGGTTCAACCGGTGAATGGCGAGGTGCTCGAGCAGCAGTCGGGGCCTGACCGGGGCCGCTGCCCGGAGAATCCCCTCCGCGCGGGGTTCCCGCGAGCGGAGCAGGTCGCCTGCGGCCGGGGGCGCGCTCCTCGGGCTCTTCCTCCGGAAGCCCCGCCCAGCCCGGCCGGAGCCTCCGCGGCACCCTGCCGGAGACGCAGTAGGCGAGCGCCTGGTTTCCGATCGGGCCGAGCTCCAGCCCGCGTGCCGCGAGCGCCTCGTGCGCAGCGCACGGGACGCGGCACAGCGCGACGAGGAGGTGGAGCACCTCCGCTTCGGGGCTGCCGCAACTTCGTGCAAGTTCACGCGCCCGGTCCACGAGCGCCTGCGCGGCGCCGGTCAACTCGGGACGCTCCTTCGTCCACGAGGCCTCGAGCGACTCCGGCGTGGCGCCACGCTCGGCGAGCAGCGCGCGCGCGGCGTTCTCCGCGGAGCAGAGGGCCCACAGCAGGTCGAGAGATCCCTCCGCCCGGCCTGCAGCGCGCGCACGGCCCGACGCCGCTGCGAGTGCGCGTGCGAGCTCGGCCCCGTCCTTCATCCCCTGTCCTCCTGCCCCGTGACCGCGCGCCTCAGGCAACCGCCGCGGCCGGGCCAGCCACGGCCACCGGGATGGGCGCGAGCAGCGCACAGACGAACCGGTGGATGTACTGCTTGTCCGCGAGGTCGCCGTGCTTGTCTTCGGCGAGCGCGAAGAGATCCGTGAGCTCCATCCCGCCCTCTTCCATCCGCCCGGCGATCCGGTTGCGCAGCGCGGCCTGGGCCGCCGCCTTGGTGGCGAGGATGGCGTCCGCCCGGCCGCGGATAGAGTCGAGCTTGCCGGGCTTCTTGAACGTCGTGAGCTTCCCCATGTGGCCGTGCTCGATGGTGGCCAGGTGGCCGTGGTTGTTGACGACCGTGTCCGCGTCCGCGCCTTCGCCGATGGAGATGGGCGGACGGAGCGTGTACTCGAACCAGGTGGTCCCGATGCCCACCTCCTTCACCACGGGGATGTTGTTGACGACGCCGGACCAGACGGTGTGCGTGTAGTCCTTGGCGAAGAGCTTCTTCACGCCGTGGCAGGGATCGAGCGTCAAGGTCCCCACGTAGGTGATGCCGAAGTGGCGCAGCACGTTGTGGGTGGCGATGGCAGCCGAACCGCCCCGGCTGTGGCCGATGATGCGGATGGGCCGAAGGAGGTCCGGCGGACAGGTCTGCCAGTACGCCTTCCCACAGAGCGCGGCAAACGCGGCGCGCGTCTTGATGCCGATGGCGTCTCGGCCGCTCTCGTGCCGCTGCGCCGCCTTCGTGGCCTGCATCACGACTTCGTAGTGCCTGAAGGTGTTCATGCTGCTCTTCGAGGCAGCGATCACCGCCCGGAGCTCGTTCGCGTCGCTCGCGGCGGCCGACCGGAGTGACTCGCGGAGCCCCTCCGGCACGGTGTCCACGGCGGCAAGGCGCCGGCGGGGCAGTTCGTCACCCTCCTTGAGCCCGGTCAGGAACGCGTGGGCCCGGTCGTACAACTCCCCCTGCTGTCCGCTCGACACGCCGGGGAGGACCAGGACCTTTTCGCCCTTGCTCTGCATGAGGGCGCCCACCCACTTGATCCAGTTCTCATCCTTGGTGTCGTCGTCGCCGGTGCCGTGGATGAGGATGATCATGTCCGGCAGGACATAGTCCGGGGCACGGGCGAGGGCAAAAACGGCCCTGCGCCCGGCGAGGTCACTTCGAGAGCGGCTCCAGGAAGTTCCCCAGCGGCGTCCCCCTCGCCTCCGCGTCACCACGCCCCACCGGGTAGCCGCCCCGGCCGACGGCCGGGAGCAGCAGCCGCGAGGCGTCACGCACCCGGCCGTCCGACAGTGAAAGCTCCGGGTGATCGAACGGGGCCTGGTCCCGGCGGACGCGCTCGTCCGTCAGCCCGCGCATGAAGGCCACCAGCGCCGCGCGCTCCTGCGCGGTCAAGCCGAGCGGGACGATGTCCGCGTCCAGGTTCTCCCGGTTCTCGCGCGGGAAGTCGCCGCCGCGGTTGTAGAACTCCACCACCTGCTCCAGCGTGGCCTGGCCGCCGTTGTGGAAGTACGGCGCCGTGAGTTCCACGTTGCGCAGCGCGGGCGTCTTGAAGGCCCCGTCCACCGCGACCCGCTCGTTCACCTGGATGGGCGGCGCGAGCGGGCGGTTGGGATCCGTCCCCGGGTCCACCGGGTCCGGCAGGAGCAGCGCGGCGTCCGCGAGCAGCGGCAGGAGTTCCCCTTTCACCGGCGAGGCCTCCGCGATTGCGAGGAACTGCACCCGCGCACCCGCCAACGTCGCACAGGCTCCCGACACGTTGCCGCCGTCCAGCGCAGCCGCGGCCTCGGACAGGGACTGCTGCAGCGCTTCCGGGTTCCCGAGCCGGGCCGATACCTCGCGCAGCAGCAGCAACGCCTCCCCCGGCCGGGCGAAGATCCGCGGCAATCCCAGCGCGCGGCGCGCCTCCCGCTCCGCTGCCTCGGGCGTCATCCCGTTCGACACCCGCGCGGCCGTCTCGGACGACAGCGACTCGACGAGGAACCGCGCGTTCGCGAGCGGCAGGTTCAGCGGGCCGATGCGCGCCCCCAGCCCGATGTCCTCGAGCGTCGGCCGCACCGCGATGTTGTAGAAGCCCGGGTCGTACAGCGCCACGCGGCCGTCCCCCATCCGCATGCGCTCCACCGGCCCCTCGTTCTGGACGTAGCGGAACGAGGCGTTGGTCAGCTCGGAGCCGCCGTGGCAGTTGATGCAGCGCCCCTTGCCCAGGTACAGCTCGAGCCCCTCCAGCTGCTCTGCGTTCAACGCGTCCAGCTGGCCGGCGAGGAAGCGGTCCAACGGGGTGTCACTCGGGATGAGCAGCCGCTCGTACTCCTGCACCGCCAGCCCCAGGTAGAGCGAGAAGTTGTATTCCATCACCGTGAACTGAGTGTCCGGGGAGGTCACCGTCCCCTTCACCAGGCGGTGCGGTTCGGCCGAGGTGTCCACGTACCAGCCCGGCGCGTCCCACCACGTGGGCTCGAAGGCCTTCTGGATGAGCGCCCGGTAGTTGAACGTCACCCCGGTCGCGCCCTCGGCGGCGTTCTGCTTGCTGAAGGTCCCGAGCACGCTGTCGTCCCTGGACACGCGCTGCAGGGACAGCGGCGCGAGGTCCGGGCGCAGCAGCTTGCGGCCCAGCTGCGGGAAGCTGCGCCCCGCGTAGGACATCTCCAGGTCGCTGAGCGGCGGCCCGTCCGCCTGGGAGGCCCCGGAGGCGTTGTGGATGCGCACCCTGAGCAGCACCGGGTTGTCTGCCTTTCCCTTCCCCGGCGAGGCCTTCACCAGCCTTACGGTGGGGTCCAGCTTCCCGAGCGGGTTGACGCCGTTCGACTCGCGCCGCGCGCGGCCGTCCCAGAAGTTGCGGTGGTTCAGCACCGCCCCCACCGAGGGAGGCGTGTTGCGCGGCTCGACGTTGCGCACCGGCTGGCCGTCCACGCGGAACACGGCGCCGGGACCGGTGGCATCCTCGGTGCCCTCGTCGTCCGGCACGCCGATGGCCACGAAGCGCCGGTTGAACACGCCCTCGGACGCGACCACGTCGTTGGTGTCCCACAAGACCTTCGACCCTCCGTCCTGGGGATCTTCGAGCCTGTGGAAGGGGAAGTCCGCCGCGGTGAGCTCGTAGCCGGGGCGCAGCGGCGCGGTGAACGCCTGGTCTCCACCGGGGATGAGCTGGTTGCGGAAGCCGGGATTGACCTGGTTGCGCGAGCGGTTGTCCACGCCGGCGTGGAAGTGGCAACTCGCGCACGCCTGCCCGTCGCTCCCCAGCTGGGTGTCCCAGAAGAGCGCCTTGCCGAGCACGGCGAGCGCCGCGCGGTCCGTCACGTAGCGCCCGAGGTTCGGCACGTCCGGGACCGGCACGGTGCCGAGCGGCTGGACGTGCTTCAGCGCGAGCGCCCGCACGGAGGCGGCGTCCCGCACCGGGGGAGCTGCCTGCGCCCTCCGTCCGCGCCACGCCACCACGGCCGCCATCCCGCCGACGGCCAGCACCACGCCCCACCGCCACTGCCTCGCCTTCCGCATGGATCCCCTCCGACGTCGAAGAGTCGGAGGGTGGGACGTCACCCGCGCGGGGCAAGTCCGACCCGGGCAAAGGCCCATCGTGGTGTGAGCCCCCGCACACCTGCCGGGGGCCCGTGCTGCAGCGCGGCGCGGGAATGTGAGCAGCGAGTCGGTGACAGCCCACCGTCGGGCAACGGGCCCCGGCGCAGGGGAACTCCGGGCAGCTTCACGGAAAGCTCACGCCCCTTCGCGGGGGGAGGCAGGCAAGGTCCTCCGCGCATCCCCGGCGGCTTTCCGCTGCGCCCGGTCGCAGAACCAGCGGATAAACCCGGGCACCAGCCGGTTCGCCAGGAGCAGCAACCCGGCCTCCTGTCCCGGGACGATCGTGAACCGCCCCGAGGCGACCCCGTCGAGCATGGCATCCGCCACGGCATCCGCCGTCAACGTCTTCGCCGTCCCCGCGATGGCGCGGGTCTCGGCGGGCTTGTACCGGTCTTCGAAGGCGAGCTGCGGGGTGTCCGTGTCCGGGGGCAGGCAGACGCTCACCTGGACGGCGTGTGGCCACATCTCCGCCCGGAGCGCCTCGGAGAAGCCCACGAGCGCGAACTTGCTGGCCGCGTAGCCCGTGTAGCCGTAGATGCCGAGGGCGCCTGCCATGCTGGCGGTGTTCAGCACCGCGCCGCCCCCCTGCGCGACGAGGTGAGGCAGCACCGCCCGGCACACGTGCACCGCTCCGAAATAATTCACATCCATCATCTCGCGCAGGTGGTGCGCCTCCAGCTCGAGGAACCGCCCCGGCATCACCGTGCCGGCGTTGTTGAAGACCGTGTCCACGCGGTGTGCTGCGAGGTGACCCGCGAGGGACGCACCCACGGCCGCGGCGTCCGAGACGTCCAGGGCCAGCGTGTGCACCGCGGCGCCCGGCGTCTGTCCGATGATGGAGGCGCGCGCCTGGGACAGCACGTCTGCGCGGCGCGCGACCAGGGTCACCGTCGCCCCGCACGCGGCGAGCTTGCGCGCGCAGGCAAGCCCAATCCCGCTGGAGCCTCCCGTTATCAGCGCCGAACGACCGGAGAACCACGCCCGCGTTGACGCACGCACCTGTGCCCCCTTGCGCGCCTGCGGCGCGCTGTCATTTGAACGCGTAGACCATGGCGCAGGTGCACCACGGCCGTCACCTGGCTTCGCCTGCGGACCGGTGAACGCCCCGAGGCTCGCCATGCAAACGACCCAGGCCACGAGGTGCCACGCCTCGTGACGTGCGAGACAGCCGCACGGCGTGGGCTCCCGTGCATCGACTCCGGCACGCCGCGGACGTGCAGCACTCCGCCTCCTCGCCAGGGCAGGGTGAACTCGCCCCGTGACGACGAGCGCCGCGAGCACCAGCACGTAGGCCGCGTGCGACGTGGAGGAGCGCTGCGACGGCACGGCGCTCCAGTGTCCCGCGGACGGCGCGCAGCCGGACGGCACCTCCTGCCGTGCAGACACCGTGGGCAACTGGGGGCCCTGCATCCTCCCGTCCACGTGCATTGGCACCGGCGAGCGCACCCGCGTCCTCACCGGCTTCGCGTGCCAGGCCGGTGCGTGCCTGGGCACGGACAGGACGGAGACCGAGGTCTGCACGGCCAACCAGGCAGGGGCCCCGTGCGGGACGCCGGCCTACGGTGCCTGGAGTGCCTGCAGCTTCCCGAGCACCTGCGCCGAGACGGGGAGCCGCACGCGCACCGTCACGCGCTTCTCCTGCACGGCCGGGAGTTGCTCCAATCCGCAGACCACCACCGAGACGGGCACCTGTGTGCGCAGCACGGAGGGCACCGGCTGCGGGACGACGCAGTACGGGGCCTGGAGCGGGTGCACCTACGCGGGCACGTGCGACGAGACGGCCCCGGCACGCGCCCGCTCCGTCACCACTTTCACCTGCCAGGCGGGCACGTGCGCCCGCACCACCGGCACCGAGCTGGGGCAGTGCATCCGCAACACGGATGGCACCGCCTGCGCGGCGTTCTCGTACGGCAGCTGGTCCGCGTGCGGGAGCTTCGCCAGCACCTGCGACGAGTCCGGCACCCAGTCGCGGAGTGTCACGGGCAAGAAGTGCTCGGCCGGGGCCTGCGTGGGCTTCAGCGGCACGGACCGGCGCAACTGCTCCAGGGACACGGACGGGACGTCGTGCGGGCGCAACGGCTGCAACGACTCCTGTTCGAATGGGACGTGCGTGTACCGCTGCCTGCAGAAGAAGGGCTGCAGGACCTGCTAGCCGCCCTGGGTGCACGATCAGTTTGAGGCAAGCCAGGCCCGATTCAAGGGACTGACGCGTGACAGCGAGCGCTGACGCTGCTTCACCCTGCGGGGGGCACTGGGCACCGGGACGTGACGCGCGCGAGCCGGACGTCGGACGCGCCCATCGCGCAGCGCCTGGTGGAAGTGGACCGCGCCGGCGGTGCGGTAAAGGGCGCGCAGGCGCACCATGCGGCGAGCGCGCTGGAGACTCCACCGCTGTCCCGCGCGCTTCATGCGCACCTGGAGGACGTGGCGGTGGGCGCTCTCGACGATGCCCGAGCCCACCGGCAGTCCACGTGCGCGCAGGCTTCTGTACCGCATGCGCTCTGCGTTGTTGCGGTAGTAGCCGATGACGTCATCCAGCGCGGCAAGGTGCTCGTCCGTCTCCGTGAAAGACAGACATTCCATCAATTCCGCGATGATGGTGTCCGGGCCGTCCGCGTCGAGCAGTTGATGCACGCGGGCGTCCCAATGCCGCTGCAGGCAGTGCCCCTCCCCGAGCAGCGCCTTGCCGCACTCCATGGCCCAGTGAGCAGCGTGCGGTACGTCCAGCACCTGGATGGCGAAGGGGCAGAGTTCCCGCGCGAGTGTCCAATTCTCCGCTGCGCCGTCGCCGAGCCACACCACGGTCTCGACTTCGTCGGCGCGCTCGGCCGCGAGCGCCGCGGCGAGCGACTTCTTGAATTCCTGCTGACCGCCCAGCACCGCGACGTAGCGCGCGTCCTCGATGCGGCGTCGAGCTCTCTCCATTCCCGGAGGGAAGCAGCCACCTCGCGCGACGACACCCACCTTCGCCTCTCTCCACCCGTCCTCGCGCGTCAGCAGCATGCTGCCGTCGGTGGCCACCGTGAGCATCGAGGCTGGCTCAAGCGGCCGCGGGCGCGCAGCCACCTGCAGGTTCTCCTCGCTGAGGGCCGCCTCGTACAGCGCCCCTGCGCGGTCCACCACGCGCCGCACCAGGTTGGAGGAGATGCGCGTGGGGAAGTGGATGCTCCAGCGCTCTGCGACGGACTCGAAGGTGTCGTTGACGCCGAAGTCCAGGATGCGGCGCTCCATCGCCGTCGAGACCTCTCCTTCCTCCGGCAGCTTCAAGGCAGCATCGCGCGGTGCGAAGCCGTGCTCGCAATGTTGGCAGTAATGGTAGTTGCGGCTCAGCCGCAGTTCGCCCGCCGTCGTCAGGATGTGGCGCACGCGGTTTCGCGCCTTCACCACGGCCGGCCGCCCGCACTTCGGGCAGGGCACCGGGCGTCCATCCTCCGGCGGCAGCGCCTCGATGGCCGCGGCCAATGTCTCTTCGCCGAAGTCCCGCTGTGCCTCCTCCGCCGTGGACTCGATGCTGTCGAGGTCCCTGGTGCCCTTCGCCAGGCGCCGGCGTGCGAGCTCGCGCAGCAGGTCCGCGTCGCTCATATGCCCGAGCGGACTCCCATCATGCGGTGCACTGCTCGACGGCGGCGGACGGGGCTTTCGGCGGCGGCTCATGGCCCGGGTAGATCACGGCTCCCCGCCCCCCGTCGATCCCCCTGGATTCACTGCGCTTCCTCAATCTCGTCGTGCACCCAGCCGCCCTACCCCTGACGACGGATGTCAGCCCCCCGTCCTAGGCTGCGCCCAGCGAGGACGCACGACATGGCGACGAAGAGGAAGGCGACGAAACAGCCCGCGGCGAAGTCGAAGGCGGCGTCGAAGGCGAAACCGAAGGTGAAGGCGGCGAAGCCCCTGGCCTGCGCCCAGTGCGGGGCGGCCGTGGCGAACGGGGCGGGGATGGATGACTGCCTCGGGTGCAAGGGGCCCCTTTGCGGCGACTGTCCCACGACGGCCCGCCGCTGCAGCTGGTGCGACGAGCGCTGCTGCACGAAGTGCCTGCCGAAGCACTTCACGGCGGAGTGCCCCGAGTGTGGGCTCGGACACCACGCGGCGTGCGAACGCTTCCTCTCGTGCTCGCAGTGCGGGGATTTCCGCTGCGACGTCACGTGCACGGGTTCAATGCCCACGCTGCAGGGCTGCGAGTCCTGTGACGAGGCCGTGGTGTGCACCGGGTGCGGGATGAACACGATCGGGGACGAGACGGACGACTTCGGCGCGTGCCCGGACTGTGACGTCATCGCCCCGGCGCTGCGGGAGCTGAAGCGCTACGACGCAGAGCGGACCCGGACGGACGAGACGCTCCGCCAGGCGAAGCTCGTCTGCGAGGACCGCGAGAGCTTCGACGCGTTCCTCGAACAGGCGCCCACCGAGGATCTCGAGGAGGCGCGGACGCTGGCGCTCTTCGCGCTCGAAGCGGCGGCGAGGGACACGGAGGAGGTCCGCCTGCAGGTGCTCGACGAGGAGCTCGCGGGGTGGATTCCCTCCGCGCAGGCCGCGGTGCTCCGGGGAGCGCCGGTGGGGGCAACGCCCAAGGTGCAGCTCCGCGTGTTGGAGACGCTGCGCGCGCTCGCCCCGGGACGCACGAGGGGGCCGGCAGCGAGGGCGTTCGCGCAGCTGCTGGAGGAGGCAGTGGGCGCGGGGGTTCCGGGGTGGGAGGCGTCAAACCGGCAGGCGCTGCAGGCGCTCTGCGTGAAGTTCGGCGTCCGCTTCTCGGGGCCGAAAGCACCGGCGCCGGCCGCGTTGGAGAAGCCACGGGGCTGGCCGTCCGGGCGGTGGACCGTGGTGCGTTTCCCCGGTGGGGCGCCCACGGGGCTGCTTGCGCAGCTCGTCCAGGAGGGCTTCTCGGGAGCGAAGGCAAGGCGCCCGGCCGGCGCGCGGTGGGTGGCCCTGCTCGGCGAGTTCTTCATGGGGGAAGGGCAGCCGGTGTTGCTGTTCTCCCCGGACGTCCCGGCCCCGCTGATCCAGTCCATGGACGAGGTGTTCCAGGTGTTCGGCGAGGTCGTCATTCGCAAGAGCGAGCGGCAGAAGCTCGCGTTCCGGGGGCAGACGCTCGCGTGGATGGAAGATGGCTACGAGCGGACGTCCCCGGGAGAAGAAGCCCCGCCCACGTGAGTAGAGCCCCGCGCGTCACCTCTGCGGACGCTCCCCCGGTTCAACGGTGGGCGTACGCAACTGCTGCAGCCTGCGCTCGGCCTGGTCGATGACCACCGCGTCGAGGCGTCCCGAGGCCCTGCAGTCCTCGAGGAGCACGTGCACGGGGGCGTCGTCTCCAGTCTCGAGCGCAGTGCAGAAGGCCAGGCCGAGCGCGACCGCGGGTGGCGCCTCGGAGGGGCTCGGACACGCGAGCGCGAAGGCCCCGCGGGCTGCCTCCGGGCGGCGGAGGTTCACGAGAGACCAGCCCCAGTGGCGGGCGAAGTTCCGCAGGCGCCTCTCCTCTCGAGGCGCAAGCTGCACCTCGCGCTCGTAGCGGCGGCGGTGGAGGGCTTCGCTCCGGGCCGCGTCCCCTCTCGCCTCGGCCACGAGGCCGCCCAGGCGCAGCGCCGGTGCGGTCAGCGGGTGGGCCGCGTCCCCGATGGCCTCGCAGCGCGCGAGCATGTCACGCGCGGAGGTGTCTGCCTCTTCCAGGCGCCCGAGCTCGAGCAGGGAGGCGCCCATGGCGTGGAGCGCCTCCAGGGTCCGCTCGGCCAGTGGGCCCTCGCGGCGCTCGGACTCGGTGAGCACGAGCCGCTCGAGTTCGAGCGACTCGGCCGGCCGCTGCTGTTCGAAGAGGCAGTGGGCGAGGGAAAGCCGGGCCTCGTGGAGGTCCGACGGAAGCCCGTCCGGAGACGTTCTCTGCAAGTCCACCAGCTGCCGGAGGATCGGCTCTGCTCGGCCGGCCCCCTCGGTCCGCCACGCCTCCCGTGCACGCTGCCAGAGTCCGGGGATGCTCATGGACGCTGCCCGAGGATCCAGCCTTCGAGTTCCCGGAGTTCCAGGTCCGCGGGGCAGCCTTCGTCCCGGTGTCCGAGCAGGACGTTCAACATCCCGAACAGCCCGACCGCGGCGTCGAAGGCGTCCTCCGGCTCCCTGCCCGGGCCGAAGCCATCCTCGAGCGCGCGGCGGAGCTCCGGCGCCACGCCCACGCCCACCTCCTGCGCCCAGTCCAGCATCCGCACTCCCGCGGTGCGGCGGAACGACTGCGCGGTCTTCTCGTTCCCGCGCACCCGGAAGTGGGCGTACATCTCCCCCGGGTAGGTCTCGAGCAGCACCGCCCGCCCAGGCCCGGCCAGTTCCGGCAGCGTCCCGTCGAACGGCCACAGCCGGAACCGCTCCTGCCAGGGCCCCTGCACCGCCGGGAGGAGGAGCTCCCGCCAGCCCGACAGCATCGCCTTGCCAACCTGCTTGGGACCGAGCGTCCAGAACATGCACTCCGCTGCGGGGCGCGTGGAGGTCTCGCGCTCGCACACGCGCAGCAACTGCCACTTCTCCGCCACGCCCAGCCCGCGGCAGAGCATGGCCTGTGACACCTCCCCCTGCGCCCCGGCACGCGCAGGGAAGAACGGCCGCTGCAGGGAGATGTCCGCTTCGCGCTCCGCGACGTGGCCGAAGGAATCCCACGCCCCGCCGGCAGCCAGCATCCCGAGGAAGTCCCGGAAGCGGGTGACGCCGCACCGGCGCGCGTACCGGCGCGGGAGCCCGATGGGGAAGTCGAACCCGGCCACGAGTCCGCCGTCCGCGGCCTTCCCCGCCCAGTCGCGCAGCAACAGCGACGTGTCCGGGACGGGCCGGGACACCTGCGCCGTGTACCGCCCGCCCTCCAGCTGCGCCGTGGCCATCCACCGCTTGCCCGCGTGGAGGGACCAGTCCGCGTGGAGGACCGTCTTCGGGAGTGTGCCCATGTGCCTCACCTCGGTTTCTAGAACTGGTCCTCGAAATCCGAGCAGAGCCGCTCCAGTTCGCGGGTCTGTCCCTTCACGGCACCCAACTTCGCTCGAGTGTCCTGGATCATCTGGTCCAGCGTCTCGATCTCGATCGGCGGGTAGAACCGGGACCACGAGGCCGGGGGGACATCCAGGCGGTTGAGCTCGAGCCGCTTGCTGCGCAGCGCCACCATCGTGCTCACCTTGTCCGAGCCGAGTTTCTGGATGGCTGGCAGGAGCCTCCGGACCTTCGCACACCAGGCGACGAGGAAGGCCGCGTTCTGAGTCTCTTGCATGCTTTCCATCCGCGCCATCAATGCCTGGTACTGCTGCATCAACTCCGGGCCGCGCTTCTCGTACTGGACCATGGCCTGCGCCAGCCGGTTGTACTCGCGAAGCATCTTCTTCCCGCGAACACGGTCCTTCTCCGCGAACGACGTTCGGGCAATTTTGTCCAACAGTTCGTCCGAATAGGGGCCTGCCTCCCCTGCCTCGGCGCGGCCACCCGCGAGGACCAACATCACCACGCCCAACGTCCACGCCTTCACTTGCCTCATGTGTGCCTCGCCTTCGTTGAATTTCGCAGTGAACTTCGCTGGAGCCGTCAGCGGTGGGACCGGAGCCACTGCTCGAGGACCGCTGCGCTGCGGATGACCGTGCCTCGTCGTGCGTAGACCGCCGGGTCCATCTCCTCCCGCACGTAGCCGGAGGGGAGCCCGTCATCCGCCCGCACAACCCAGGAGTAGAAGGGGTTCCGCGGACACCTCGCGAGGAGGTTGCCGCAGTTCCTTCCCGCCACAGGGCCCGGTTCGTACAGCACGCCCCCCACTGCCCCGTACGTCGCCCGCTGCTGGTACCGCGCCAGGCGCTCCACGATTGAATCCAGGTCCACGTGCTGCCTCCTCAGGGAAATGGCCGGGCGGAAGACCCGGCCTCTTCGACGCCCACGACAAATGTCTCACACAACACGACATTTCGACATCGTTTTACGAACGGGAGGCATCCCTGACGTTCGGGGCCCATGGGCCGTACCACCCTCGACCGCACCGCACGCCACCTGGGCCGCCGGGTGGCGGAGCTGCGCCGCCGGGCGGGGATGACGCAGGAGGAGCTCGCGGAACAGGTAGACACCTCCACGCGCTACGTCCAACAGGTCGAAGCGGGTCGGCAGAACCTGACGCTGGAACTCATGGTCCGGTTTGCCAACGGGCTCGAGGTGGACCCGGCTGCGCTGCTGCAGCCCCTGGAGGGACCTCCGGCCCAGCGCCTTCCCGGGCGTCCTCCCCGGTCCTCGCCACCGCCCCGCGGCCGCTGATCCCGTTCCCCCACGCGTTCAACTCCAGGCGGGGGCGGCGCCGGGGACGTCGGAGAACGCGAGGTGCTCGGACCAGTGCGCCCGCGCGTCTCTGAGTCCACGCCCGAGCGCCGCGACGTGGGCCTCCTGTGCAGCCACGAGGTAGGCCACCCGGCCCGTCCACGCCGCGCCGACCCAGGCGGCCCCCGTGCGCTCCCGCAGCACCTGGAGCCTCCGCGCCACGTACTGCGCCCGCTCCTCTCTCGGAAAGTGCTGGTAGACGATGACCGAGTGCCCCGCGCGGTGGAATGCCTCCACCTCCTCCCAGGCGACGTACTTCTCTCCGCCCCGGCCATGGACCTTCACGCTGGGAACCTCCAGCCCGTTGTCCGGGTCCATGAAGACCAGGTCCGTGTGCGCGAGTGCCGCCCGCGCGCCCCGGACGTAGGCGGCGCGAGCGGCCGGGGCCGCTGCCAGCACCGCGTGGTGGAACACCGCCCCGGGCAGCACGCCCCACGCCTCGGCATTCCGGACGTCCCGAGCCGCCTGCGCCTGCTGCATGAGCGCGAACAGCGTCGGATCGTGCCGCGCCCATCTTTCGGGCGCGTCGACGTACTGGCGCACGCTCCCATCCCCGCGGCCGTCGTCCGGTGTCCGCCAAAAGGCCACGCCGAGCCGCAACCCGCTGCCCGCGCAGAGCCGGCGGAGCAGCCCGTACTTCACGTAGTCGTTGATGTCCCCGAAGTACTGGTTCTTCATATTTACCCTCTTTTTATCACTATCAAATCCAGTCGGGCCGACGCGGCGCATACCACCGCTCGCGCGGCGCAGAGGCCCGACACTCGCCACAGCGAAGCAGCCGCCGCCGCCCCGCGACGTCCGCCCTGCACGGCCGGGGTTCGTTCGCTCCACAGCGAGGGCACGAGGGACCTGCCTCGTCGAACTGGGCCGTCCAGCGGAGCAGGCGCGCCGCGACCCTCGCCACGGGGAGCGGGCGCTCGGGGTGGAACAGGAACGGACGGTGGCGGACGAGCATGCGGCCTCCAGGAGATACCAATTGGTAACTCTGAGACCCCTTCTGTGTCAATGCACGTCTTTCGTCTTCAATTCAGGGACGGTGCGTAGGGCGTCAGTGCATCCCGGTTTCCCGGCGCCCGTGCCACGGGGGGCTGGAGTTCGCCCTTCACCGGGCGGACCGCGAGGCAGGTGAAGCGGCCGGTGCGGCGCTCGGCGGGATCGCTCCCGTCTCCCAGCTTGTAACCGGCCGCCGCGAGCACCTTGCCCAGCCGCGAGGACAGCTCCACGTCCCGGAAGACCGGCGGGAGTCCGTCCACCTCGAGCGCGCCGTCCTTCGGCTGGACGAGCTCGTACCAGGCCATGGGCTCTCCGTCGTGGCACAGCAGGACGCGGTGCCCGGGCGCCAGCAGCGACAGGTACGCGAGCGGGCGCCCTGCGCTCGAGCGCAGCGGCCTGCAGATGATGCCCTCGCGGTCCGCCAGTTCGCGGGTGCCGGGCGCGTCCGCGCGCGCACGCGTGGCCCAGTAGACCCATGTGCTCGGGGAAGGGGCAGCTTCCACCAGGTCCCCGAGGGTCGCGTCGAACGGGGCCTGCAGCTCCACTGCAAGCGTCTTGACCGTCTCGCTGATGCTGCGCCGGAGCTCGGCAGAGACGTGACTCGTGTATCCGGGGGCGTCCGTCTCGGAGAGCACCGCCGCGAGCGTTCGGTCAATGCCCCGCACCGGCGTGGCGAGCAGCGCCTTCACGAGCCTCCGCATGGAGGGCACCCAGGTGCCCCGCGTCTCCAGCCGCGCGAGCGATTTCTCCTCGATTCCGAGCACCGCCGCCCACTCGCGCTGGGTCAGGCGCAGCACGCGGCGGATGCGGGCGCTCAGCTGTGCAGGCGCTTGACTCATGGCGCCACCGGCACCACCAGCTCCGTCTCGTAGCGGCTCGCGTCCGGCCCGCTCTCGGGCCCCACGCGGTAGCACTCCCAGAGCCCACCGGGCCCCTGCGTCACGCCCTGCTCCGCCATCCACGCCTTGAACTCACCCCAGGCGGCGCCGAGCCCCTCGTACGGCCCGCGGTACACGGCCACCGCGGCGCGCATGGCGGGCCACTCGCCGCTGCAGACGCGCCCGCGCGACGAGATCGACGAACCGACGGGCACGGAAATTTCCAGCTCGAAGTACTCGGGATCCATCCGTGGGTGGTGGGTGAACCACGGCCCGGCGGGCGCGACGCCCTGGGACCGCAGCTCCGCGTGGAGCTCCTGGAGCCCCGGTCCCATCACGGTCCGGATGTCCTCGCGCCGCACGCGCACGGGGATGTACGCGCAGGGGCGGGCAGGGAGTTGCTTCACCTCGGCAGACACGAGCATGGGCGAGAAACTACACCGCCCGCGCGTCACACCGTCCGCAGCTTCCGCATGATGCGGGCCACCGCGTCGTCGAACCAGGCGGGCGTGAAATAGCCCAGCTCCACGAAGTGCGCGCCGCCGTCCGTCCCATCCCCCACGTCCCGGTCCGCGCTCTCGGCGTCCCCGGAGCGCGGCAGCTCCACCACGGGGAGCATCCCCATCATCGCCATGAACTCGATGGAGGGCGCGTGTCCTGCCGCGCCGTTGAGCCACAGGAGCGTGGCCGCCTCGTGCCGTGCCACGCCCTTCGTCCCGTGCGCTGCCTTCCACGCCGCGCGGACCAGCTCCTCCACCGTCGTCTCCATCCCGATGAGGAGCCCCACCGCCAGCAGCGGCGCCCCCACCGCCGCCCCCACGCCCGTCGCAGTGGCGATTCCGCCCGCCGCGCTCACCCCGGCGCCGATTGCCTCCGTCGCCTTCCGCCTCGCCAGGCGCCGCGACTGGTTCAGCGCATACGCCGCCACGAAGCCGAGGACCTGGTCCATGTACGGCGTGTCGTCGTACGAGTCGAACTCCACGCTCGCGGGCGCCTCGGGATAGCGGGACATGAACTCGGAGGCCACCACCTGCCGGTCCACCGCCTTGAACAGGATGCGCACGGTCCGCACCCCGTTCACGATGGAGAGCGCACCGCCCGTCCCTGCCCCCGCAGCTTTGTCCAATTCCTTGAAGTACTGGAGCCCCTTGTTCGCCGCCAGGCTCGCGTAATACGCCGCGTCCGCCCCGCGCGTGCCGGTGACATCCTTCTTCCGGATGAGGTCCGCCCAGGTGGGCGTCCCCGAGCCGGTCCCCATGCCCACCTCGAACAGCGGCTTCACGATGGAGCGTGGGTATTTCCCTTCCCCGTACACCCGCGTCCAAGCCGCCTGCAGCATCAGCTCGAAGCGCGGCGGCGTCACCGCGTACACCCCGTGGTAGCGGTGCATGAAGTGGATGACCTTCTCCACGAGGATGTCCCCGCGCCGCTCGCCGCTGTTGAACTTCTTGATCTTGTTGCTGGCGAAGATCTCCCGCACCAGCGCCCGGTACAGGTGGAGCTCGTCCACGGCCCAGGCCTCCCAGCCCGTGGGCCGCGGACCTTTCAGGGCCGCGAGCTCGGTGCCGCTGAACACTTCCGGGGAGTCGGGGCGCTTCGCGAAGAGTCCGAACATGGCCCCGCAGGCTACATCCCCCGCGCAGCTCGGCCTCTTTCCGGCCACCGCCCGCGGACCGGGTTCCGCTCCGGCCAATCTCCCGCCAGCGCGGGCCGCCCTTCGCCACCGCTTCGCCCGTGTGCCAACCTGCGTCCCGTGCGTCCCGCGAGCGTCCTCCCCGCGCTGGTCCTGCTCTCCGTCGCCTGTGCGCCGCTCACCTCCCCGCCCACCGCGGACGCCGGCCCGGACGCAGGCAGCCGGCCTGCGCGCAGGGCGCCCGTCACGGTGGGGCAGTTCCCCGACGGTGCAGGCCCCTTCCTCCGCGTGCCGCTGTCCCTCGACGGGGCGCCGCCGCTGCAGGTGCTGCTCGACACGGGCTCGGACGGACTGCGCATCTTCGAGAGCGCGCTCGCGGGCAGGACCGTGGCGCGCACGCAGCACCCCGTGGTGGTGGAATTCGGGGCCGGAGACCGGATGGAGGGCGTGCTCGCCCGGGCCACCGTCCAGGTGGGCGAGGTCGCCACGCCGGGCCCCATCGCCTTTCACCTGGTGGAGTCCTTCACGTGCGGCCCCGGCACGTCGGGCTGTGACGTCTTCGCGGCGGCAGGCCTCGACGGCATCCTCGGCGTCAGCCTGAGACCCGGGATCGAACCGGACCTCTACAGCCCGTTCGCGCAGCTCGGCCCGGAGGACGCCGCCGGCTTCGTCCTCCGCGTGGACGAGCCCGTGGGCGAGCTCACGTTCGGCCCCGAGGCGCTCGGGCAGCAGGGCTTCAAGCGGCTGGTGCTCCCGCGCGCAGGACTGCAGCCCAACGGCAGGCCAGCGTTCCGGGACGACGCGGTGCAAGCCTGCTTCCGCGTGAACGGAACGCCCACCTCGCCCCCGTGCTCCGAGACCGTGTTCGACACCGGCGCCAGCCCTGACATCCTCTATGCGCCGGGGCTCCCGGCCGGGACGGTGGTGGACGGCATCCTCGCGCCGGGGACGCGGCTGGAGGTGTCACTCCCCGGGCTCTGGACGCGCGAACTCACCGTCGGCTCCCAGCCCGAGCCGGGGAAGGACCTCGTCGTCGTGGACAGCACCGTCCCCTTCTCGATCCTGGGCTTCAGCTGGTTCCGCAGCTTCGACATCCTCTACGATCTCCGCGTCGGAGAACTCGGCTTCCGGGAGCGCGCACCGTGATGACCTGCCCCTTCTGCTCCACCCCCCTGCAGCTGCTGAAGGATGGGTCCGCCGGCCAGTCCTGCCCCGGCTGCCGGGCGGCCTGGTTGGACTCGGGAAGGCTCGTCAACGTCGTGGGACGCCCGGCGCTCGCGCAGCTGGTGGAGAACGCCGCAAGTGACGGGACGCAGCGCTGCAGCGCGTGCCACAAGCCCTACCGAGGGAAAGAGTGTCCGCGCTGCGGCGGCCCACCCGTCACCTGCCCCGGCTGCGGTGGGACGCTGTCCACCTTCACCTGCCTCGAGGTCGCGCTGGACGTGTGTCCCCCGTGCCAGGGAGTGCTGTTCGACCCGGGCGAACTCCGGGAACTCCGAACGCGCGTGGCCCGCATCCCTGCCCCGGCCCCCGAGCGCGAGGTGCTCTCCCACTTCGAGTGCGAGCGCTGCGACAAGCGCGTGAAGTGGCAGCAGGGATTCGAGGACGGCGGGAAGTATTACTGCGGCAGCTGTGCCCCCGCGGGCTGCACCCCGCTCGACACGACCCTCAGCACCGAGGCGACCTATGCCCGGGAGCGGCGCGAGGGGCCGCGGCTGTCCTTCGGCGCGCCTGGCCTGCTCGGCGTGGCCGCGAACCTGGCGTGGAACCTGTTCGTCGAGGACGATTGAGCGGGAGGGCTCACTCCCCGCACACGCGCGAGCGGAGCGCGGACTCCACGCGGGCGTAGTCCTCGGCGGAACGCTCGAGCGCCAGCTTCTGCGCGAGCGCCATGGCGTGCAGCAACGCCGGGGCGTGCTCCTCGAACGCGGGCAGCGTCATCATCTTTCCCCACGTCCAGCGCGTGGTGGTGACGGCGGACAGGACATCCAGGGGCATGAGCCCGAGCGGGACGTAGCGCTGCAGCGAGGCGGCGAACCCGGCGCGATCCTGGAGCTGCTTGCGGCCCTCCACCAAGGACTTGTACGTCTTTGCAGGGACGCAACCGGTGTCGGCCAGCAGCTTCGCGTGCCCGCGCGAGTAGGGCCGCGTCTTCACCTTCGTGCCGGAGAGGAGCACCGCGGAGAACAGCGGCGCGCCGAGGTTGTACGGGTAGCGCACCGGGCGCAGGTGGAGTTCCTGCGCGTTCGCCACCAGGGACAGCGAGAAGGACTTCCAGTGCAACGGCGCGAAGTAGGTCTCCACCAGCTCGCGCACGCGAGCGTCCGGGTGGTTCCGCGCCTCGTCCGGGACCTCCACCGTCACCTTGAGGGACTTGAACGCGGCGGAGTCGTCCTCGGGGTCCGGCCCGTCGAACAGCGTCCACGAGTCCACGGTGTGCAGGTTCAACGTGAACTTCTGCTGCACGCCGAGCGAGAGCTCGAGGTGCACCGGGCCGCAGTGGAAGTTGAAGTCCGGGATGGAGGCACGCAGCACGGTGCGCCGGTCCGAGGGCCCGAGCCGCAGCTCCCCGTGGAACGCGCGGTCCCGCGGCGTGCCGCGCTCGTGCTTCTCCGCGTCGTTGTCGATGAAGTCCGAGGGATCGATGGACTCGCCCGTGGCCACGAACGTCCACGCCTCCCCGGTGAGCGGCTTGGTGAAGTACCCCCGCTCGCCCGTGGGCCCCACCGCGAGCACGCGCAGCTCGCGCGCCGAGTTGCCCACGCCGTCCTGCAGCACGGCAATGCGGCGCGTCAGCCGCGTGGAACCCTCTTGCGCGATGCGCGGCTGCTCCACCCAGGGCATCTCGGGAAGACCGCGGATTTGAGGTTCGCTCGCGGGATCCATCCCGGACAGCGGCTGCTTCGGGAAGTCGTCGTAGCGGTAGACGAAGAAGGGCGTGCCGCCGTTGGCGTCGTAGTCGAAGAAGCGCGTGTAGAGCTCGCCCTGCGCGTTGACGACGAAGGTGACGCTGGCGCTGGACGCGAGTCCCACCGCGCGGAAGGTGCCGCGGTCCGGGCCGCACATCTCCCGGCTCACGTCCGGCGGGAACCACGGGTCCGCCATGGCGATGCGCGAACCGTCCCCGCGCAGGCCGAACACCGTCGTGCACCCGGCCGCGCCGTAGTTGAACTGGTTGCCGTGGCGGTCCTCGTAGTACTTCACCTGTCCCAGCCGCATGCTGAGCGCCCACTGCGTCGTGTCCCCGGGCAGCTGCAGCGGCTTGAGGAATCCCGGCAGCGGGATGGGAAGGCCCCACAGCTTCGCCCAGGCGCCGTCCTCGAAGCGGTACAGGAACCCGTCGCTCCCGCGCGCGACGATGCGCTCGTCGTCCGCGGAGACCTCGGTCACCGCGGCCACCGCGGGCTCGCCCTCCACCACCGGGAGCCCGGTGCCGAGCAGTTTCCATTCGTCCGCGGCCGTCTTCTTCTCGTAGAGCTTCCCGCCGTCCACCGCGACGAAGCGGAACTTCGTCAACGCGCGCGTGGGCGTGGGCACGCTGTACGAGGCGGGAAGTTCCGCCCGCACCGCCGTGGGGGCGAGCAGCGAGCCGTAGAGGCAGACGGTCATCAGGTTCCGACGCATGGTGGACGCGGAAGCTACATGGGTTCCGGTTCGGGTAGGATTTTCCCCTCATGCGAACGCTCCCTGCCCTCGCCTCGTTGGTGCTCACCTGCCTCGCGTCCACGGCCGCGGCGAGCTCCGGCGGACAGCAGTTCATGAACTGCAACAACTGCCACTCGGGAGGGACCGCGCCCACGGTGACGTTGTCTGCGTCCAAGCCGACGGTGATACCGGGAGAGGTGCTGACGCTCACGCTCCGCATCTCCCGTCCCGGGACGCAGACGCACGCCGGCTTCAACATCGCGGCGAGTGGGCCGGCCAACGGGACGTTCGCGGCCGGGACCGGCCAGCGGCTGGTGAACTCCAACGGCGTCTCATGTACCTCCGGCGCCTGCCAGGTCACGCATTCCTCTCGCATCAGCAACGTGGTGAACGGAGACAACGTCATCACCACCACGTGGACGGCCCCCACCAACGCCGGCAACGGCACCTACACCTTCAACGCGTGGGGCAACGCGGTGAACAACGGCCCCAACGCCACGGGGGACGCGGCAACGCAGGCGTCCCAGGTCACCGTCTTCGTCGCGGCGCTGGACAACGGCATCGCCTGCACCGCGGGCTCCCAGTGCGCCTCCGGCAACTGCGTGGACGGGGTGTGCTGCGACACCGCGTGCAACGCAGGGGCGTGCGACAGCTGCAACATCGCCGGCAGCGAGGGCACCTGCACCCCGCTCCCGTCCGGGACGCCGTGCCGCGCCGCGGCCAGCGCGTGCGACGTGGCCGAGACCTGCGATGGGACGAATACCGCCTGCCCCTCGGACACCTTCGCGTCCTCCTCCACCGTGTGCCGCGCATCCTCCGGTGCATGTGACGCCCCCGAGACCTGCACCGGTACCTCCGCCACGTGCCCCGCGGACTCGCTCGCCGCCGCTGGGACGCCCTGCCGCACCTCTGCCGGAGCGTGCGACGTCCCGGAGTCCTGCAACGGCACCTCGTCGGCCTGCCCGGGCGATGCCTTCGCCTCCCAGGGAACCCAGTGCCGCGCTGCCGCCGACACGTGCGACGTGGCCGAGACCTGCAGCGGCACCTCCGCCTCCTGTCCCCCGGACGGCTTTGCCTCCGCCTCCACGGTCTGCCGCACCGCGACCGACACGTGCGATCTCGCCGAGACCTGTACCGGCTCCGGACCGTCCTGCCCCGCGGACGCGTTCGCGTCGTCGTCCACCCCCTGCCGCGCCCCCTCGGGAGCGTGCGACGTCGCGGAGCAGTGCACCGGGAGCGGCCCGAGTTGCCCCTCGGACGGCTACGCCGCGTCCGGCACCACGTGCCGCGCCTCCGCCGGCAGCTGCGACGTGGCGGAGACCTGCAGCGGGAGCTCCCCGGCCTGTCCCGCGGATGGCTTCCTCCCGTCCACATCCGAGTGCAGGTCCGTCGCGGGGATGTGCGACCTGCCGGAGTCCTGCACCGGGACCAGCGCATCGTGTCCCGCGGACGGCTTCTCCCCGCTCGGCGCGCTGTGCAGCCAGTCCTACGTCTGTTCCGGCCAGGGGACGCTCTGCCCCACCGCCTGCACCGACTCGCAGGTGTGTGCCTCGGGCTTCTTCTGCAGCGGCGGCAGCTGCGTGCAGGCGCTCGCCAACGGACAGTCGTGCACGGCGAACGGCGACTGCCAGTCCGGCTTCTGCGTGGACGGCGTCTGCTGCGACAAGGCGTGCGACGGAAGCTGCGACGCCTGCTCGACCGCGCTCGGCGCCACGTTGGATGGAACCTGCACCTTCGTGGCACCGGGCTCTCCCGGCGCCCCCTCGTGCCGCCCGTACCTCTGCACCGGGAGCTCCGCGGCGTGCGGCACCACCTGCGGCTCGGGAGCCGAGTGCGCGTCCGGCCTCTCGTGCATCTCGGGCGAGTGCAAGGGGAGCGCCCCCAACGGGGCGACCTGCGCCGTGGACGCCGAGTGCGCGAGCCAGCACTGCGCGGACGGCTTCTGCTGCAACGCCGCGTGCGACGGCAGCTGCGAAACCTGCGCGGCCCTTCTCGGCGCCACCGCGGACGGCACCTGCTCGCCGAGGCCCGCTGGCCACCCCGGTGACCCGAGCTGTTTCCCCGGCCTCTGCACGGTGACCTCCGGTGCGGCAGGCCCGGCCGGCGCCTGTGGCACCCAGTGCGGCGCGGACACAGACTGTGCCCCGGGCGCCTACTGCAACGCGGGGAGCTGCGAGGCGCTGGCGTCTCCCGGAACAGCCTGCGCGCTGGACCGCGCCTGCGCGTCCGGCCACTGCGTGGACGGCGTCTGCTGCGACGTCGCCTGCTCCGGCCAGTGCGAGGCCTGTGACGTGGCGGGCAAGGTGGGGACGTGCTCCGCGGTCCAGGGCGCCCCGCGCGGCGCGCGCTCGGCTTGCGCCGGTTCGGGTGCCTGTGCAGGAACGTGCAACGGGAACTTCGGAGCAGCCTGCATCTACCCCGGGGCGGGCCAGCTGTGCCGCGACGCGAGCTGCACCACGGGCGTCGCCACGCTCGCCGCGCACTGCGACGGCTTCGGCAATTGCCAGCCGGAACAGACCACGACCTGCGCGCCCTACACCTGCGGGCCCACGGCGTGCGCGGGGAACTGTGGATCGAACGCGGACTGCGGCGCGGGCACCTGGTGTGCGGGCGGCACCTGCGTGGCCCAGGTGGCCAACGGGACCGGCTGCTTCAACGACGCGGAGTGCGGCTCGGGCCACTGCGTGGACGGCGTGTGCTGCAACGCCGCCTGCACCGGCCAGTGCGAGGCGTGTGACGTGGCCGGCAAGGTGGGCACGTGCAGCCCCGTTAGCGGGAGCCCGCACGGCAGCCGCGCCGGTTGTACCGGCAGCGGGGCATGCGCCGGGACGTGTGACGGCACGAACGGGGCGTCGTGCACCTACCCAGGCAGCACGGTGACGTGCCGCGCCGGCAGCTGCGCCCAGGGCGTGGCCGTGCTCGCGGCGAGCTGCGACGGCCTGGGCGGCTGTCCCCCCGAGCAGACGCAGGACTGCGGCGCGTTCGCCTGTGGTGCCGCCGGGTGCGTGGGCAACTGCAGTTCGGACGCGGACTGTACCGGCGGGACCTGGTGCTCCGCCGGCGTCTGCACCGCGGCCCAGGCGAACGGCGCCACCTGCAGCGCGGGTGCGCAGTGCACGAGCAGCTTCTGCGTGGACGGCACCTGCTGCGACCGCGCGTGCGACGGGCAGTGCGAGGCGTGCGCGGAGGCTGGGAAGGTGGGGAGTTGCTCCGTCGTCACGGGCGCGCCGCGGGGCGGCCGGGCAGCGTGCACGGGGCTCGGCGCCTGCGCGGCGCAGTGCGATGGGATCTCCGCCGTGGCCTGCACCGCGGGAGCCACCGAGTCCACCGAGCGCTGCAACGGCACGGACGACGACTGCGACGGCACGGTGGACGACGGCACGGACCTCTGCGCGGCGGGCAGCACCTGCACGCAGGGCGCGTGCACCCCCGTCGGCGGCCTGGATGCCGGGACGCCGGGCGACGGCGGGAACATCACCGGGGGCTGCGGCTGCACGGCGCTCGCCGGAGGGCCGGCCGCGTGGTGGGCGCTCGCGGGGCTGGCACTGCTCGGGGCGCGGCGGCGGAAACCGGTGTCGCGCGGGGCGCCGCGGTCGCGCCCCTGAGTCGGTCCCCACGAAGTCCGCCGTTGCCGGCGGGGCCATGTCCCGGAACCAGCGAGACCCACGCTGGCCCGGGGCTTCGTCGCGACATGGCCGCGCGGCCTGCTACCGGGCGTTCTTTCCT
>JBDLRJ010000098.1:0-15351 GCA_039800145.1 Pseudomonadota bacterium | reverse complement strand
GCCTCGAGGAACTCCTTCTCCTTGCCGGTCGTCTCGAACTTGATGCGCAGGCCGTTGTTGAGCAGCCGCTTGAGCGCCACCCGCTCCGCCTCCAACTTCCCGCGCGCCATCATGCCCGCCTTCTTGATGAGCACCGCCCGCTGCGCCTTGAGCTGCTCGCCCATCTCCTTGGCGAGCCCGCTGAACTTGAACGCGTCCCCGCGCTGGCCGAGGCCGTCCATCTCCGCCTCCAGCTCCAGGATGGACTCGTTCGTCTTGTTGAGATCCTTGTCCGAGAGCGCGAGCCGCAGCACCCGCTCGAGGATGAGATCCGTGCCGGTGGGGGTGATCCCCTTGCGGTTGCGGCGCTGCACGTCCGAGAGCACCTCGTAGTAGGCGGAGGCCTCCATGTCCTTCTGCAGCAGCGCGTCCAGCTCCGTGTACACCGGCTGGTAGATGCGCTCGAACTCGTCGAGGATCACCGCGCTCTCGCGGTAGCGGCAGTTCTCGTAATAGATGACCGCCTTGAGGATGAGCGCCTCGGGGAAGTACTCGTCCCGGAAGAACGGCGAGCTCAGCGTCACCAGGTTCCCGAGCGCCTGCTCGTACTGGCCGATGCGGTAGTTGGCCCACGACGACTCGAAGAGCGCCTCCAACCAGGGGCCCGAGCCGCGCTCGATCTTGCCGTAGTAGTAGAGCGCGCTGCGGTTCTGCCGGTGGCCGTAGTGGGTGCGCGCCAGCTGCATGAACGCCAACTCGCGCAGCGACTGGTCGATCTTCGCCACGTCCGCGCGCTTGCCCGGGGCCGGGCGCGTGGAGCGGACCACCTCCTTGAAGGCCGCCACCGCGTTCTCGAACCCGCGCTCGGTGTTCTCGCGGAACCACGCGAGGGCCTCCAGGTAGCGGGCGCGCGGGTAGAACGGATCGTCCTTCGGGATGAGCATCACCAGGCGCTTCACCTCGCCGAAGCTCCGGTCCGCTTCCTGCCGCTGCTCCACCTGGTCCAGCGCGCGGCCGCGCACCAGGTGGTAGCGCGCGAGCAGGTACCGGAACTCGTTCTGGAACTTCTCCGGGAAGCGCACGTTCGCGTACCGTGCAATTTCGTCCAGGATGACCGTCTCGTTCACGGTCTTGTGGCTCACGAAGAAGAGCCACTCGAGCGCCGGCTTGAAGAACGGGTCGGCATCCCCGGCGCCGAGCACCTGGCTCAGCTGCCCGAGCGCGGAGTGGTACAGGCCCATGCGGTACAGGGCCTTCGCCATCTGGAAGCGGGCCTCCTGGTGCAGCGGGGCCAGGGCCGGGTCCTGCAGGAGATCGAACGCGGCGAGCGCCGACGGCTCGTACTTCTCCTCCTTGAAGAGCGCGGCCACCTCCTCCAGCTTCTGTTTACCCGAGGCCAGCGCGGCGGCGTCCTGGGGCGCGGCCTGCTGCGCGGACTTCCGCTCGGCCTTCCGCTCCTTCTTCTCTTCCCTCTTCGGCTCCGGGGCGGAGAGATCCAGCTTCTGCGGGAGCGCCACCCCGTCGTCCGAGACCGGGCGCTCGTCCGCGGGCGGCGGCGCGGCCTTGTCCTTCCGCGCCTCCTCTTTCTTCGGCTCGTCCTTCTTCTTCTCCTTCTTCTTCTTTCCGCCGAGGTCCATGCCCTGGAACTGGGCGGAGGCGGGCGCCGCCACGAGGAGCGGCAACGCGGCGGCGGCGGCGATCAGCAGGCGGAACATGCGGTCACCCCTCCTGTGCGGAGATGGGGAGGAAGACGGAGAAGCCGAGCTCGAAGAAGAGCTGCTGCCGGAGCTGGCTGGTCTCGGCCGTCACCTGCTCCAGGTACACGAGGTCCCGGAGCTCGGCGCGCAGCGCGAGGAAGCGGTTGAGCACGAAGCGGAAGCCCACGCCGGCCGTGCCGCCCACGGTCGACATGGAGGTGCTGGGCACGCCGACCACGCTGGACGGCCCCAGGTACGACACGTACGTGGGCCCGAGCAGGCCGTACATCTTGAAGTGGGCGAACTGCTCGGCCACCAGCGCCACCTTGCCGTAGATGGGCGCCCACTGGAGCTCGGCGCCGGCGAGCAGCCCGAGCTGCCCCGGGGCACGGCCGTTGAGCTGAGAGTAGTCCGGCGGCGCGCAGCCGCGGGTGGTGCCTGCCGCCTCGGACGAAGGGGTGCACACCTGCGCCGAACCGGAGACCGTCGAGACGACGTAGCTGCCGCGCAGCGCCACGGCCCACGCCTCGTCCAGGTGGTAGCTCGCCTGGAGGCCGAACGCGTACTTGGTGAAGAACGCGTCCCGGAAGCTGAGCGACACGAGGGGTGAGAGCTCGAACCGCCCCTTCTCCGGGAGGAGCAGCCCGGAGACCGGGCGAACCCGGTCGCGCAGCGGCCCGAGCGCGTCCTTGTCCACCTCGGACACGTCACCCGCCTCGTCCTCGCTCGTCTGCGAGAAGGCAAGGGACGGCGCGCAGAACGCCAGCGCGGCCACGGCACAGCGCATGAGGGACTTCATCACTCGGACTCCCGGCCGGTGGACTTGAGCGGCAGGAACAGCGACACGCCCACGCTCAGGGTGAGGACGTTCTGGGTGGCGGCCTTCAGCGTGCCGGTGGGCTGGTCCACGAAGCTCGTGTTGAGCACCCCCGCGTTCACCGCGAGGAAGTCACGGGCCACGAAGCGCATCCCGGCGCCCAGGTCCGCGGCCAACCGCGGCCCGATGTTCTGGGACGTCTCCGTCAGCACCACGCCCGCCCCGCCCACGACGTAGCCGTCGAAGTGGAGGATGGAGTTGCCCACGGCGATCTTCCCGTACACCGGGCTCCACTGGAGGTCCGCCATGCCCGCCCACTGCGGCACCGAGTAGTAGATGCGGCTCTGGAAGGTGCGCTTGGCGAGCCGCACGTCCTCGGACGGCAGCACCGCCATCCAGGCGCCGCGCAGTCCCACCGCGAGCGTGTCCGCGAGGAAGTAGTTGGCCGAGAGCCCCACCCCGGCCTTCGAGTAGTAGGGATCGTTCACGCTGTAGAGCAGGTGCGGCATCAGCTCGAAGCGCCCCTTCTTCAGGTAGATCTTCCGCTGGATGCTGCGCACGCGGTCCGCGCGGGTGATCTCCGCCTCCGCCTGGGGGTTGGACGGCTTTGCCAGCGGGGTGCGGCCGGGAGCGGACGGGGCACCGGCCTCGTCGGAGTCCGGGGCGCGCGGCTTCGGGGGCGCGGCGGGGGCGTCCTCCGACGGGGCGGGGGTCGGCTCGTCCGTCAGGTCGAGCCCGAAGTCCTGCGCGACCGCGGCGGCGGGGATCAGCCAGAGCGCGAGCAACGCTGCGGGTGTTTTCAAGGAAGAAGCCCCTCGGTGGATGGAAAGCGGCGGCGGACTCTACAGAGGGGGTGCAGGGGCGGCAACACGCACGCGCGGCGCGGCGAAGCCCGCCAGATCCACGTTGCCTCTGCGCCCTCCGCGCGGCTACCTTGCCTGCCCGTCATGTCCCTTCGCTCCGCCCTCGCCGCGCTGTCGCTGTGCCTGGTCGCCGCCGCCGGCTGCAAGGCCCAGACGGACCTCAACAGCGAGTGCGTGCTCGTGAAGAAGGATCCCTCGGACAGCACGGGCAAGAAGTCCATGCCCATCACGGCGGGGGAGTTGCGCGGCAACGCCAACCGGGACGTCATCAGCTTCGGCGCCACGGAGTGCGAAGATCTCGTGTGCGTCCGCGAGGCCGGTGCCCCCCTGCCCGCGACGGATGCCGAGCCGGTGAAGGGGCGCTGCAGCAGTTCCTGCGCCGGCGCGGATTCCACCTGCCAGAGCTACGACGAGGCCCTGGACAAGGATGCCGCCACGGCGCTGGTCTGCCGGCCGCTGCTGCTGGACGCCGCCGTGCTCGCGGCCATGCGCCAGGCGGACGAGGCGGCCTACCGCCGGTACTTCGGGGACAACAGCTCGCCGTACTTCTGCGCACGCGCGCCCGTCACGCCGTAGCAGCCAGCACTACAGCTCGGACCAGAAGCGCGCCGCGAGCATGGCGCGGCCGGACGAGCCCGACTTGCGCAGCAGCTCCGTGACGTGGATCTCCACCGTGCGCTCGGCACAGCGCAGCGTGGCGGCAATCTGCTTGTTGGCATCCCCCCGCGCCACGAACGAGAGCACCTCCACCTGGCGCTGCGTCAGCCGCCACGTCGCCTGCGCCCGCGCGAGCCGCTGCCGGATCTCCTCCCGGTCGCCCCCGCGCGCCCGCGGCTGCTCCAGCACGAGCCCCAACCACGGCGCAGCCGCGCGGAGCACGAGCCCCACGAGTGGATCCAGCCCCGGGCCCCGGCACCACAGGGTGAGCTCCCCCGCCGCGCGCCCTTCCACCTGGAGGCTGCACCCCACGCGGTGCGCCCCCGCGGGAGGTGCATCCGCGCTGCCCTCCCCCGTCCACTGGCCACCGCCCCCCGGGAGGACCAGCCCCACGGCGAGCACGCCCGGGAGCGGGAGCAGTACCTCCACCGCGGCTTGCGCGCGGGCCTCCCGGTCCTGGGCAGCAGACACGTTCGCCCCCATCCGCTCGAGCAGCGTGGCGACAGCGCTTTCATCGGACCGGGCGTGGAGAATTGACGACATCTGTCTCCTTTGTGCCCAAGCGTCGGCGCGGTTTCAAGTCTTAAGTTTCAGATCAGGGGCCCGTGGCCTGCTCCACGCGGATGGCCTCGAGCCCGGAGACCACGAGCTTCGCCCCTGCCCGGAGCCCGTGGCGGGCACACCAGCCCCCCGGGACCTCCAGCACGTTCGCCGAGGGCTTCCCCACGCCGCGGGGCACGAGCGACCGCGGCTCGGTGTTCTCCACCACGCCCACCACGGTCCCGTCCGCGGAGAGGAAGACCAGGTCCAGGGGGATGAGCGTGTTCTTCATCCAGAAGGTGTGCTCGGCCGGCTCGCCGAAGAGAAAGAGCATCCCTTCCCCGTCGGGCAGCGCGCTGCGCCACATGAGCCCACGCTCCCGCGCGCCGGGCGTGGCCGCCACCTCCACCTTGATCTCCAGCGGCTCGCCGAACGCATCCACCCACCGGACCGATGCACGCGGCATGGGCGGGGCGGCGTAGTCCTTCGCCGTGACATCCGGACGCGGCGCGGGCGGGGCGGGGGCGGCCGGCACGGGGCGGGGATCGGCCTGGCAGGCGGCGAGCAGCGACACGGCGGCGAGGGCGACGACGGCGGAACGGACAGGACGCATGGAGGCCACGCACTGTATAGGAAGCGGTGCATGGGCCAACCCCTCCCGAGACTCCGGGCGCTGCTCCGGCTGCGCGCGGCGCAAGCTGCACTTGCCGCCGTGGGACTCGGGGGGGCGGGGCTCACCTTGCTGCCGCTCGTGGGCGTGCCGGGGTACGAGCTCGCCGAGGCCGTGGCCCTGTTGTCCGGCCTGTTCGGCCCGCTCCTCGGTGCTGCCGCGTTCCGCGCCGAGCAGCGGGGACTCCGCGGGGCCCCCACGCCGTTCCCGCCCGCGCCCACGGCCGCGGCCGCGCTCGGGCGCGCGGTGGGCACCGCGTTCGGCGCGGGGCTCGCCGCGGGGCTCGTGCCGCTTTTCCTCTCCACGGCGCGCGCCGGGCTCGGCTCGCCGTGCGATCCGTGGCGAGGGCTGTCCTTTTTCCCCGTGCTGGTGCTGCCGTCGCTGCTGCTCGCGGTGCTGCTCGGCGTGGCCGCAGCCGCCGCGAGCGATCGGCGCGGCGGGGCGTGGCTCGCCTGGGCCCTTCCCTTCTGCGCCCTCACCGCGCTCACGGTGACACCGCTCGTCGCGGGTCCCCAGGTGTTCGCCTTCCACCACCTCGGGGGCTACTTCCCGGGACCGCTCTACGACGAGACGGTGTCGCTCACCGGGGCACTCGGCTGGTTCCGGCTGCAGACGCTGCTGCTCTGCGGGGCGATCGCGGCGGGGCTCGCCGCGGCCACCACGCGGGAGGGACGCTGGTCGCCGCGGGGCGCACAGCCGTTGCCGCTCGCGCTCGCGGGGGGGCTCCTGCTCGGCGCGCTCGGGATGGAGGCCGCCGCGCCCACGCTCGGGTTCCGCATGTCGGACGCCGCGCTTGCCGAGCGGCTCGGCGGCGTGCGGGACACGGCCCACTTCCGCATCCACTACCCGCGAGGCAAACCGCGGGACGAGCTCGAACACCTCGCGCGGGACCTGGAATTCCGGCGGGAGCAGGTCCGGGCGTTCCTCGGCGAGGTGTCCGAGCAGCGCACCACGGTGTGGATCCACCGCGGCGCAGACGAGAAACACCGCCTGGTGGGCGCCGCGGCCACGCAGTTCGCCAAGCCGTGGCGCGGCGAGCTGCACGTCAACGACGCCCCCTTCCCGCACCCCGTGCTGAAGCACGAACTGGTGCACGTGCTGGCGGCCCCCTTCGGCTCGGGCCCGTTCGCCGTGACGAGCCGGTTCGGCGCCTGGCCCAACGCGGGCATCATCGAGGGGCTCGCGGTGGCGGTGGACGACCCCGTGGGCGAGCTGTCGCTGCACGACGGGGCCGCGGGGATGCGGCGCAAGGGGCTGCTGCCGGACGTGGAGCGGCTGCTCTCGCCGGTGGGCTTCTACGGCGTGGCCTCCTCCCGCGCCTACGCCGCGGCCGGGAGCTTCCTCCGGTGGCTCGGGGAGACGGAAGGGCCGGGGCGGCTGCGGGCCCTCTACGCGCACGGGGATTTCGCGGCGGTGTACGGCGTGCCGGCCTCCGAGCTGAAGGCGCGGTGGGAGCGCTTCCTGGACGGCCGGCCGTTGGACGAAGCTGCAGTGAACCTCGCCTTCTCGCGGTTCCGCGGCGAGAGCCTCTTCGCCCGGCCGTGCGCGCGGGAGCTGGCAGCGCTGGTGGACGAGGCGCAGCAGGAACTCCGCGGGGATCCTGCGCGCGCGGCGGAGCTCTTCGCGCGGTGCGCGGTGCTCCAGCCGGACGAACCGGGCCACGCCGTGGGACGGGCCCGCGCCCTGCTGGCGCTCGAGCGCGCGGAGGACGCCGAGGCGCTGCTGGCCCCCCTGGCAGAGCGGCTGCGCGACCGCGCCGGGCTGCGCGCCGAGGTGGAACTGCTGCGCGCAGACGCAGCGTTCGGCGCCCGGAGAGAGGCAGCGGAGGTGGCCGCACACCTCGAGCAGGTGCTCGCGCTGTCCCCGCCTCCCGCCACCGCGCGCCAGGCCCTCCTCAAGAAGGCGGCGCTCGGGTCACCGCTGAGAGATGCGCTCTGGGCCTGGTTCCTCCCCGCACCGGACGACGCGCGGCTCGCCCTGCTGCAGCGCGCCCTGGCCGCCGCCCCGGACGACGCGTGGGGCAACTACCTGCTGGGCCGCAGGCTCGCGCTGGGCACCGCGCCGCTGCTCGCGCGCCCCCACCTCGAGGCCGCGCTCGCGGGGGAGTTGCCCCTGCTGCTCCGCGAGGAGGCCCTCCGCGCGTCCCTGCTCTCGGCGTTCCTCGCGGGCGACTGCCCCGGGGTGCGTGCGCTGTCGGACCGCGCGCAGCAGGCCGGTCCGTCCGTCCGGGCAGCGGCCGCGGACTGGGTCCAGCGCTGCACGTTCGAAGAGCGCGCGTTCTCCGGCCCGCTGGTGCCCCACGGCCCTTTCCGCTAGATGGCGGCGCCATGAAATTCGAGACTCGGCAGCGGATCCGGGGCACCGTGGAAGAGGTGGAGCGCGCCCTCGCGGACGAGCGGTACATCCCTTTCCTCCTCCAGCACCACGGCGTGCTGCTCGAGGCCCAGGTGCTCGAGATGTCCGACAGCGGCGGGCGCATCCTCCGCAAGGTCCGCTACCGGCCGAAGCCCGTCATCAAGTCCATTGGGCCCAGGGAGGTGCCGCCGGAGTGGTTCGCCTTCGTGGAGACCTCCACGTACGACCGCGCACGCCGCGAGCTCCACTTCCAGAACGTCCCCACCACGCACGGCATCAGCAAGATGATGCTCAACTCCGGCACGCTCCGGCTCCGGGACGTGGGCGGGCAGTGCGAGCGCACCATCGAGGGGGAGATCAAGCTGGTGCTGCCGCTCTTCCTCAAGGCGCTGGCCATGGTGGGCGAGCGGATCATCCAGCACGAGGGGCTGAAGATCCTCGACGGCGAGGTCCCGGTCCTGGACCGCTTCCTGGCGGAGATCCTGCGTCGGCCCGCTTCTTGATTAAGTTCCCGTCCGTATGCGCACCTCCCTGCGATCCACCCCACGCTCGCTGATTTTTTGTCTCACCGGCGCGTTCGCGCTTGCCACTTTGTCAGGCTGCATGCCTCGCCGGCTGCCGGGGACGGACATCGAGGACACGCCGGACAGCCGCGCCGTGCTGGACGTGCTCACGGGGTACACCCGGGCCATGGAGGGGCGGGACGCCCGCTCCGTGATGCGGCTCGTGAGCCGTGACTTCCAGGACGACGGCGGCACGGGCACGCCGGAGGACGACCTGGACTTCGCGCGGCTCGAGCAGGTACTCCCCGAGCGGCTGTCCCGCGTGGAGGATCTCCGCCTGGACATCACGGTGAAGAAGATGAACTTCGAGGACCGGGGCCGCACCGCGGAGGTCGTCTACTTCTACCAGGCCAGCTTCCGCGTCCCCGCGTTCAGCAACAAGCCGAAGAACGAGAGCAGCCTGAAGAAGATGGTCCTCCGCAAGGAAGACGCGGGCTGGAAGCTGGTCTCCGGGATCTAACCCCGCGGGGCCAACCACTCGCGGAACCGGTCCTTGCCCATGGACCGCAGCGCGTTCACCCGCGCCAGCCACGTCCGGTAGTCCTTCTTCGCCAGCCGGTCCGGCGGGAGCATGGACAGGTGGAAGTCGCGGATGCGTGACGTGGTGAACCGGATGGCCCCGCACAGCGCGGCCCCGTGGAGCGCATCCCACTCCTCGGCCGTGAGCGGGCGCACGGACTCGTAGCCCTCCACGAACGCGCGGGCGAGCGGCTGTTGGAACTCGCCGTCGAAGCACCAGGCATCCAACGTGATGGCCACGTCCAGCACCCGAGGCGAGTGGCACGCCATCTCGAAGTCGAACAGCACCGGGGCGTCCGGCGTGGGCCACTTCACGTTGTCCATGAAGAGGTCCGCGTGGATGGGGCCGGCGGGCAGCGAGCTGCCATGCCGGACGAGGCACCCGCGCGCGGTCTCCTGCGCCTCGAGGAGGAAGTCTGCGAGTCCCTCCAGCCCGGGGTGATCTTCCCGCCGGAGTTCCTCCAGCCAACCCGCGACCACGTGGGTGTCGTACGCATTGGGGCGCGGGGTGGTGATCCCGTCCAGCGCCCCGTGCATCCGGGCGAGCGCACCGCCGAGGGAGCGCAACCGCGCCGACTCCAGGGCCTTCCGGGCGACCTCCACTCCATCTATCCAGTCGAACAGCGAGACGAACCCGCCGCCCCACGGAACGCTGACCGCGCCGCTGCGGGTGCGCCGCAACCGCGCCGCCTCCACCCCGCTGCCTGCCAGCGCCTCGAGCAGGGCGGCCTCGTAATTCAGCGCGGCCTCGTCACGCACCATCGTCAGGCGCAGGAAGGCGCGCGAGCCGTCCTTGAACTCGAGGGCGACGTTGGTGTTGATGCTGCCTTCGGGAATGCCCAGCGCCGCCTGGAGGGGCGGCACGTCCCAGGCATGGAGAATCGACCGGAGATCGTCGTCGGTGATGGCAATGTAGATGGCCAAGTCCAGGAACTCCCGCGCGCGTTGACACCGTAGAATCGGCGACGCTATATCCGGCGCCCTTTCCTGTCTCCCCTGGGGTTCCCGCCATGGCTGCAGCGCCCGACCTGTCCTATCGCCCGTGGAAAAAGCGGGAGAGCTTCGGCTCGGCAATGACCCAGATTGGGATCACGGCCGTTCTCCTGACGGGCATCGTCTATGCCATCTACGCGCGGGCCGAGAAGAAGCGGCAGATCGCGGAGCGCATGAAGGAGGCCCGCGCGGTCGCCGTGCGGGACAACGCGAAGGACTACCAGAAGGCGCTGGGGCTTGTGGACGAGGTGCTGGCCATGGACTCGAGCGCCCCGGACGCGCTCGCGCTGGGGGCGGAGCTCCACACCCAGCTGTGGCTCGTGCACCGCGTGCCCGGCGAGGAGGCCAGGGCGAAGGACTTCCTGCAGCGCGCCGAGAAGGCAGAGGCAAAGAGCGAGGACCGCTACGCGAGCTTCGCCCTGCAGACACTCTCCGGCGGCAAGTCGAAGGAGGCGGACGACTACGTGGAGGGGCTGCGCGAGAAGGGCGCCTCCTCCGCCAAGCTGTGGTACGCGCTCGCCCAGTCCAAGCAAGCGCTCGGGCAGCTCTCGCTGGCGCGCGAGGCCTACAAGCAGGCCGCAGACAAGGCCTGGAAGAACCCGCGCTTCTCCGCCGCGTACACCCAGGCGCTGATCGACGAGCAGAACTTCGTCTTCGCGCTCGACGTGGCGGACAAGGGCGTGGCGTCCAACCCCGAGCACGTGCAGGCGCGGCTCGTGAAGGGCCTGCTCGGGCTGTACCGGAAGGACGGCGTGGTGGCGAAGTTCGCCGCGGACACCGTGCGCGAGGTGCTGGCCGAGGAGCAGACGCCGGGCATGAAGGCGCTGGCGCTGGCCACCGGTGCCGAGGTGGCCCTCTACGCGGGGAGCCCGGACGAGGCGCTGCGCATGGCCGGCGAGGCGCTGGCCGCGAACCCGGAGGAGTACCGCGCCCTGTTCGCCAGGGCGCGCGCGCTCGCCGCCAAGAAGGACCCGGCTGCCGCGCAGGCCTTCAAGGACGCCGTGGCCCGCAAGCCCACCGCGCCCCTGCTCTACCTGGACGGCGCCGCGCAGCTGCAGCAGGCCGGTGACATGACCGCCGCGCTGGGCCTGCTGGATGCCTACGAGGGCACCTTCAAGGACATCAAGCTCACCAGCCTGGACGGCAGCACCTCGTCTGCACTCGAGCGCGACGACCGCTACTACCTGGTGCGCGGCGACGTGCTGCGTGCCGCCGGCAAGCCGGACGAGGCGCTCGCCGCGTACGAGAAGGCCATTGCCGCCAAGAGCGTGCTGCAGGGCCGCGCCTACTACGCCAAGGGCGACCTGCTCCTCTCGCAAAAGCAGTACGACAAGGCGAAGGAGGCCCTCGCGGTGGTCGCCATCGACGACGGATCGGGCACCATCCCGGACGCCTACATGGCCATGGGCCACCTCCTCTTCGAGCAGAAGGAGTTCGCGGTCGCGTGCACCTACTACGGCTTCGCGCTCGCCAAGTTCCGCGGCCTGCAGGAGCCCCGCGAGAAGCTGAACGGGATCGTCACGGACGTGGAGAAGAAGCTGGTGGCCGCCAAGCAGAAGGACATCAGCAAGGCGTGGGCGGAGGAGGCCAAGGGCCTCCTGCAGTAGCCCTCACGGGGTCAGCAGCTCGGCGGGAGGAATCGGCTCCCAGCGTGCGGAGGCAACCCTCCACTCGCCGTCCTCTTCCCGCACCCAGTCCAGCTCCAGCCGCCAGGCCGCGAGCGAGGCATCCTTCCCGAGATCCTCGACACGGGACGCGGTGGACCGCCCGAGCACCATCCTCACGTGCTGGTGGGCCCGGCCTCCTTCCCGGAGCTCCGCCTGGATGTCCATGGGCCACGCCCGGACCCACTCGCCACGCAGCAGCTGGGCTGCGAGGAAACCGCGCAGCGCGTCCCTGTCTCCCACCTCGGGAGCGGTGAAGCGCGCCGAGACACGCTCGAGCATCTCGCCCGGCTTCCTCGCTTCCGCTGCGCGCGCGAGCTCCACCACGTGCCGCCGGAGCTGCTCCTCGGGGCCGGGCTCGGACGTCCGCCCCCACCCGGCGTAGACCGCCCCTGCCACGGCGAGCGCCACCGCGCCCGCGACCAGGTTCGTGCGCGTCACTTCTGGATCCGCTCCTTCAACGCCGTGGCCTTGTCGTGCAGCGGCTGCCCGGGACGCACCACGCCGAGCACGGTGCGCAGCTTGGAGAGCGCGTCCTTCGGGTCCGACTCCGCGAGCGCGTAGGCCTGTAGGTACAGCTCCTCGAGCCTCCGGTTTACCTGGCCGATTCCCGCCGCGGCCCGCTCGTCCCCCGGCGTCAGCCTCCGGGCCTCCTCGTAGAACAGGTTGGCCCCCGCGTAGTCCTGCCGCGCCCACGCCGCCTCGGCCGCGGAGAGCGCCGACGCCCCGAGCTCCTCGTCCAGGATCCGCCCGAGCGAGCCCTCCATCCCCATCTGCTGGTACAGCTCCCGCGCCTTCTTGAGCGGACGGGCCGCAGCCCCCAGCTGGCCCGCCTTGAACTTGCGGTGCCCCTCCTCGAACGCCTTCCCAAAGGCAGGCAGCAGCGCCTTGAGCTCGGACGCCCGCGCGCGGATGACGTCGTCCCCCGGGTGCCGGTCCGCGACGCGGTCACACTCGAGCGCGGCGCGCGCGTACTCCCCCGCGTCGAACCGCCGCTGCACGGACTCGAAGGCCGCCTTCACCTCCGCCCGTCGCTTCGCGTCCAGGGCAATGGCCACCCGGCGCTTCTGCACCTTCTCGCGCGAGAGCCTCTCCTCCGCCTCCTGCGCGAGCCGGGCCTTGAGCGCCTCCACGCGTGGCTGGGACTCGCGCAGCTGCCCAGGCTCCATCTCCAGGAGCACCCCCTGCGCGGCCTCCACGTCCCCGGCCCCCAGCGCCTCCTCCAGCCGCGCGGCGAAGTCCTCGCGCAGCTTCACCGAGAGCTCGGAGGCGAGCTGCGCCTTCACCGCCTCGCCCGCCGGGGTGACGAACTGCACGCGCTCGAGCCCGGCGCGGGCCTCCGCCAGCTTCCCCTCGGCCATGAGCGCCCTCACCGTCCCGAGCGCTGCCTCGGCCTCGGCCTCCTTGCGGGCGCGCGCCGCGAAGCCGTCCGTGTCCACGCCCGGCTTCAGCTTCTGCGCCGCGTCCGCCAACTCCGCGGCCTCGAGGAAATGGCCCTCGCGGGCAGCGTTGCGCGCGCGCTGGAGCTTCTCCATGGCCTCGCGCAGCAGGATGTCCTCGGACGGGGGCGGCGGGCGCGCGGGACGGAGCAGCATCACCAGGAGCAGCACCATGGCCCCTGCGAGCGCGGCGAAGAGGCCGAGCATCCTCCGCTTGCGAAGCGGATCCTCCACCCTCCGCACCGGGCGGGGACGGCCGCTCGCCAGCGCCGCGTGCCCCGAGGTGCTCGGCGGCTCGGGCGGAGGGCGCACGTCGGTGCCCTCGCCCGGCTCCTCTTCCTGCTCCGCCGGCGGTGGCTCCTCCCGAGCCGCGGCTGCCGCCTCGCGCGCCTCGGCCTCCTCCTGGAGCTTCTTGAAGGCCGCCACCTCGTCCACGAAGCGCAGGACCGTCTTGCCCAGGGAGATCTCGTCCCCGTGCACCAGCACGCGCTCGGTGATCTTCTCGCCGTTCACCTTCGTGCCGTTGCCGGACTCGAGGTCCCTGAGCAGCACGCCCTCGTCGGACACCACCAACTCTGCGTGCTTGCGCGAGGCGGACTGGTCTCCGAGCGGGAAGCCGCACTCCGGCGCACGCCCGATGACGCAGCGCACGCCCTCGATCCTCCGGACCTTCCCCGCGCCCGGGCCTGAGACGATCTCCAGCTTCAGCGGCCGGCCCGTCCGGGTGGCGTCCGGCGAGTCCACGCCGGTGTTCTCCGGCTCCTCCTCGGCGGAGGGAATGGGCGCCACGCGCGTCTCCCCGGCGCGCGCGCGCGAGGGGGTGGCCCCCGCCGGCGTGGGCGCCTGGATGCCGACGTGGGTCTGCTGGAACAGCTGTGGATCTTCGGCCTCCTCGGGCGGGAAGTCGCTCTCGCCGTAGAGATCCCGCCCCGGCATGGAGGGAGGCAGCGGCTCCTCCCCGAGGAAGTCCGGCCCGTCCTGGAGGGCCGGGTCCACCGGCGGCTCGTCCGGCGTCGAGTAGTCCGCGCCGGTCTGGTAGCGGGGCTTGACCCTGGCCCTGGGCTTTCGGGGAGGCATGCGCTTGGGCAGGCAATGTAGTCCTGCCCGGCATCCACCGGAAGGCACCATTTGATTGCCGGTCCCGGAGGGGGTGGCTACCGTCCCGGACCCGCTGTCCGCACGTCACCGGAGCCCACATGCCCCGCACCGCCGCCCGCCGTACCGCCGCGCGTCCCCGCACGCCACCGCCGCCCACCGCCGCAACGCCCACCGTCCTACCCCCCGCCGTGCTCGAGCGCGTGCTCGCCGCCGCCATGGTGCGCGGCGCGGACTTCGCCGAGGTGTACGTGCAGCGCAGCGTCACCACCGCGGTCACGCTGGATGAACAGAAGCTCAAGAGCGCGCAGGTGGGACAGGTGCAGGGCGTGGGGGTGCGGGTCATCTCCGGGGCGAAGGTGGGCTACGCCTACTCGGACGACGTGGAGCTCCCGGCGCTGCTGCGCGCCGCCGAGACGGCCGCGCTCATCGCGGACGCAACCGGCTCGGACCGCGCGTACCGGGTGGCGCGCGCACCGGTGCCCAGCTTCTACAAGGTGCCCGAGCCGCTCATGCAGGTGGACGTCTCCCGCAAGACGGCGCTCGTGCAACGCGCGGACAAGGCCGCCCGCGCGGCGGACAAGCGCGTGAAGCAGGTGACGGCGACCTACGTGGACCAGACCAAGCACGTGCAGGTGGCCAACACCACCGGCCACTACGTGGAGGACGCGCAGGACATGGCGCGGCTGTCGGTGCAGGTGGTGGCCGAGGGGAAGAACGGCGAGCGCCGCACGGGCTTCTACGGCGGCGGCGGCCGCGTCCCCTTCCAGCACTTCGACAGCTTCTCGCCCGAGGCCGTGGCGCGCGAGGCGGCCCGCCAGGCCACGGCCACGCTGGGGGCCGCGGAGGCGCGCGCCGGCCAGCAGACGGTGGTGCTCGCCCCCGGCTGGAGCGGCATCCTGCTCCACGAGGCGGTGGGCCACGGGCTCGAGGCGGACTTCATCCGCAAGGGCACGTCCCTGTTCGCCGGGAAGCTCGGGCAGCAGGTGGCCAGCTCCCTCGTGACCGTGATCGACGACGGCACGGTGGCCGGCGGCCGGGGCAGCATCAACGTGGACGACGAGGGCCAGGCCGGCGAGCGCAAGGTGCTCATCGAGAAGGGCAACTTGAAAGGTTACCTCTACGACGCGCACAACGCGAAGCTCATGGGCCAGCGCTCCACCGGGAGTGGGCGGCGCGAGTCCTTCCGCCACATGCCGCTGCCCCGCATGACGAACACCTACCTGGCCCCGGGAGACGACGACCCGGCGGAGATCCTCCGGTCGGTGAAGCGCGGGCTGTACTGCGCGAACTTCGGCGGCGGCCAGGTGGACATCACCAACGGCAACTTCGTTTTCGAGATCTCGGAGGCCTACGAGATCGAAGACGGCAGGCTCGGCCGCCCCGTGAAGGGGGCAACGCTCATCGGCGTGGGGCCGGAGGCGCTCAAGAAGGTGTCCCGCGTGGGCTGGGACGTGCAGCAGGACCCGGGGCTCGGCACCTGCGGGAAGGACGGCCAGA
>JBDLRJ010000097.1:0-17408 GCA_039800145.1 Pseudomonadota bacterium | reverse complement strand
GCCGCGCCGAGCTTCATGTCGGACACCACGAGGTCCACCGGCGCGCGCGCGAGCGTCTCCTTCGCCGCGGTGGCCGAGTCCGCGGTCGTCACCGAGTACCCCGCCCGCGTGAGCAGGATGTCCAGGTACTCCCTCATGGACAGCTCGTCGTCGACCACCAGGATGTGCATGGAAGTGCCCGCGAGCCTACGCCGCCTTCAGGCGGACCACGAACTCGGTGCCCGTCTCCGGCGAGGACCGCACGTCGATGAGGCCCCCGTGCGCCCGGACGATCCCCAGGCAGATGGACAAGCCCAGCCCCGTCCCGCCGGGGCGGCGCGAGTAGAAGGGCTCGAAGAGGCGGCCGTGGTCTCCGGGCGGGATGCTCCCGGCCTCGTCCCACACCACGAGCTCCCCGAAGCTCCCCGCGCTGCGCGTGCGCAGCCGCACCCGGCCGCCCCGCGGCACCGCGGCGAAGGCGTTGCGGAGCAGGTTGATGAGCACCTGTGACAGCTGCGCGCCGTCCCCCTGGACGGTCACCTCGGAGAGCTCCGTCTCGAGCCGAACGCGCCCCGCGAGCGGATCGGTCCGCAGCAGCTCCACCGTCTCCCGCACGAGCCCGTCCAGCCGAAGCGGCTGCAACGTCGGCTCCGCGGGGCGCGCGAAGCGCAGGAAGTCCTCCATGAGCCCTGCCAGCCGGTCGGACTCGCGCACGAGCACGCCGAGCAGCCGCTGCGCGGCAGGGTCCGCGGGGAACTCCTGGGCCAGCATCTGCGCCGCCCCGCGCATGGAGGCGAGCGGGTTGCGGACCTCGTGTGCGAACTGCGCGGAGAGCCGGCCGAGCGAGGCGAGCTGGTCCGCGCGCCGGAGCGCCTCCTCCGCGTGCCGCAGCTCCGTGAGATCCTCCAGCAGCACGAGCCGGGAGCTCTCCCCCGCGTCCTCCAGCTGGCTCACCGCGAGCGCCAGCCGCCGCGTCCCGCCGGGGAGCGCCACGTCCCGCTCGTCCCGCCCCACCCCGCGCGCGAGCACCCCCGGCAGCACCTGCTCCACGTTGTCCGGCCCCCCCTCCACGCCCAGTCCCAGCAGCCCACGCCCCGCCTGGTTCACGAAGGTGATGCGGCCGGCCGCGTCCGTGGTGATGAGCCCCGTGGGCATGCCGGCGAGGATCTGCCGGTGCAGTCCGCCGAGCTGGCGGAGATCCGCCTCCTTGCGCGTGAGCCGCCCGCCGGTGGTGGCGAGCAGCCGGGCCAGGTAGGTGGCCAACCCCGCCACCAGCGCCTGCGAGACCAGCTGGCTCGAGAGCGCCGGGAGCAGCTGCGCCGTGGGGAGGCGGTGGGCGTTGATGGGCGGCAGCAACCCCGCCTGGAACGCCCACGTGTAGCCGAGCAGGCTCGCGGCGGAGACGGAGGCGGCCACCACCGCCCCGCGCTCGAACAGCAGCAGCGCCCCGGCCATGATGGCGAGCAGGTACAGCACCGAGAACGGGGACTCGGTGCCGCCCGTGAAGCCCACCACGAACGTGGCGAGCACCAGGTCTCCCACCACCTGCACCCACGCGAGCCCCCGCAGCCCGCGCCCCGTGCGCAGCCAGAGGCCGTAGGTGATGGTGAGCAGGTAGGTGGCGCTGAGGCCCCAGAACGAGAGCGCCTCGTCCGGGGCAAGGTGCGGCAGGCCGGGGCGGGACAGCACCCCCACGCCCACCACGGCGAGCAGCAGGGAGGTGGCCACGGTGCGGAACACCGTGAGCCACACCAACTTCACGCGGAGGGCGGCGGTGTCGCGGGCCGGCCCCTCCACCGCGGGCGCGCTACTTGATGGCGCTCGCAATGGTGAAGATGGGCAGGTACATGGCGATGAGGAAGCCGCCCACCACGCCGCCCAGGCCCACCATCATGATGGGCTCGATGAGGGAGGTGAGGCCGGCCACGCCGGTGTCCACCTCGTCGTCGTAGAAGTCGGCGATCTTGTTGAGCATGCCGTCCATGGCGCCCGTGGCCTCGCCCACGCCGATCATCTGCACCACCATGGACGGGAACACGCCCGTCTCCGCCAGCGGACCGGCAATGTTCTTGCCCTCCGCGATCTTCGACCGCACGTGGTAGATGGCCTCTTCGATGGTGCGGTTGCCGGCCGTCTTCGCCACCACGTCCAGCGCGTCCAGGATGGGCACGCCGGAGCTGATCATGGTGCCGAGCGTGCGGGTGAAGCGGGCCACAGCCACCTTGCGGATGAGATCCCCCACCACCGGCAGCTTCAGCGCCGTCCTGTCGATCAGCTTGCGCCCCTTGGGGTTCTCGTAGGTCGTCTTGAAGCCGAACACGAAGGAGGCAATCCCCACGGCGAGGTGGATGTAATAGGCCTGCATCCACGCGGACGCGTCCACGAAGAACTGGGTGGGGGCCGGCAGCGCAGACCCGAAGTCCGCGAACATCTTGGCGAACACCGGCACCACCTTCAGGAGCAGCGCCGCCACCACGCCGATACCGACCACGAGCACGATGACCGGGTAGTTGAGCGCGCTCTTCACCTTGCGCTTCAGCTTCTCGTTCTTCTCGCGGTAGGCCGCCAACCGGTTGAGGATGGTGTCCAGGATGCCGCCCATCTCGCCGGCGGCACACAGCTGCACGAACAGCTCGTCGAACACCTTGGGGTGATCCTTGAGCGAGTCCGCGAAGGTGGAGCCCGCCTCCACCTTGTTCTTCACCGCGTAGATGACCTTCTGGAACGCCGGGTTGTCCGCCTGGCTCCCGAGGATCTCCATGCACTGCACGAGCGGAAGGCCCGCGTCGATCATCGTGGAGAACTGCCGGGTGAAGATGAGGATGTCCTTGCCCTGGACACCCCCGGCGAACATCCCCGTGAGATCGTCGAAGAAGTTCCGCTGGCGGATCTTCGCATCGACGATGCCCATGGACCGCAGGCGCGCTTCCACGGCGCCCTGGTCGGACGCCTCCATCTCCCCCTTCTTCTTCTCTCCGTTCTTGGTCTTCCCCTCCCAGAAGAACGAGGGGGTGGCCTTCTTGGAGGGCGCCTTCTGCGCAACCGCGGCTGCAGCCATGGATCAGGTCTCCTCGTGACGAAGCGGGTGGGAGTGTACCCCAGCCCGCGGCGGGCCGTCAGTTCAGCGGGGGGGCTGGCCGGGACCACCCGGGCGGGGGCCGCCCATGCCACCCGCCACCAGGTTCTTGAGCTCGTCCGCGTCCGACGTGCGCGAGTAGGCCTCCTCCTGCGTGATGAGCTTGCGCTGCAGCAGGCTCACCAGGCACTGGTTGAAGGTCTGCATCCCGTACTTGCTCTGGCCCACCTGCATGGCCGAGTACACTTGGTGGATCTTGTCCTCGCGGACGAGGTTCCGGATGGCCGGGTTCGGCACCAGGATCTCCAGCCCGAGCACGCGGCCCGCCCCGCCCGCCTTCGCGAGCAGCTGCTGGCTCATCACCCCTTCCAGCACGAAGGACAGCTGCGCGCGCACCTGGGGCTGCTGGTAGGACGGGAACACGTCGATGATGCGGTTGATGGTCTGCACCGCGCTGTTGGTGTGCAGCGTGCCGAAGCAGACGTGGCCCGTCTCGGCCACCACCAACGCCGCCTCGATGGTCTCCAGGTCACGCAGCTCGCCCACCAGCACCACGTCCGGGTCCTGGCGCAGGATGTACTTGAGCGCGACCTTGAAGTTCTTGGTGTCCGAGCCCACCTCGCGCTGGTTCACCAGGCAGTTCTTGTGCGGGTGCAGGAACTCGATGGGATCTTCGATGGTGAGGATGTGCTCGTGGCGGTCCGTGTTGATCTTGTCGATGATCGACGCGAGCGTGGTGCTCTTGCCGGAGCCCGTGGGGCCCGTCACCAGGATGAGCCCGCGCGGCTTGCGCGAGAGGTCCGCCACCACCTGCGGCAGCCCCAGCTCGGCGAACGTCATGATCTTGAACGGGATGATGCGGAACGCCGCCGCCACCGCGCCGCGCTGCAGGAAGAAGTTGGCCCGGAAGCGCGCCAGGTTCTTCACGCCGAAGGACAGGTCCAGCTCGTTGTCCTCCTCGAAGCGGTGCTTCTGCGCGTCCGTGAGGATGGAGTAGGCGAGCTGCTTGGTCTCCACCGGCGTCAGCGGCGGCACCTTCAGCGGGACGAGCTCGCCGTCCACGCGGAGCTGCGGGGGAGAGCCGGTCGTCAGGTGAAGGTCGCTCGCGCCCTTCTCCACCATGGCCTTCAGGAGCTGGTGCAGGTTTGCCACGTTGGGTGTCCTTCTTCGGGGTGAGGCGGGTGGTACGGCCCTGGAAACGCGGGGGGTCTAGAAGCGGTCCGGCGCGGTGTTGCCGATCACCTCTTCGAGCGTGGTCACGCCGTCCACGAACTTGTTGAGCGCGCTCATGCGCAGCGAGGACATGCCGAGCCGGATGGCCTCCTGCTTCAGCTCCGCCGCCGAGCCGCCGTTGATGACCACCTCCTTGAGGCCGTCCCAGAAGGGCATGACCTCGTAGATGGCCACGCGGCCGCGGTAGCCGCGGTCGTTGCACGCCTTGCAGCCCACCTTCTCGAACGGCTTGAAGGTCCCGAGCTTCTCCGGGTTGACGCCCGCCTCCAGCATGGCCTGCTCGGTGATGGTGGTGGAGGGCCGCTTACACTCGTTGCACAGGCGCCGGCAGAGGCGCTGCGCCAGGATGAGGTTCAGGGAGGCCGTCACCAGGAACGGCTCGATTCCCATGTTCAGCAGGCGGCTCACCGTGCCCGGCGCGTCGTTGGTGTGCAGCGTGCTCAGCACCAGGTGGCCCGTCAGCGCCGCCTTCACCCCGATCTCCGCCGTCTCGAAGTCGCGGATCTCGCCGATCATGATGATGTCGGGGTCCTGCCGCAGGAAGCTGCGCAGCGCCGCGGCGAAGTTCAGGCCGATGTCGTCCTTCATCTGCACCTGGTTGATGCCGGCGAAGTTGAACTCCACCGGGTCCTCCGCCGTGGCCAGGTTGGTGTCCGTGGTGTTGAGGGACGACAGCGCGGAGTAGAGCGTCGTCGTCTTGCCGGAGCCCGTGGGGCCCGTCACCAGCACCATGCCGTACGGCCGCTCGATGGCCTCCTTGAACCATGCCAGCGGGTTCGGCTCGAAGCCCAGCTTGGTCATGTCCAGCTGCAGGTTGGACTTGTCCAGGAGCCGGAGCACCACCTTCTCGCCGAAGAGCGTGGGGCACACGCTCACGCGGTAGTCCATCTCCTTGCCGCCCCCCAGCTTGATCTTGATGCGTCCGTCCTGCGGCAGCCGGCGCTCGGAGATGTCCAGGTCCGCCATGATCTTCAGGCGGGACGTGATGGCGTTCTTCAGCTTCATCGGCGGGCGCATCACCTCGTAGAGGTTGCCGTCGATCCGGAACCGCACGCGGAAGTCCTTCTCGTACGGCTCCACGTGGATGTCCGAGCAGCCCTTCTTGATGGCGTCCAGCAGGATGAGGTTCACGAGCTTCACCACCGGGGCGTCGTCCGCCGCCTTGGTGATCTCGTTGAGGTTCTCTTCCTCTTCGCGCGCCACCTCCACGTCGTCGGTCTCTTCCGTGGCCTCGCCGACGATGTCCTCGAGCGACTGCTGCTTCTCCGCGTAGTACTTCTCGATGGCGTCCCGGATGGCCACCTCGGACGCCACCACCGGTTCGATGTTGTAGCCCGTCAGGAACTTCAGGTCGTCCTGGGCAAAGATGTTGGACGGGTCCGCCATGGCGACGATCAGCGCGGGCCCGGCGCGGTTCACCGGCAGCACCACGTGCTTGAGCGCCACCTCCTTGGTCACCAGCTTGATGACCTCGGGATCGATCTCGAAGTCCTTCAGGTTGATGGCCGGGACGCCGTACTGCTTGCTCAGGAAGTCCGTGAGCTTCGACTCCTCGATGGCGCCCGTCTTGATGAGCGCCGCGCCGATGCGCGTCCCGTTCTGGCGCTGCTCCTCCTGGGCCTTCCGCAGCTGCTGGACGGAGATCAGGTTCTCCCGGACGAGCAGTTCACCCAAACGACCGCTGGACATGTCAGGCCTCACCTCGCGCAGGCCCGCTGGGGGCCGCGCCGAATCCGGGAAATCAACAGGGGACCGGATTACAGGGGCGCGGCTCTCCGCCTGTCAAGGAACGGCACCCGGCGGCGGAGAGGCCAGCCCCGCCCGCGCCACGGCGGACCGCGCCGCCTCCACGTCCCGCCGGATCTGCCCCACGAGCTCCGCCACCGAGCCGAAGCGCTGCTCGGCCCGCAGCCGCTCGAGGAACTCCACCCGCAGCTCACGCCCGTACAGGTCCCCGGCGAAGTCCAGCAGGTGCACCTCCACCGTCACCTCCGTCCCGCCGAACGTGGGCTTCACCCCGATGTTGGCCGCCCCGGCCCGCCGCTCGCCCCAGCCCTCCCCCTCCCGGAACCGCGCCGTCACCGCGTAGACGCCTGCCGCGGGACGCAGCTCGTTCTGCGTGTCCACGTTGGCGGTGGGCACGCCGATCTGCCTCCCCCGCCCATCCCCCGGCACCACCGTCCCGTCCAGGTCGAAGGCGCGCCCGAGCAGCCGCTGCGCCGCCTCCACCCGCCCCTCGAGGAGGTACTCGCGCACGCGGCTCGAGGACACCACCACGCCGTCCACCGTGACCGCGGGCACCACGTGGACCTGCGCCCCGCGCGCCGCCGCCGCCGCCCGCAGCGTCTCCACCGTGCCCGCCCGCCGCGCCCCGTAGGTGAAGTCCGCCCCCACCACCGCGTGCCCTGCCCCGAGCACGTCGAACAGCTGGGCCTCGAACTCCGCGGGCGTCGTCCGGGCGTACTCGGAGGTGAAGGGCTGCACCACCACCGCCTGCGCCCCCGCCGCCTCGAGCAGCTCCAGCTTCCGCGGGAGCACGCAGATGAGCTTGGGGGCGAGCGCCGGCTGCAGCACCTTGCCCGGGTGGGGCTGGAAGGTGAGCGCCACCGGTGCCCCGTGGCGGGCCGCCTCGGCGAGCAGCGCCTGGTGCCCGAGGTGGACCCCGTCGAAGTTGCCGAGCGCCACGGCCGCCCCGCGCAGCGGGCTGGCCTCGGACAGCGAGTGGAAGAGCTTCATGCCTCTCCCTTACCTCAGCCTTGCGCGCGGCGTCCGCTCCGTGTACCCGTCCCACCCCCATGAGCCGCGGCCCCCGCCTCCTCCCCACCCCCGTCGGACTGGAGCTGTTGTCCCCCACCGCCCCGGACTGGGACGCCGTGTTCGGCATGACCGGCCCGCTCGAGCTGGAGATCGGCAGCGGGTACGGCCACTTCGCCATCGGTTACTGCGAGCGCCACCCGCACGTGCGCTACGTGGCCTTCGAGTGGCGCAAGAAGTGGGCGCGCCACGTCCAGGCGGTGGCGGACAAGCGCGGGCTGCGCAACCTCCGCGTCATCGAGGGGGACGCGAAGCTGCACGTGCCGCGGCTCTTCCGCGAACGCTCGCTGTCCGGCATCCACCTGCAGTTCCCGGATCCCTGGTTGAAGCGCGCCCACCAGAAGCGCGCGGTGCTGAGCCCGGACTTCGCGCAGCTGCTGCGCACGCTGTCCGTCCCCGGCGCGAAGCTGGATCTCCGCACGGACGTGAAGGAGCTCGGCGAGCTGATGCTCCGCACGGCGGAAGAGGCCGGCTGGATCAACCCGCTCGGGGCAGGCGCCTTCCACCCCGCGGACCCGGAGGAGGTCCCCTCCTCGCGCGAGCGGCGCTACCTCGCCGCGGGCGAGCCGGTCTACCGCGGGCGGCTCGAGAACCGCCCCGGCGCCTAGAGCGCCAACTCCAGCCCCACGTACGGGCCGGAGAAGAGGCGCGAGCCGGCGTTGGCCACCTGCCACGCGTCCGAGACGAGCAGCGTCTTCCACCCCAGCTGCAGCCCCACCGGCCCGAGCGCCAGCAGCGCCGCGGCCTGCGCCTCGGCCCGGACGTAGGGCCAGAGCGCCCCCCGCACACGGCCGGTGAGCAGCAGCGGACCCGCCACCGCGAGCGCGCCGGACACGCCCACGCCGGGGGCCGCCCCCGCCAGCCCCTGGCCGCTCGCAGAGGGAAGCACGGCGCAGAGCGCCCCCACCTCCACCCGGAGCCGCCCCGCCTCCCCGCTCAGCAGGGAGAAGCCGAGCGACGCGTCCGCCACCACGAACGACTCGCCGACGACAGCGGACGGCAACGCCGCCGCCTCGAGAAAGATCCCCACGTGGCGCCCCTCGAGCGCCAGGTCCGCCCCGAACCCCAGCCGGCTCCCCATGGCGAGCACCTGCCCCGCCGCCCCGAGCCGGACGTCCGAGACGCCGTCCCCGTCGTCCACGGGTGAGACGGACGCTGTCGAGCCCACCACCACCACCGGTGCAGGCGCGTACCACAGCGGCCGGTAGTACCGGGTGTGCCGGTAGGGACGCCACCGGATGCTGCTGGAGCTGGACCAGCCCCCGGAGCTGGAGGAGCGCCGCACCGGGCTCGCAGAGTGGTGACTCCCCGAGGACGAGGTAGACGAAGAGCTGCCGGAGCGCGGCGAGTGGACAGGCGACGCGGAATGCGTCTCCGCCGAGGCGGACGCCGACAGCGTCAGCAGCGTCGCGCAGGCGAAGGAACGGGCGCTTCCCAGGGGCATGTGAGACCTCCGACCCCCGGTTATTCCACGGGCGGTCCTGCTTGTGCAGCCCCCCTGCTGCCGCGTTATCCATGCCCATCCCCAAGGAGGCAGAGCCCCCGCCGTGAACGACAAGAAGCGACCCATGCCGAAGGTGGAGGTGGTGGTCCGGCCGGGGGCCGCCGGCGCCGTCCGTCCCCGCCCCGTTTCGCCCTCCCCTGTCCCTGTCACCGCCGCCGCCACGCCCGGCGCCCCCCCGGTGGAGCCGGGCGCAGCGGCGCCCGTCCGCCCCGCCTCGCCTCGGCCCGCCTCCGGACGGGCCTTCCCTCCGCGCCCGGCCAGCCCACGTCCCCCTCCCACCGAGGCACAGGTGGACGCGCTCGCCCGCTCGGAGCGCGTGCCTGCGCGCATTGCGCGCGGTGCGCTGGAGGGGCGCATGCCCTGCAAGATCTGGCGGAAGCTCCACGCCGAGGAGGCCCGCCGCTTCGACGAGGCCTACGCCCTGCTCGCCCAGCACCCGGGGCTCGGGCTCCAGGAGGCCTTCGGCCTGGCTCAGGCCGGCATCACCCTGGAGGAGTGGAAGGAGCGGCGCGAGAAGGCCGGGAAGAAGCAGGCCGTGCGGAGCGCCCGCGCAGGATTGTCCAACGAGGCCATCGCCTCCTGGTTCGCCGCGGCCGTGGCGAAGGCCGGTCCGCTGTGGGTGATGGAGGCGGACCGCGCGCGCGAGGACGTGCTCACCGCCGAGGCCCCCGTGGAGCTGACCTTCTCGGGCGCGGGCAGGCTCGAGAAGCTCCGGGTGCTGCTGCTGGGGCCGGTGGACGCCTGGCGCGCGCTGGAGCCCACGCTCGCGCGGGAGGCGGGTCTCGCGGCACGCCCGGCGCCCCTTCACCGGCAGCCCGAGAAGCGCCCCGTCACCGACGCCCGCCCACTCTCCCCGCACGTGGGGGCACCGGTGCAGCTGCTGCTCAGGAACGGCTGGCGGCTGTCTCTCCCGCTGCGCGCGGTGGGCCCGTTCGACCTGCTCGTCGGCTCGGCCGAGGAGCCGCTGCTCGTCCCGCTCCACGGGCTCGTGGGCTGGGCCCCGGGCGGTGCGCCGCCGCCCTCCGCGGGGTGAGTGCTCTTCAGCGCTGCGGCTTCCGGAACATGGCCGGCGCCATCATGATCTGGCTCACCGTGTGAGAGGCCTGCAGCGCCGCGCTCCGGCGCGCGCGGTCCTCCACCGAGTCGAACGTGCCGTGGTCAAACGCGTGGCGAAGCTCCAGCACGCGCTGCACGTGCAGCTGGGCCTCCACCGGGCTCGCCCCGAGCGCCACGAGCACCTTCACCCGCGACTCCGCGGAGGTCAGCCGCTCGTTGCAGCGCGTCCGGTCCTTGCGCGCAAGGGCGTTCCACGCCGCGGCCTCGGCCGAGACCAGCTCGAGCTCCGCCGCCACGCGCAGCACCTTCCGCCCCGCCTCCGTGTCGTGCGCCACCCGCTCGATGGTGAGCTCCTGCTCGGTCTCCTCCTGCCGGGTCCTCACGCGGGCCCAGAGCCCCAGGGACCAGTCCGCCGCGGCCACGGGCCCGCCGAGCAGCACCTGCCGCACCTGCCCGGCGGTGAGCGAGCCGATGAGCACCGCCAGCGCGCCGCCGTCCAGGTGCGTGGGGTACCCGTGCATGCTCCGGATGGAGGCGAAGCCGCCGGGCTTGATGCGCAGCCGCGCGTCCGTGGCCACCTCGCCGCGGATGGCGGAGAAGATGCTGCCCATGGCCACGCCCACGCCCGCCGGGTCGCTCACGTGCAGGAAGGCGTTCCCGGACGGGCCGGTCAGCCCCTGGAGGATGTCCGCCACGTAGTGGTCCGCCACGCCCAGCGCGTGCACCGCCACGCCCTTCTGCGCGAGCGACGCCCCGAGCCGCTGGAAGTTTTCGACGGTGGCGGGCCCCACCGAGGGCTCGCCGTCCGTGAGCAGCAACATGCGGGGCTTGCGGCCCGGCAGGTAGACGCGCGTGAGCTCCCCGGACGCCATGTGCACTGCCGCGTGCAGCGCCGTGCCCCCGCCGGTCGTCAACCGGGCGAGCGCGTCCCGCATCCGCTCCTTGCCCTCGGCGTTCATCGGCTGGAGCTTCACGCGCTGCTCGGCGTTCCGGTCAAACAGGCACAGCCCCAGGTGGTCCTCGGGGCCTGCCTCCTCCACCAGCTGGCGCGAGGCCGCCACCACCGCGGCCAGCGGCGCCCCCTTCATGCTCGCGCTCCGGTCCAGCACCAGGTTGACCACGAGCGGCACCGGCTGGTGCACCGGGCCCGGGTCCACCGAGACCAGCACCAGCGCCTCGCGGGCGTTCGCCGCCCCGCGCTCCACCGCCGTCGCAACCCAGTTCATGCCGTGCTCCCTCGGTCTGCATCCTGACAGGGAGCCACGGCCGCCGTCGACAGCGGACCGCGGCCAGGAGTAGACGCACCCCATGCGCCTCTCCCGCCTGCTCAAGTTCACCGCCGCTGCCGCGCTCGGGCTGCTGACCGCGCGCGCGCTCCCCGCCTTCGCCGAGGGCAAGGTCAAGGCGAAGACCGCCCCCGCCGAACGCGAGATCGTCCTCAAGGTCACGGCGAAGGGCTACGAGCCCAGCCCCGTGACTCTCAAGAAGGGCGAGCCGGTCCACCTCCGCGTCACCCGCACCACGGACCGCACCTGCGCCACCGAGTTCGTCCTGGACGAGCACAAGCTCGACGTGGCGTTGCCGCTGGACAAGGAGGTCTCCATCCGCTTCACGCCGGGCAAGGGCGGCACGCTCAAGTACGGGTGCGGCATGGACAAGATGATCTCCGGCACCTTCGTGGTGGAGTGACGCGCCGGCTCACGCGAGCAGCCCTGGGCAGGGCGTGCTGCTGAGGCCCGCCCCGCCGCCCACCGAGGGCACGTCCACGCCCACCGCGCGCAGCACGGCCAGCAGCACGTCCGAGGTGTTCTGCCCGTTCCCGCGGAGGTGGACGCCGGGGTACGTGAGCGCACCGCCGGCGCGGCCCGCCACCACCAGCGGGTAGTCGGTGCAGCTGTGGTACAGCCCCTCGCTCACGTCCGTGGTGCAGAGCACCGCGCTCTGGTCCAGCAGGTTCCCCGTCCCTTCCACCGCGCCCCGCAGCTGCGCCAGCAGCTCCGCGAAGCGGGAGAAGGTGAACACCACCGTGTCGTGCACGTCCCCCTGCCGCGCGGGGTCGTGCGTGAGCTCGTGCTGGTTGTCCACCTGCCCGAGCTCCGAGAACACCTGGTCTCCCACCGGGCCGGTGAACTGGATGGACGCCACGCGGGTGAGATCACACGCGAACGCCAGCGTGAGCAGCTGGAACATGGCGCGGCTCACCGCGGTGAGCGGCTCCTTGCCCCCCGCGTCCACGTTCCGCGTGGTGACCGCGGCGGGCGGGGCACAGGCGCTGGTCACCACCGGGGGCAGCGCGAGCAACTGCGCCCGAAGCTCGGACACCTGCGCGAGGTGCGCGTCCAGCCGCACGCGGTCCGCGCTCCCGAGCCGTGCGCGGAGCCGCACCGCGTCCTCGCGCACGGCGTCCAGCACGGAGGCCCGCAGGGCGGCGCGGGGATCCGTGGTGCTCCCCGCGTTGAAGCCGGAGAACAGCTGCGTGAAGAGCTTCACCGGGTCCACCGTGGGGGGCAGCGGGGCGTCCGACCCCGCGTGGGACGCGTACTGCAGCGTGGGCCCCTCCCACGGCCCCGCCCGCTTGCTGATGCCCAGCTGCAGCGACCTGTACGGCGTGGCCCCGCCGATCCGCCCCGCCGCCACCTGGTCGATGGAGGGCCCTCCGAACCTGGACGAGAAGTTGGCGCTGCCCGCGGGGAGGGAGATGAACGGGTACCCGGACAGGATGCCGCACGCGCCGTTGTGGTGGGCGCGGAGGTCCGGGGTCTTGAGATCGTACCCGGACACCACGCTCACGTAGTCCTTCAGCGGCAGGAGCGGCTGCAGCGCCTCGCCCGGCACCCAGCCCGGCCCCGTCCCGGAGGGCAGGTACCGGTCGAGCACCACGCCGTTGCCGAAGAAGAAGACCACCAGCCGCCTCGGCAGCGGCTCGCCCGAGGCAAGCGCCTCGCCCTTGCCGTCCAGCATGGCCTCCAGGGTGGGCAGCGCGAGCAGCGCGCCGGCCCCTCGCAGGAACGTTCTACGGGACAGGGACGTGCGTCTCACGGGGTCTCCTCCTTCGTGGCAAAGCGGAACGCGTCCGAGGCGGCGAGCTCCACCAGCACCTCGTCCAGCCGGTGGCCGGAGGCGGCGAAGCGGTCCAGCGCGGCGCGGAGCGGGCGCGCCTCGCCGTCCGTCTCCACTCTCCCGACGGCCACGCGGAACAGGTTGCGGACGAGGCAGTCCAGGGTGCGGGGGTGGTTGCGCAGAAGCGTGCCCAGCTGCCGGCTCCCCGCGAAGGTGCCGAGCGAGTCGAGCGTGGAGACCGCGTCGATGGGCAGCCCCTCGTCGTCCGGGCGGAAGGCGCCCACCGCGTCGTAGTTCTCCAGCCCCAGGCCGATGCCGTCCATGAGGACGTGGCACCCGGCGCAGGACGGCTCCTCCAGGTGCACGGCGAGCCGCTCGCGCAGGGTGACGTGGCCCGCCTCGGAGGCCGCCGAGAACATGCCGGCGTTGACGCCCGGGGGCGCCGCGCCGACGGGCTGGCACAACAGCCGCTCCCGGACGAAGCGGCCGCGCCGGGTGGGACTCGTCAGCCGCGGGTGGGCGAGCCCTGCCATCAACGCCGCGTGGCCCAGCACCCCGCCCCGGAGCGTGGAGGCCGGGTAGGTCCGCTTCTGGAACCCGGATGCGGGCACGTCTGCAATCCCGTACAACCGGGCCAGGTCCGCGTTCACGAAGGTGTCCGGCGCGTCCAGGAAGTCGCGGAAGTCCGCCCCGCGCGCCACGAGGTCCCCGAGGAAGGCCTGCGTCTCCTGCCGCATGGCCGAAGCGAGCGCGGGCGAGTACAGGGGGTAGGTCCCGGGATCCTTCGAGAGCCCGTCCAGCCGGCCCAGCTCCAACCACTCGTCGAAGAACGCGGCGCGCGCCCTCGCGGCGGAAGGCAGCGCGAGCAGGCGGCGCGCCTCGGCGCGGAGCCCGTCCGCCGTGTCGAGCGCGCCTGCCTCGGCGGCGGCCATGAGCCCCTCCGGCGGGGGGATGCCCGCGAGGAAGTACGAGAGCCGCGCTGCAAGTTCGTACCGCGTCAGCCGCAGGCGCCCCGCGTCCCCGTCCGGCTCCCCCACCTCGGCGAGGTACAGGAACGCCGGGGACTGCAGCATGCCGGCCACCACGAACTGCACGCCGCGGTCGAAGCGGCCGTACGCCTGCGCGGCAGCACGCCCCACCGCGGTCCAGGTGGACACCTCTTCGTCCGTCACCGGCCTTCGGAACGCCCTGCGCCCGAAGCTGCGCGCGAAGGCGCCGAGACACGCCGCGTCGTCCGCGGCGGCGGGGCTGCAGGGCACGAGGCCCGGCGGGAGGCCCCCTGCGAACGCCGCCTCGGCCGCGGCGTGGGCAGACAGCTCCCAGGCGCGCACCGCGACGGGGGTCGGGGCAAGCTGGGAGGCCCCCACGGCGGCAAAACCGTTGAGCGGTACGTCCGCGGGGAGCACCACGGCGGCGGCCGCGGCGTCCCCGAGCAGCACCCGGACGGACTCCTCGTACTGCCAGCGCAGCAGCTGCCGGGCCCGCAGGGGCGCAGGGGAGAACGCCGGGAGGGACTCCACGGGCAACAGCGGCGCCGCGGGATCTTCCGGCCGTCTGTCCGGGGCCTGCTGCGCAACGGGCGGGAGCTCACCGATGAGCCCCTGGCAGCCGCCACCGAGCAGCAGCGGCAGGACGGCGAGGACGGTGCGTGGGAGCGTCTGCATGGGCCCCGCCCTGAGCAAGGGGCTCGCCACCTGCGAGCGGCCGCGCAGGTACCGGAGATCGCTCGGGTTGGCCCTCCCCGGGTGAGGCGCAGGCGCTCCAGTCCGTGGGCGCGCCCCCGCGCCTCCTTCCCTGCCCCCCAAGCCTGCGCGTGAAAACTCGCCGCAAAGGACGTAAACCCCCGCCACCCATGTCGAACACGCTCTCCGCAGCCCAGGTCCGCGAAGCCTTCCTCTCCTTCTTCGAGCAGCGGGGCCACCGCCGCGTCGCATCCTCGCCCCTCGTCCCCCAGAACGATCCCACCCTGCTGTTCACCAACGCCGGCATGGTGCAGTTCAAGGATGTCTTCACCGGGCGAGAGGCGCGGGACTACGCGCGCGCCACCACGAGCCAGAAGTGCGTGCGCGCAGGCGGCAAGCACAACGACCTCGACAACGTGGGCTTCACCGCCCGGCACCACACGCTGTTCGAGATGCTCGGGAACTTCTCCTTCGGGGACTACTTCAAGGCGGACGCCATCGCGTACGCGTGGGAGTTCGTCACGAAGACGCTCGCGCTGCCCACCGCGCGGCTCGCGGTGACGGTGTTCAACGGCGAGAAGGGGCTGCCCTGGGACGAGGAGGCCTTCGAGCTGTGGGCGAAGCAGGGCGTCCCGCGCGAGCGCATCTTCAAGCTCGGATACAAGGACAACTTCTGGGCCATGGGGGACACCGGCCCCTGCGGCCCGTGCTCGGAGATCCACTTCCACCAGGGAGAGGATCTCCCGTGCGCGGAGGTCGCCGCCGGCCGCCCCTGCCAGGGCGTGGCGTGTGACTGCGACCGCTGGCTGGAGATCTGGAACCTCGTCTTCATGCAGTTCGAGCGGAAGGAGAAGGACGGCACGCTGGTGCCGCTCCCCCGCCCCTCCATCGATACCGGCGCGGGGCTCGAGCGGCTCGCCGCCGTCGTCCAGGGCAAGCGCACCAACTACGACACGGATCTCTTCCAGCCGCTGTTGCAGGGCATCTCCGCGCTGTGCGGCAAGCCCTACGGCCAGGACGCGGCGGACTCGGCCTCCATGCGCGTCATCGCCGACCACTCGCGCGCGGCGGCGTTCCTGGTGAGCGACGGCGTCCAGCCCTCCAACGAGGGACGCGGGTACGTGCTCCGCCGCATCATGCGCCGGGCCATCCGACACGGGGCGCGGCTGGGCCTCGACGACGTCTTCTTCCCGAAGACCGTGGACCAGGTGATCTCCCTCATGGGCGGGGCCTACCCCGAGCTGAAGGAGAACCGCACCTTCGTGCTGGAGGTGGTGAAGCACGAGGAGGAGAGCTTCCGCCGCACGCTGGACCGCGGGCTGAAGATGATCGACGAGGAGCTCGGCAAGCTGAAGGCCGGCAACCAGCCGGTGCTGTCCGGCGACGTGGTCTTCTTCCTCCACGACACGCACGGCTTCCCGTGGGATCTCACCCAGGTCATCGCCCGCGAGCGCGGGTTCGACATCGACCAGCCCGGGTACGAGGCGCGCATGAAGCAGCAGCGCGAGAAGGGCGAGTTCGGCGGCTCGGGGCAGGCCGCGGTGGCGGACGCGTGGCACGCGCTGCACGCGAAGCTCGGGGACACGCGCTTCCTCGGCTACGACGGCCAGGGACTCGGGGGCGAGTCCGTCCTGCGCGCCGTGGTGAAGGGCGGCGTGGAGGTCCCGGAGGTGGGCGCCGGCGAGGAGGCGGAGCTGGTCTTCGAGCAGACGCCCTTCTACGGCGAGTCCGGCGGCCAGGTGGGGGACGCCGGGACGGTGACGGCCCACGGCGGCAGCGCCACCGCGGAGGTGGTGGACGTGCAGAAGCCGCTCGCCGGCCTCTTCGCCCACAAGGTGAAGGTGACGGCGGGCACGCTCAAGGCCGGGGACGTGGTGTCGCTCTCGGTGGATGCCGGGCGGCGCCGGGCCATCCGCGCCAACCACTCCGCCACGCACCTGCTGCACCGCGCGCTCAAGGTGGTGCTCGGCGAGCACGTGAAGCAGGCCGGCTCCGTGGTGGGACCGGACGCGCTCCGCTTCGACTACACCCACTTCGCCGCCCCCGCCCCCGAGCAGCTCGAGAAGGTAGAGGACCTGGTGAACGGGTGGATCCGCGACAACGCGGACGCAGAGACGCGCGTGATGAAGCTGGACGAGGCGCGGAAGACGGGCGCCGTGGCCATGTTCGGCGAGAAGTACGGGGACGTGGTGCGCGTGGTGACGGTGCACCCGGAGTCCACGGAGCTGTGCGGCGGCACCCACGTGCGGCGCACCGGCGACATCGGGCTCTTCAAGGTGACGGCCGAGTCCTCCATCGCCTCGGGCGTGCGCCGCATCCAGGCGGTCACCGGCACCGGCGCGCTCTCGCACCTGCGGGAGATCGAAGGCGAGCTGCGCGCCGCCGCCTCGGCCCTCAAGGTGGCCCCGCGCGACGTGCCGGTGCGCATCGAGGCCTGGGCCCGGCGCATCAAGGAACTCGAGAAGAAGGTGGAGGAACTCTCGCTCAAGTCGCTCTCGGGCGGGGCTGCCGCGGGCAGCGGGAACGTGCGCGAGGTGTCCGGGGTGAAGGTGCTCACGCAGGACGTGGGCGAGGCGGATCCGAAGGTGTTCCGCGGGCTCGCGGACAAGCTGAGGGATCAACTCCAGAGCGGCATCGTGGCGCTCGGCGGGCAGAAGGACGGCAAGGCCATCATCCTCGTGGCGGTGACGAAAGATCTCGTGGAGAAGGGCTACAAGGCCGGGGACCTCGTGAAGGAGCTGGCGCGCGAGGTGGGCGGCTCCGGCGGCGGGAAGCCGGACATGGCCCAGGCGGGCGGGACGGATCCTTCCCGCGTCCCCGCCGCGCTCGAGCGGCTGTACGAACTGGTGAAGCGCTGATGCGCGGGGCGGTGGCCTGCCTGGCCGGGCTGGGCGGGCTGCTGCTCGCCTGCAGCCGGCCCGCGCCGGCGGAACCGCCGCTGGATGCCACCGCGCAGAAACTGAAGGCCCTGGCGGAGGCTCCCCCTTCCCCACCCCGGCCGGAG
>JBDLRJ010000096.1:0-2548 GCA_039800145.1 Pseudomonadota bacterium | reverse complement strand
GGATCGACGAGGTGCTGGAGAACGCCCGCAAGGCGGCGGCGGCCTAAGCCATGGCGCAGCTCACGGTGGACATCGTCACGCCCGAGCGGCGGATTGCCTCGCTCAAGGCGGAAGAGGCCATCCTGCCGGGCGCCGAGGGGCTCTTCGGGGTGCGGCCGGGCCACACCCCGTTCCTCACGCTGATGGACATGGGCGCGCTCACCCTCCGCTCCGGCGGGGAGCGGACGCAGTACTTCGTGGCCGGCGGCTTCGTGGAAGTCGCGCAGGACCACGTGCGGGTGCTCGCGGACCACGCCGAGGCGCTCGAGGGGCTGGACGCGGAAGACGCGCGCAAGCGCCTGCTCGCGGCAGAGGAGCGGCTGCGGAAGCTCCAGGCCGGCGACCCGGACTTCGAGCTCGCCGCTGCCGCGGTGAAGCGCGAGACGGTGCGCGCGAGCCTCGTCTCCCGCTGAAGAGGGCGCGGTCCGTGCTGGAGTTGTTCCACGCCATCTCGGACGCGGGCAGCGCGGAGGTGCGCCGCCACGTGGTGGCGCACGGTCTCGAGGCCCACGTCCGCTTCCGCAACGTGAGCTACCCCGAGGTGGAGGCGGACTTGCGCGCCCGCGGTGGCCACGCCCCGCCCGCGGTGTGGGACGGCGCCGTGCTCCACCTGGGCGCGGCAGCCTGCATCGAGCGGCTGAGACAGCTCGAGACGGAAGGCTGAGTCCAGCCGCGGGTTCGGCTTTCTTCGCCCGGACCGGGTCTGGACGCTTGAATCCGCCGGGGTGAGAGGGCTTCAATCGCCCCTCCTCCTGCCCGCTCCCCTGGCCGTGTCCCCGTCCCTTCCCGAACCCATCCTGCAGGACCGTTTCCGCGCCGCGCTGGTGGGGTTGGCGGTGGGGGATGCGCTCGGCCTGCCGCTCAAGGGACTGCCGTCCTGCGCAGCGGCAAAGGTCCCGGAGCTCGGCGAGGACTTCAGCCCGCGTCCGCTGGGCCGCTACCGGAAGGGGCAATTCACGGCGCACACACAGCTCATGCTGGCCGCGGCGGAGAGCGCGGTGGCCGCGGGGCGCGTGGATGGGCGCAGCATGGCCTCGCACCTGGTGTGGACGTGGCACGAGCAGGTGCTGTTGCTCCCGGCCCCGCCGGTGGTGGAGGCGGCAGAGCGGCTCGTGCACGGCGCGCCGTGGATGGCCGCAGGCGCGCCGCTCGGCGTGGCCGATGCGTCCGTCCTGTCGCGCGCGGTCGTTCCGGGGTTGTTGTGTGGGAGTGATCCGGTCCGGCTCGCGCAGGACGCGGGCACGCTCACGGTGGTGACGCACAAGGAGCCGCGTGCTGCCGCGGCGGCTGCTGCGGCGGCACGTGCCGTGGCGCTGTCCCTCACCGGGCGGAACTGGGCTCCCGAGGCTTTCTGCGCGGAGGTGGCCGTCGCCGCGGGCGTGCACGACGGTGGCCTCGCGGACGAAGTGCGGCACCTGCCGCGCGTGCTCGGCTGGGAGGCTCCCCGGGCGTTGGAGTTGCTCCGGCGCGTCGCGGTGCCGGCGTCGTTGCTCAAGGGAACGGAGGGGCTGCCGGGCCACGTCTCACCGGTGCTCCTGGTGGCGTTGTACGCGGCGCTCAAATCGCCTGACGACTTCGTGGTGGCGCAGCAGCTGGTTCTGCGCTGCGGCGGAGAGGCAGATGCCGCGGCGGCGCTGTGTGGCGCCCTCGTGGGGGCACGGCATGGGCTCGAGCGCATCCCTGCACGGCTGCGGCGCGGCGTGGCGTTCTCGGAGCACCTGCTCGACGTGGCGGACCGGCTCTTCGCCGTGGCCCAGCGCGGGCGGCGCACCCCGGTGCTCGCCAACGCGCGCGCGGCGGTGCAGCGCAGGTAGCTTGCCGGGGGCGGTGCGCCGAAGCCCGCTGTCCGTCAACGGCGGCGAGGTCTCGGGCTGCGTGTCCGCAGACGGATCGGATGCGTCGACGTCCGTGGGGGCTGAGGGCGCGCGGGGGCTCGGGTGATGGAATGCAGGCCTGCGGCCTGTCTCGCTGCCTGCAGGCCGAGGAGCCGCGTGAGGGCCTGGAACGAAGCTGCGACCGAACCCCTGTGCGCAACAAGGCGCGATGGACACGTTGCGCAGCGGACGTGTGGGGGCGCTCATGGGCCGGACGCAAAGACTCGAGGAGATGGGCACGCCGGAGCTGGTCCGACACGCGGTGGAGGAGGCGAGGCTGTTGGTGCGGGCCGAGGTGAGGCATGCGCGCCGGGAGCTCGAGGCGGAGCTCGCCCAGGCGAAGCGGACCGCGGCCTTCGGGGGCGCCGCCGGTGTGCTCGGGTTGTGCGGACTGTCTGCGCTGGGCGTGGCGTTGGGCGTGGCGCTTCCCGGTGCCACCGGGTGGGGCGTTCTGTGGGTAGGGCTCGTCCAGTGCCTCGGCTCGGCCGGCCTGGCGTGGGCGGCCTTCCGGGCCGTGCCCCGGCGGCCCCTCGGGCGCACGCGGGGCCGACTCCAGGGAGACGTCACCGGCGCGCGGGAGAGTCTGAAATGGAGTTGACCGAAGCGGAGCGCGGAGAGGCCCTTGCCGAGCGGAC
>JBDLRJ010000095.1:0-3701 GCA_039800145.1 Pseudomonadota bacterium | reverse complement strand
GGCATGTGCCGAAGGCAACCACACCTCGTTCGCGGATCGCGAGGAGGGCGCTCAGCCCGGTGTCGCGGGCAGGTGCCTCCAAGCGGCGAGCTGGCCGAGCAGCACCGGGAGTGCCACCTCGGTGCGGAGGATGCGGGCCCCGAGTGAGAAGGGCTGGAAGCCGGCGCGCCGGAGGAGCTCCACCTCGAACGGAACCCAGCCGCCTTCCGGGCCGATGGCGAGGACGACGCGGCGGGAGGCCTCCGGGCGGGGGAGCGCGGCGAGCGGCGTGGCCTCCGGTGGGTGGGGGAGCAGGCGGAGTGTGTCCGGGAAGAGCGAAGGCGCTTCGTCCTCCACGAACGGGCGGAAGCGCTCGCGGAGGAGCAGCTCCGGGGAGCGGGTGTCTCGGGCCTGCTCGAGCCCCTGGGAGAAGAAGTCCTGCACGGCGTCCGGGGCGAGCACGTGGCTCTGGAAGTAGCTCTTCTCCACGCGGGCGGCGTTGACGAGCACGAGCCGGTCCACGCCGAGCGAGGCCACGGTCTGCAGCACGCGCTTGAGCTGCTTGGGGCGCGGGATGGCGAGGAGGATGTCCACGCCGGGGCGCTCGGGGGGAGGGGTGTCGAGCGTGACGGAGAGGACCAGGGCGTCGGTGTCGAGGCGAACCACGCGCCCGGTACCGAGCCGGCCGGCGCGCATTCCCACGCGCAGCGCGTCCCCTGCCTGTGCCTGCAGCACCTCGCGCGCGTGCGCGAGCCGCCGGCCGGCGAGCGTGGCGGTGCCGTCCGGCTGCACTTCATGCGGCTCGAGGAGGAGGAGGTTCACGGGGACGCTCGGCGTCGCCACCCTAGGCAGAAAGGAGGCTTCACGACATGGCAGAGACGACGGGGGTGGGTGGAGGGGCAGCTTTCCTCGGGCACGTGCAGCAGATGCTGCAGGCCTATCCGGGGAAGGCGGCGAAGGCGGAAGACAAGGCGGTACTCGAGTGCATCCAGGCGTGCCTGGACTGCGCGCAGGCGTGCACGGCGTGCGCAGACGCGTGCATCGCGGAGGAGAATCCGAAGCCGCTCGCGCGGTGCATCCGGCTGGACCTCGACTGCGCGAACATCTGCGAGGTGACCGCTCGGGTGTTCTCGCGGCAGACGGCGAGGGACCCAGGCATCGCGCGGGCGCTGCTGCAGGCGTGCGCCGTCGCGTGCCGCGCGTGCGGGGACGAATGCGAGCGGCACGGGAAGATGATGAAGCACTGCGCGGTGTGCGCCGAGGCCTGCCGGGCGTGCGAGAAGGCGTGTGACCGCCTGGTCGCGGCGGCGTGAGCCTCAGGGCTGCGGCGACAGCAGCCGGACGTGCTTCGACCTGTTCGAGTTCATCTGCAGCGCACGGTCGAAGGTGACCAGCAGGCCGCGCTTCGATTCGGCGAGCTTCAGCAGGTAGGCGTCGGTCACCTGCTGGTGTCCAGCGAGCGCCACCCCGCGCAGGGTGTCCGCACCGGGGAGCTCGTTCCAGTACCGGTGCTTGCCGACCTTCCGGAGCTGCGACAGGACCTCGATGGCGGACGCCGCGGAGGCTGGCTGGCGGGTGAACGAGGGATTCGCCGAGATCCGAACAAACCCGAGCTCCGTGAGGGCACACGTCGCCCAGCCGCTGTCTGTTGCTGATTCGAACCAGGCGACGGCTGCCGCGTGGTGCTGGTGGTTCGGCCAGGCCACCGCGAGCAGGACATTGACGTCCGGAAGCGCCGTCACGGGCCCTCCTCGTCGAGCAGCCGAGACGCCCTGTCGCCCGGGATAACCTCTGCGTCCGCTGCGACGGGGAAGTGAGGCAGCTTTCCGGAGCGGGCGGGTGGGACCGCCGGTCGCAGCCCCCTTCGTGCCAGCTCGGAGACGACGGCTCCGAGCGTCTTTCCCGTTTTCTGTGCGAGCGAGCGAGCGGCCTCCGCCACGTCGTCATCCAGCGTCAGGGTCGTCCTCATGGGTGATACGGTGGTGCAGTGATGCAGTGATGTCAACCGGGCGAGAGAGCAGGGCGTCGTGGCAAGAACGTGCAACCAACCCCCACGGGTTGTGGTTTCGCGGCCGGTGAATTCCACAACCCCTGGGGGTTGGTTGCTACCTTTGCCCGGACGGCAGCTTCGGCCGTCCCGCCGGCCGGTCCTGCGTCTTCGGCGGCCGGCCTTTCCGGGCGGGGGTGATGCTGGAGGGCCGGAGCAGCCGGGAGGCTGGTACGGAGAGTCCGCGGGCCAGCTGGACCAGGACCGTGACGCTGATGTTCACCGTGCCGCGCTCGACGCGCTGGAGGTAGCGCGGGGCGAGGTTGGCCCGCTCGGCGAGCTGCTCTTGTGTCCACGCGCGCGCCTGGCGCAGGCGAGCGACATTGCCCGCCACGCTTCGGACGATTTCCGCTTCCCAGGGAGCCAGCGCGCTCACGGGCTCCGGTTACGGGTGCCGGGAAGCGTGAAACACGTCTGATGGGTCGTAATTAGGTTGACGCACGTTTGTCGTGAAGGCAGCCTCCGGCAGCCATCTTTCCGGAGGAGAACCCATGAAACGCCTGTCGCTCTTCGCACTGCTCGCGCTGGCTGCGTGCAACGCCCCGCCGACTGCTCCCGCGGTGTCGGTGTCACCGGCGAACCCGAAGACGGACGCGGATCTGAAGGCGAACCTCGTGTCGCCGGCGACGGATCCACAGGGGGATGCGGTCTCGTATTCCTACGCCTGGCTGAAGGACGGGGCGCCCCAGTCGGACCTTGTGGGCGACACCGTGCCTGCGGCGCGGACGGCGAAGGGCGAGGTGTGGAGCGTCGTGGTCACCCCGAGCGACGGCAAGCTGAACGGCCCGTCCGCCCAGGCGCAGGCGACCATTGCGAACACGCCGCCCGCTGCGACGGTGGCCTTCGTTCCGCCGGACCCGGTGAAGGGGACGCCACTGAAGGTGGTCGCGACAGGGACGGATGCGGACGGAGACGCCGTGACGTTCACGTACGTGTGGACGAAGGATGGGACGTCCACGGCGTTCGTCACGGACACGGTGCCGGCTGACCAGTTGGTGCGCGGCCAGGCGTGGCAGGTGACGGTGACGCCGAACGACGGCACTGAGAATGGGACACCGGTCAGCGGCAGCGTGGTGGTGGGGAATGCGAAGCCGGTGGTCTCGAGCGTCACCCTGGCCCCGGCGAATCCCACGAAGGCGACGGCGCTCTCTGCGCAGCCCTCCGCACCAACGGACGAGGACGGGGACACGGTGACGCTGAAGTACGCGTGGGCCGTGAATGGGACGGTGGTGGATGGGCAGACCGGCCCGAACCTGGCGACGTCGTTCTTCAACAAGGGCCAGGTGGTGACGGCGACGGTGACGCCGAACGACGGAAAGGAGGACGGGGCGGCCGTCAGCGCGAATGTGACGGTGGGGAACTCGGAGCCCACGGCGCCGCTTCCGGGCATCAACGCACGGCCGAAGGACTCGGACGACGTGACGTGCTCAGTCGTGGTGTCGAGCAGCGATCTCGATGCGGCGGACACCGTGTCCTATGGGTTCACCTGGACGAAGAACGGGCAGCCCTTCAGCGGGGCGGCGTCGCAGGCCACGTCGTCGGTGATTGCGGCGTCGCTGACCGCGGAAGGGGACGTGTTCGCGTGCTCGGTGAGCGCGACGGACGGGATGGCGACGGTACCCGGTTCGGCTGCCGCGACGACGAAGGTGAACGCTCGGCCGGTGGTGTCCACGGT
>JBDLRJ010000094.1:0-16939 GCA_039800145.1 Pseudomonadota bacterium | reverse complement strand
GGCGCGGGTAGCCCGGGCGCCGCGCCCCAGGCTCGCATTCAAGGACGTGCTCGCACAGAAGGCGGTGACCACTCCTCAAGTCCGGCCGCCGATTCACCAGGTGCCCGTCGCCCAGGTCTCGCCCGGAGAACTCGCGTCGCGGGTCCAGCGTGCGCAGGCCCAGATGGAAGAGGTACTCAGGCAGGCACAGGCGGGACGTTCCTTCTCCCCGGCCGAGTTGCTCTGCCTCCAGGTCCGGATCTCGGACGCGTCCCAGGTGATCGATTTCACCGGGAAGGCCGTGGACAAGGCCCTGGGGGCCGTGAAGCAGGTTCTCCAGACGCAGGTATGAGCGCCATGGTCACGACGCGTTGGGTTGGGATGCTGTTTCTCGCTGCGTTCATCGGCTGTGGAACGACGCCGGTCCACCGTGGCCTGGAAGAGCGGGCCGCCAACGAGCTCCTCGCAGAGTTGGTGGAGCACGGGATCGCGGCCCAGCGCGTCCCCGAGGGAGGGCGCAAGAAGACCTGGTCGGTCGAGGTGCCGGACTCGGAGGCGAGCGACGCCATTCGAGTCATGGTTCGCCGGGGGCTCCCTCGCATCTCTCAACCCGAGAGCCACAACCTTTCCCGGCAGGGGCTCGTGCCAAGCCCCGCCGAGGAGCACCAGTCGAGGATCCTCGGGCTCCAGGGGGATCTTGCACGGAGTCTCGAGCAACTCGACGGGGTCCACGCGGCGCGTGTGCACCTGGTCGTTCCGATACCCCAGCGACCGGGCAGTACTCCGCTGCCGTCGAGGGCTTCGGTCTTGCTCCGCGTCAGACCCGGCCAGTCTCGGTGGGACCCATCCCGCCGGGAGTCCATCCAGGCCTGGGTCGCGGGAAGCGTCGAAGGATTGCAACCCGCACAGGTCGTCGTCGTAGTGGACGAACTTCCTGAACTGCGCCCGACGGCAGCCCCCTCACGGCGCTCCCCGGATCTCCTTCGTCGCGTGGTGGGAACCGTCGTCGGGTTGCTCGCTGCCCTGGCATGTGCATGGGCGATTTGGGGACGGTCCATCCCCTGGCGTTCCTGGTTGCCGATGCTCCGACCGAACAAGGAGTCCATCCCTTGAGAACCTTGACCGCGCCGCCGGCGCCACTCCCGGAGACGGTCATTCGCCGCCCGCCCGCGGGACCGGTGGAACGACAATTCGTGGACGACATCACCCTGTTCTGTGTTGCCCTCACGCAGGAACCTGAACAGCTCCTCTCGTGCCTCGAGAGCACCTGGGCACAGCCGGCAGTGGAAGCCGCCTGCGCCTGGCGCAGGGTCGCTTCGGGGGAACGTCATGCCGCACTCGCCCGCCGGTTCGGACCCGGGCCAGACTCGGCAGTCCGGCTCCAGCAACTGCTCGAACAGTCCGGTCCGGAACTCCAGCGGGCAGTGGTACCCCAGCTCCCTGCGTGGCTCAGGCACGTCTCGGAAGGCGTGGAGGTGCCCGCAGTCCCCCCCGTTGGGCTCCGGAAGGCGCTCGCTGCACGCATCGTGAAGGAGTCGCTGCAGCCACCACCGTCCCGTACCGGGCCTGGACCGTCCGGCGGCTCGGACGGTGCGGCCCAGAAGCCACAGTAATTACGGCCGCTTGGGTCAGGCACGGGGTTTGGAATCTCCCCGTTGCATGTGCCTCCCCCCATCCAAACGTACCCTCTCGTTTCCAAGGCTCGAGCGGCTCGGCGCGCGGAGGCTGAGCCGCTCCCACGTCCTCGTCGCCGAGCGTCCTGCCTTCGCACGGCAACTCCTTGCCGCAAGCGTTCTGCCTGCCGCGAGAATCTCGGACCTGCTTTCGCTGCCCTTCGAACTCACGCCGAGGCTCATCCCCTCCGTGACGTCGCCGGCGCGGGCATTTCCACGACGCTCGGTATTCGGACTTTTTGAGCTTTCCGCCGTCGGAGCACCCGCCGTGCTCGAGGTGGAGCCGCCGCTGGCGCTCGCCCTGCTCGAGACTCTTTCCGGCGGTCGTCCCTCCCGCGCTCCGTCACTCGCCATGACGCGGGTGGAGCGGGCGGCCTGGGGATACCTGCTCCTCGAGGCACTCCACGCTCTGCAGGCCGAGCCTCTCGTCCGCCAGCACTGGGCACCACGCTTGTTGGCTGTTCATGACTTCCGCGAGGAGTTCATCCGCCAGCTTCCGTCCGGCCCCTGGTTGACGCTGGACGTCTGCGTGAAGGCAGCGGCCGTCGAAGGAACAGCCCGGTTGCACGTCCCTGCCGCGGCCGTCCAGTGCGTGCTCGAGGGGGTCGCAGCCGAACCACTCAACGCTGTGCCGACGGGACTCGGTGCGCTCAAGGTTTCCTTCGAGGTCGGGGCCTGTGCGCGCTTGCCCATCCGGGAGTGGGCTCAGATCGGCCCCGGAGACGTGGTCATGCTCGACGGCATCGGCGGGCTCGAGGTCCCCTCGGGCCCAGTCTCTCTCCGCTCACCCTGGTTTGAACTCACCGGCTCCCTGGACGCGGGGACGTTCCGGCTCACCCGTGCGCGACGGCGCCTACCCCCGAAAGAGGTGTCCATGTCTACCGGTCCGGACGACGTCACTTGCTCGCTGCCCCTCGAACTCCAGGTCGAACTCGGTCACGCGAGGCTCTCCCTGCAGGAATTGCACGGCCTCGCTCCCGGCGGCGTTGTCCCGCTCCAGGTGAACCTGGCCTCGCCCGTGGTGCTTCGGCTGGGGACGCGCGCCGTGGCCCGCGCAGAGTTGGTGGACATCGACGGCGCAATCGGCGCCCGAATCCTGTCCCTGGTGCCGTGATGCTGACTGCAACCTGGTCCAAGTCGTTGCGGTGGCTGCCCTGGGCATCCAGCGTCGGGCTGGTCCTGGCGTTCAACTGGATTCCACCTGCTGCACGGGCATGGGTCGTCCTCGTTGCCCTCCTCGGGTTTGCTGCCTGGGTCCGAGGCCGGCAGTACGCACTGGACGCCGAGCGAGTCCCCCCGCCGATGGTGATTCACGCGCGTCACGTGCTCTCACGGGATTGCGGCCTGGCGCTCGTCGAAGCGGACGGGGCACGCTTTCTCCTGGCCTGGGGACCTCAGGGTGCTCGGTTCCAGGCGCTCGCCGCTCCTGGACTCATCCATGGAGGCGACCGCCATGGGTGAACTCACCGGACTGGCCGCGAGGCCACTCGAGAGCCTCGCCGTGCTCGTCGCCTTGTCGCTCGTACCGTTCGCCGCGGTAATGCTCACGTCCTTCTCCAAGATGTCGATTGTCCTGTCGCTCTTCCGGTCGGCGCTGGGGTCCCAGCAGGCGCCCCCCGCAGTGGTACTGACGGGGCTCGCTGCCATCCTCTCGGGGTACGTGATGGCGCCCGTTGCCGAGGAGGTTCTCCACCGAGCGCGGGCCCTCCCCGCGTCCAACGGAGAGAGCCGCCCATGGGGCCCGGAGTTCGCCCACGTCGGCGAGCCACTGCGTGATTTCCTCCTGAAGCATGCCGCCCCTGAAGAGCGCCGGCGGTTCGTCGACCTCGCGCTCGAACTGCGCGGTCCCACCGCTCAGGGGCCCGCGGAGACGGACCTCGGCGTGGTCATCCCGGCGTTCGTCCTGACCGAACTCCGAGAGGCGTTCCAGCTCGGCTTCGTGGTCTTCCTCCCATTCCTGGTGGTGGACATGGTCATCGCGAACATCCTGCTTGCGCTTGGCATGCAGACGCTGTCGCCCACCCAGGTGAGTCTGCCACTGAAACTCTTGCTCTTCGTGGCCGCCGACGGGTGGGGACTGCTCGCCCGTGGGTTGGTGCTGGGGTACCGGTGATGCCACTGTCGACCGAACAGTTCTCCGCGCTCGGCACGCGCGCGCTCGAGCTGGTGCTGCTCGCATCCTTGCCACCGCTCTTGGCCGGGATGCTCGCAGGATTCCTCTCGAGCTTCGCCCAGGCACTCACGCAGGTCCAGGAGAGCTCGCTCTCCACGGTTCCACGCATCTGTGCGGCACTGGCCGCGGTGGCCTTCTGTGGGCCGTGGATGGGCGAGTCCCTGCGAAGCTTCCTGGTGGAGCTGCTGAGCCTCATGCCGGAGGTGGGGCTGTGAGCCCGCTCGAACTCTCGGCGCTGACGGCTGCGCTCGTCGTGTTCGCGCGGGTGCTTCCCGCAGTCGTGCTCTGTCCCTGGCTCGGAGCCGCGGGGACGCCGGTCATGGTGAGGATGGGGCTCTCTGTGGTGCTCGCGGGGTGGGGCGCATGGACCATTCCCGGCTGCGTCCCTTCTGAGGCCTGGGTGCCCGCGCTCGTCCTCGAGCAGATCTGGGTCGGGACTCTGCTGGGCGGTGCATCGGCGCTCGGCTGCCACGCGGCGTTGGCCGCTGGGCGTTGGTCGGATCTCTTTCGTGGTGCCTCCGCGGAGGCGCTCAACCCTGGGACCGGGAGCCGCGAGTCCGCCGGTGGGGAATTGCTCTCCCGGCTGATCGTCACGGCGATGGCAGCCGGATCGGGACTCGGGTTGACCGTGACGGTATTGCTTCGCTCGTTCCTGGCGGTACCTCCGGGATCGTTCCAGTGGACTGAGACAGCGCTGGCGAACTGGCTGAGGTTGAGCGGAGAACTGCTCGGGGCCGGAGTCTCACTTGCCGCGCCTGTCGCTGCCGTGACCCTGGTCATCGATTTCGCGTTCGCAGGGGTTGCACGTGTAGCGCCCAGCTTGTCCAGCGTGGAACTCCAGGCCCCGGCGAGGCTGCTGTGCGGTCTCGCGGTGTTCGCGCTCGTCGCGACTGACGGGGCCGCACGGCTGGGTACAATTGCGCTGAACGGAATGGTGTCCCTTGCGGAAGGGGGACTTCGTCCATGAGCGCGAAGACCGAGGCGCCTACGCCACGCCGGCTCGCAGAGGCGCGAAAGAAGGGAGAGTTCGCCCGGAGCAGCGCTGCCTCGGCTCTTGGCTCCGTTGGCGCCTCGGTGGCGGCACTCGCATGGTTCGCTCCTCGGGCCGCGGAGCGGACGGTTCAATGGGTGCAGGCTGCGTGGTCGCTCCGGATGAGCGCCTCGGAAGTTGCCTGGGCTGCGATTCCCGTTGCCGCGGCGTGGGTCGTCCCTCCGTTGGTGGCCGCATGGTGCGGAGCACTGGCGGCCGGGGTCGGACAGGCTGGATGTCTCCTCACGCCCGAGCTGCTCTCCCCAGACGCGCGCCGGGTTTCGCCCGCTGCAAGCGTCAAACGCCTGCTCTCCGCGCCGCGGTTCTTCACGCTCCTGCGGGCGGGTGTCCTGCTCGGGGTGGTCATCCTCGTAGTCGCCGGGTTGTTCCGGGATGGAGCCGGTATCCTGCGTGCCTGGCCGCGTTCGCGCTGGGACGTGGGCCTCGTGGCATGGGCCGAGGTGGCGAGCGAGGGTGGGGCCTCACTGCTGGCTGTCCTGGCTGCGTTCGCGGTCCTCGACTGGGGGCTCGCAGCGTGGCGCCACCGGCGAGACCTCCAGATGAGCCGCGACGAAGTCAGGCGTGAGCACCGCGAGTCCGAGGGGGATCCCCTCGTCAAGGGACAGCGCCGCGCCCTCCACCGCGCACTCGTCGGAGCTGCAGTCTCGCGGGGAGTTCGGAGCGCGAGCGTCGTGATCGTCAACCCCACCCACATCGCGGTCGGTCTCCGCTACGCGCCGGACGAGGCGGACGCGCCGTTCATCGTTGCGCGTGCACGAGAGGCCGAGGCCCTCGCGTTGCGCGAAGAGGCGAAGCGCCTCGGAATTCCCGTGGTCCGGGACATCCCGCTCGCGCGGAGCCTGGTGGTCCTGGGGCCGGGTGAGGAAGTACCAGAGGAACTCTACAGGGCGGCCGCAGCTGTCCTTCGCGTCTCGAGAGGAGAGGTCTGATCATGAAGCGTGCTTGGAGCAGTACCCTCGTGCCAGAGGCAGTGAGTCTGTGGATCGTGGGCAGCGTGGTGGCTGCGATGCTGCTGCCCATCTCGGCAGGTCTTCTGGATGTCTTGCTCGCTGCCAATCTCGCAGTGTCGTTCTCCATCCTGGTCGCGGCGCTCTGGGCTCGGGAGGTGCTGGACGCGGCTCCCTTTCCGGGCCTCCTCATGCTCACCGCGCTGGTACGGCTTGCGCTGAACGTGAGCTCGCTTCGGCTCGCACTGTCCGAGGGACACGCAGGGCAGGTCATCGAGGCGTTCGGGGACGTCGTGATGCGGGGGGACCCGGTCGTGGGTGCGGTCATCTTTACCGTCCTCGTGATCGTGCAGTTGCTGGTCGTCGCGAAAGGGGCGGAGCGCGTCGCCGAGGTCTCTGCCCGCTTCGCGCTGGACGCCATGCCTGGCAAGCAGATGTCCATCGACGCAGACGTCCGGGGCGGGTCGCTCACGCCCGCGGAAGCTCAGGTTCGCCGCACACGGCTCGAGCGGGAGGCCCAGTTGTTCGGCGCCATGGACGGCGCCATGAAGTTCGTGAAGGGAGATGCCCTCGTGGGCATCCTCGTCCTCGTGGTGAACGTGGTGGGCGGGACGGCCGTGGGCACACTGAGGGACGGGTTGCCGCTGGGCGAGGCGCTCAGCGCATTTGCTCTGCTGGCGGTCGGAGATGGACTCGCTTCACTGCTCCCGTCGTTGTGCATCACGGTGGCCGCTGGTCTCGTCGTGACACGGGTTGGAGGAGAAGGGGCCCGCACGAGCATCGGGGCACAATTCCTCGGGCATTTCACCGCTGCCCCGGCGAGCCTTGGCTGGGCGGGAGCGCTGTGTGCTGCCGTTGGCCTCCTCCCCGGAATGCCCGTGGTGCCATTCGCCTCAATGGCCGTTCTCTTCGGGGCCGGTGCGGCCTGGTGCAGCCGGGGCAAGAGCGAGCAGAAGATCGATGCAACAGCCGATGCCGCCGAGGCAACTCCGGCTGAGCCAGGGGGAGCGGAGCGTTTTTCCGTACTCACACTGGACCTCGGCGCTGGGCTCGACAGTTGGGTTCACCCGCGCGGGCCCCTTCAATCCAAGGCACTTCCTGAATTGCGGACCCGCTTGCAAGTCGACCTGGGGGTTCCACTTCCGCCGGTGCTGGTCCGAGTGGGCGCCGGCTACCTCGCTCCCGGTGGCTACGCGCTTCTGTTGGAGGGGGTTCCCCTGTGCCGGGGGCAGGTGGAGACGTGCGGGCTGTACGTGCCGGCAGCGCCCTCAGACCTCGCCCTGCTCGGAATGTCCGCCCGTGCAGCGACGAACCCTGCCACCGGACAGCCCGCCGCACACGTGGACGAATCACAAGAGGATGTGGTGGCCGCAGCGGGGCTCCACGCGAGGACGGCTTCGCAGTGGATGGTGGACCACCTCTACTCGGTTCTTCGCCGGCGCACCGCGACCCTGCTCGGTGTCCAGGAGGTGCAGGCCATGCTGGACGGGCTCGAGTTGGACTCGCCGGTGCTCGTGCGAGAGGCGCTGCGGAAGATCCCGTTGCCTCTCCTGGTGGACGTCCTCCGAAGGCTCCTCTCGGAGGACGTCAGCATCCGGAACCTGCGGGCCATCCTGGAGGCGCTGGTGTCTCCCACTGCGGAAGGGGATGGCGCCGCACTGGCCGAGAGGTGCCGCGCAGCGCTCCGTACTCAGCTTAGCTACCATGCAGCCCCCTCGGGCTCACTGTTCGCGTGGCTCGTGGACCCGAGCGTGGAGCAACAACTCCGGAAGACCGACGGCGCGCTGTCTCCCGAGTGGGTGGGGGCGCTGCTCGAGGAGGTGCGCCGGACGGCGGGGCAAGGGCGAACGGTGTTCCTCGTCTCCCCGGAGGTTCGCCGTCCCCTGCGCCGGTTGTGCGAAGGGGCGTTCCCGGAAGTCTCTATCTTGACGTGGGCCGAGCTCGATCCGTCGTTGCAGATCCGGCCGCTGGGACGGCTCGGGGCGGGGGTCTCAACCCTCGCCGCGGCCTGAGCGCTCGGGGGGGCCAAGGGGCGGGACCGGGGCAGGGGCCGCTGGCTCCCGGTTCACCCTGTCCCGGAGTTCCTTGCCGGTCCGGAACAGGAGGCCACGCTTGGGCTTCACGGGGATGACTTCGCCGGTCTTCGGATTGCGACCCTGGTAGCCTTGGTAGTTCTTGACGTGAAAGGCGCCGAGACCGCGGATCTCGATGTTCTCGCCGCGGCAGAGCGCCTCCTTCATGGACTCGAACACCGTCTCCACAGCGGCCTCGGCCTGCTTCTGCGTCACGCCGCGCCGCTGAACCAGCATGTTGATCAGATCCGACTTGAGCATGTGGGCCCCTAGACTGCCGGAAACCTTATCGGCGCGCCGCGGGGGGCGCAAGCGCCGGACCGGCGCAACTCCATAGAATGCCTATGGATTTCGTGCTTCTCGGGCCAACTCCGCCCAAGTCGTTCCGGAGAGGCGGGCGAGCGTGGATGCGTCGGCGGACTCGAAGAGAGCCTCGAGCGGTGACGTGGTCTCGGGGCTGCTGGCGCCAAGCGAGGCCAGGCCACCCACGGCAAGAGAGATGTCACCCACCGTGAGCGTGTCCGGGGAGCGCGCGGGCACCACGCCTCGGCCCTGCCGTGACAGGAGGCCGGCGTCCGTGAGCAGCCCGAGCGTCTCGTGGGTGGTGGCGTCCGGTAGGCCGAGGTGCCGGGCGATGCTCCGCGGGGTGGGAGCGGGCTGGTGGTCGAGGGCTGCGCGCGTGACGAGCAGCGCGACACGCGCGGCAACCAGTTCCCGTGCGCGGGGATGACGCTCCAGGGCGAGCAGAACGCCGCGGTAGCTGACGTGCTGGACGGTGTAGGCGACCCGTGCACCGAGCAGCACGATCATCCAGCTCACGTAAATCCACATCAGGAACAGGGGCAGGGCCCCGAGTGCGGCGTAGACAGGGCTCGACCGAAACGCGACCGACGCGAAGGCTGCGTAGCCATGCTTTGCCAGCTCCCAGGCCACGCCTGCGAACAGTCCACCCGCGAGCGCAGCGCGCCGCTCCACGCGCGTGACGGGCGTCAGCACGTACAGCGCCGTCAGCGATGCCACGGTGAGTCCGAGCGTGGACAGCCAGGCCACGCCCTGGGCGATGTCGACGTGTCCGCCGAGCAGCCACTCCCGGATCCGCCCGGTGAGGGTGATGGAGGTTCCGACGGCAACGGGACCCACGAAGAGCACCGCGAGGTAGAGGCCAAGGCGGACGTGGAGGGGCCGCCGCTGTCGCACGTGCCACACCGCGTTGATGGACTCCTCGAGGTTGCGCAGCAGCGTGGTGGCCGAGACGAGCAGCAGCAGGCCGCCGGCGCTGGAGACCTGGCTCGCCACGGCCGTGTCCAGGAACCGGTCCAGCAGGGCGGTGGTCTCCGCCCGGACGCCGGGGGCGAGCAGCTCGTGGATGAGTTGCTCGAGCTGCTCCTGCACCACCTGGGCACGGAGCAGTCCCAGGAGCCCGAGCGCCACGGCAAGCAGCGGGAGCAGCGAGAAGAGGCTGATGAACGTCAGGGCTCCGGCCCGGAGGCTGAGCGGCTCGCCGCGGAATCCGAACGCCACACCGAGGACGGCCTGGACCAGGTCCTCGGCGAAGCGCACGCCCCGAGAATCACGAAGTCGTCCCCTCAGCCGCCCGAGAAGCTCCTGGACGAGCGGTGGCAGTGGCGCCGTGAGCTTCATCCGCCCCGTCGAGGCTCAGCCGTTGGAGCCGTTGCCACGGGAGTCCGTGGCGGGTGCAGGGGCTGCCGCACCCTGCTGGCCCTGCCGCCCCTCGTTCCGCTGTCCTTGTCCGCCCTGCTGCTGACCTTTGCCCTGGTGCCGGCCCTGTCCACCGCCGCCACCACCGTTGCCTCCGCCACCACCGCCACCACCGCCGCGGTTGCGGCCGCGGTCCCGGTCCCTGTCGCGTCCGCGCCCGCCACCACCACCACCGCCGCCACCACCGCCATGCCCGCCCTGACCGGACCCGCCTCCGCCGTGGCCGTGTCCCCCATGGCTCGGGCCCTCCTGGCGGCGTTGGGGGGGAAGGCCGTAGCTCTGCGCGGCCTCGCTGTGCGTCATCACGGAGCCTGCCACCTTGTGGTCCGTCCCGAACGCCGAGCGTCCATAGATGTCGTACTGCTCGCGGTGGTACCCGGACTGGGCCACGACCTGGATGGACTTGTTGAAGCGGTCCATCAAGTGGCGCAGTTCGGCACGCTCTTCCCCCTGCAGGACGCGGGAGACCTCGGCGTTGCAGTTGATGACGAGGGTGGGATCCTTGTAGCCCGGCGCCTCGCGGCGGACGTCACGGAAGATCTCGTATGCGATGGTGGTGGGCGTCTTCACGTAGCCCCGCCCCTCGCAGTAGGCGCAGTCCTCGTGCAGCACCCGGCCAATGGACTCGCGCACGCGCTTGCGGGTCATCTCCACGAGGCCCAGCTCGGAGATGCGCAGCACGTTGGTCTTGGCCTTGTCCCGGCCGAGCGCCTCCTGCAGGGACTTGAACACCTTGTCCCGGTTCTGGGACTTCTCCATGTCGATGAAGTCGCAGATGATGATGCCGCCGATGTTGCGGAGCCGGAGTTGGTAGACGATCTCCTTGGCCGCCTCGACGTTGATCTTGGTGATGGTCTCCTCGAGGCTCTTCTTGCCGACGTAGCGGCCCGAGTTGACGTCGATGGCGGTGAGCGCCTCGGCCTGGTCGATGATGAGATAGCCGCCGCTCTTGAGCCACACCTTGCGCGCCACGGCGCGCTGGATCTCCTGCTCGATCCCGTAGGCGTCGAAGACCGGCTCCTCGTTGTCGTGGAGCACCACGCGGTCCTTCAGCGCCGGGTCCTGGTCGTCGAGGAACGAGAGGATGCGCTCGTACTCGTCCCGGTCGTCGATGACGAGCTTCTCGATGTCCTGTGCGAAGAGGTCTCGCGTGGCGCGGAGGATGAGGTCCAGGTCCGCGTGCATCAGCCCGGGGCCGTTGCGGCGCTCGTTTTTGCGCACCACCTGGTTCCAGATGCTGATGAGGAACCGGATGTCCGCCTCGAGCTTCTCCGCGGGGACGTTCTCCGCCACCGTGCGCACGATGAACCCCGTGCCGGGCGGGCGGAAGCGGTCCACCAGCTCGCGCAGACGGCGGCGCTCCTTCTCGTTGGTGATGCGGCGGCTGATGCCCACGTGGTCCACCGTTGGCATGAACACCAGGTGCCGGCCGGGGATGGAGATGTGGGAGGTGGTCCGGGCGCCCTTGGTCCCGATGGGATCCTTGGAGATCTGGACCACCACCTCCTGGCCGACCTTGAGAACGTCCTCGATGCGCGTCTCGCCGGCGGGCTTCTTCTTCTCCCGCTCCTCCTTCCGGTCCGGCTTCCGCTGGCCATCCCGGTGACGTCCCTCCCGCGGGGCCGAGCGCTCGCCGCGCGCCTCTGCCGTGGGAACGGCAGCGGGCGCCGCGACGGCCGGCACCGCGACGGGGGAAGGGGCGGGCGCAGTCGACGTGGCGGGCTCCGCGGGAGCCTCGGCGAGCGGGGCTCCGTCCACGGCGGCGGGGGCGGTCAGCGCTGCATCCACCGGAACCGAGGCTGGAGACTCCGCCGCGGGCGCGGGTTCGGCGGAGGCTGCCGAGGGCACGGGGGCGGCCTGCGCCGCGACATCCGGGGCCGGGGGCGCGGGCGGGGCAGCCGGAATACCGAGGGCCGGGAACTCCCCGGACTCGGTGCGGAAGAGCGGGTACTCCCCGGTGGGGGTGCGGATGGGCTCCGGCGGCGGCGGAAGCGCGCCCGGCTCCAGTTCCTGCACCTCGAGGTCCACCTGTGACTGGTGGTGGTGGGTAGCGGAGTTGGCCTCTTCCTGGGCGTCGTGCGCGTCCGGGACGGCCTCGTGCTCCTCGTGCTCGCCCTCGGTCAGCTCGAACTGGGCGCGGGCGAAGTCCGGATCGTAGACGACGTCGCTGACGTACAGGAACGCGGCCTTCTCGAGCCCGATGTCCACGAAGGCCGCCTGCATGCCCGGGAGGACCCGGACCACGCGACCCTTGTAGATGTTACCGACGACCCCCTGGTCCTTTTTTCGCTCGAGATAGAACTCAGCGATGTGACCGTTCTCGACGAGCGCTACGCGGGTTTCCCGGCCCGCGGCGTTGATGACGAGGATGCTGCTCATCTGGATGTCCTGACTGCGCAGCCAGCGGCCGGGATGCCACCGGACGGGAGGCGATGACCCCTCGTGCTCGCTGCTGCGCGAACGGAATGCCTGCGTGCCGGACGGAAGGGAGCGGGAACGCCAGCGCCGCGGCATCGCCGCACAGCTGCTCGAAGCGGTTCCCGACTTCCAACCCTCTCACGCCTGTCACCCCGCGAAACCCGAAAAACCAGCGGATTCACCCGCGGCACCGTGCCGCGACCCTTCCGCCTTGTGCCCCCTTACCGGCCCTGCCCCCTCATTCCCCCCACCGGGTCCTTGGACCCGCGTGTGCGTTGGAACGAGGGAGCCTGGATGGCTCGGGACCCGTCAAAAAGTCCGAGGCCGTTCTAGGCCCATGTCACCCCGGAGTGTTTCACGGTCCGGGGGGGCCTGTCCAGCCGACGTCCGGCTCTTCCGGCTTGTCAGGCCTGGGCCACGCGCTGCTTGCCCGTATTGGGGCGCTCCGGGCGGGGGCGTGGCCGCCAGACGAGCCGCAGGGCGGAATGGTCCGGGGTGACGGACCAGAGTTTGTTGTCCACGAGGCCGATGTCCAGTGCGGCCTGCCGGACGAAGTCCTCGGTGAGGCGTTCTCGGGGGCCGGGGGGGCGGGGAAAGGCCACCCAGAGCCCGCCCGTCACGGCCATGGCGCGGGCCAGTGCGGGGAGCCGGTCCACCAACTCCACCACGTCCGCGGGGAAAAAGAGGATGACGTCCAGGCCGGTACGTGCCGTGACCAGGAACTCCACTCCTTCCGGCAGTGGGTTCAGCCGCGAGGCGAAGCCGGGGGGCGGGTTGATGAGCGACACCTTCGTGCCCGGCTTGATGCCGAGCGCCACCGAGAGGGGAGTGAAGGAGAGGCCGCTCATGGACGGTTACCGGACGGGCGGCTTAGCACGTTCCCCTCAGGGCGAGGCAGTCCCCGCGAGCAGGGCCTGGAACGCGGTTTCATCCAGCACACGGACGCCCAGGGCGCGGGCCTTCTCCAGCTTGCTGCCCGCCTCTTCCCCCGCGACGACGAAGTCCGTCTTCCGCGAGACGGAGCCGGAGACCTTCCCGCCGCGGCGCTCGATCTCCTCCCGCGCCTGCTCCCGGCTCAGGGTGGACAGGGTCCCGGTCAGGACCACGGTCTTGCCCGAGAAGGTGCCCTCGGCCTGCTGCTCGGGAGGCTCGGGGTGTACGCCCAGGTCCAGCAGGGCCTCGACCGTGGCGCGGTTCTCCGCGTCCTCGAACCAGCCGCGGAGCTCTTCGGCCATGGTGGGCCCCACGTCCCGCACGCGGGCGAACTCGTCCACCGGTGCGTCGTACATCTTGCGGACGTCCCGGAAGTGTTCGGCGAGCGCCCGAGCCGTGGCCTCGCCCACGTGGCGGATGCCCAGCGCAAAGAGAAACCGCCGCAGCGTGGTCTTCCGCGAGCGGTCGATCCCCTCGAGGAGCGAGGAGGCGGACAGCTCCCCCATGCGCTCGAGGGAGACGAGCCGCTCACGGGTGAGGCGGTAGATGTCCGGGAAGCCCAGCACGAGGCCGGACTCCACCAGCTGGGCGCAGAGCTTGTCCCCCATGCCCTCGATGTCCATCCCGGTGCGCGAGGCGAAGTGGCGCAGCCGCTCCTGCAGCCGCGCGGGGCACCGCCGGTTGGGGCAGCGGACGATGGGGCCCTCGGCGTCCCGGACGGCCTGCGTGCCGCACACCGGGCAGTGGGTGGGCATCTGGAAGATGCGCTCGGTCCCGGTGCGGCGGCTCTCTACGACCTTGACGATCTCCGGGATGACGTCCCCGGCGCGGCGGACGAAGACGTGGTCTCCCTCGCGCACGTCCTTGCGGCGCATCTCCTCCTCGTTGTGGAGGGTGGCGCGGCTGACGGTGACGCCGCCCACGTAGACCGGCTCGAGGTAGGCCACGGGGGTGAGCGCCCCGGTGCGGCCCACGTTCACGTCGATCTGGCGGACGGTGGTCTCCATCTCCTCCGGGGGGAACTTCCAGGCCACGGCCCAGCGGGGGCTCTTGCTGACGGCGCCGAGCCTGCGGCGGTGATCCTCGAGGTCCACCTTCACCACCATCCCGTCGATCTCGTAGGGCAACGCGTGCCGGCGCCCCAGCAGTCGCTCGGCGTGTGCCTCCGCCTCGGACGCACCCGCTGCGAGCCGGTTCTCGGGGTTGGTGGGAAGGCCGAGCGAGGCGAGGAACGCGAGCTTCTCGTGGTGGGTCTCGAAGGTGCGGCCGGACACCTCGCCGGTCTCGTAGAAGACGATGCTGAGGGGGCGCTGCGCGGTGATGCGCGGGTCCAGCTGGCGGAGCGCACCGGCAGCGGCGTTGCGCGGGTTGACGAAGGTGGGCTCGCCGGCAGCGGTCCTGCGCTCGTTCATGCGGCGGAAATCGTCCTTCCGGATGAACACCTCGCCGCGGGCCTGGAGGAAGGGCGGCGGCTCCACGCCGGGTTCCGGGAGCAGCTCGAGGGGCAGCCCGCGCAGCGTGCGGAGGTTCCCCGTGACGTCCTCGCCGACGGTGCCGTCCCCGCGGGTGGCGCCGCGGACGAGGCGGCCGTGTTCCCACGTGAGCTCCACGGCGAGCCCGTCCATCTTCGGTTCGCAGTGGTAGCGCACGGCGTCCAGTCCGAGCTGCTTGCGGACCCGCGCGTCGAACTCGCGGAACTCGTCCACGCCGAAGACGTTGGCGAGGCTGAGCAGCGGGACGCGGTGGGTGATCTTCTCGAACCGTTCCGCGGGGGCGCCGCCCACGCGCTGGGTGGGGGAGTTGGGGGACAGCAGTCCCGGGTGCTGCTGCTCGAGCGCGGCGAGTTCGCGGACGAGCGCGTCGTACTGGGCGTCCGAGATCTCCGGGGAGTCCAGGACGTAGTAGCGGTGGTCGTGGTGGAGGATCTCGCGGGTGAGCGCCGCGATGCGCGCGCGTGGGTCCATGGTCGAGAGAGCTCCTTGACAGGCGGAGGGTGCCATCCATACCTTCCGGCCCGTTGTCACGGCGAGCTGTTTTCTTCCACCGCGCGCCACGGTCCAGCCTTCCCCCATGGCCTCTTGCCGTTCCGAGCCCCTGACACCGGGCGCGGCGGCGGCCAGATCTCCCGCAGCCCTCACGCAGTCCCGGTTTTATCTCCATGCGCAAAGCCCGTCCCCCCCGCGAGAAGTCCCCCGAGTCAGAGCACGACGAGTCCGTCGCCGAGGCCGGCGAGGACAAGCCGCGCCGCCGCAAGGCGACCGCGGCGGTCAAAGAGGAAGTGGCCCCTCGCAAGCGCCGCAAGGACGAGGAGGCGGAGGCCCCCGGTGCGACCCCGGTTCGCCCCACGCCCGTGCTGACGCCGGTGGCGCCCGCCCCCGCGCCGGCAGCAGCAGAGCCGGTCCGAGCCGCCGTCCCTGCGGCACCGGCTGCACCGGAAGCCCCCGCCCTGGCCGCGCCCGAGCCGGGTGCGCCCATGCAGGTCATCAAGCTGAACGACCTGAAGCGGATGAAGATTGCGGAGCTCGGCCGCATGGCGGCGGAGCTGGGGATCGAGGGGGCGCAGGGCCTCAAGAAGCAGGACCTGATCTTCGCCATCCTGTCTGCCACCGCGGACAAGCGCTTCGAGGTGCACGCCGAGGGCGTGATGGAGCTGCTGCCGGACGGGTTCGGCTTCCTGCGGAGCGCGGACAGCGACTACCAGCCCGCCCCGGACGACATCTTCGTGAGCCCGAGCCAGGTGCGGCGCTTCAACCTGCGCGCGGGTGACACGGTGACGGGGCAGATCCGCCAGCCGCGCGAGGGGGAACGCTTCTTCGCGCTGCAGAAGGTGGACAAGGTCAACTTCGTGGACCCGCTCTCCACGGAGGCGAAGGAGAAGATCCTCTTCGACAACCTGACGCCGCTGTACCCCACGCGCAGGCTGCAGCTGGAGCACGACGGCGCGGAGATGACCACGCGCATCATCGACATGTTCTGTCCCATCGGGCTGGGGCAGCGGTGCCTCATCGTCGCACCGCCGAAGGCGGGCAAGACGGTGTTGCTGCAGAACATGGCCCACGCCATCAGCAAGAACCACCCGGACGTCTACCTCATCGTGCTGCTCGTGGACGAGCGGCCCGAGGAGGTGACGGACATGCAGCGCAACGTGCGCGGCGAGGTGGTGGCCTCCACGTTCGACGAGCCGGCCACGCGCCACGTGCAGGTGGCGGAGATGGTGATCGAGAAGGCGAAGCGCCTGGTGGAGCAGAAGTACGACGTCTGCATCCTCCTGGACTCCATCACGCGGTTGGCGCGCGCCTACAACACGGTGGTACCGCCGTCCGGGAAGATCCTCTCCGGCGGCGTGGACGCCAACGCGCTGCACAAGCCCAAGCGCTTCTTCGGCGCGGCGCGCAACATCGAGGAGGGCGGTTCGCTGACCATCATCGGCACGGCGCTCATCGACACCGGCAGCCGCATGGACGAGGTGATCTTCGAAGAGTTCAAGGGCACCGGCAACTCGGAGATCGTGCTGGACCGGAAGCTCATGGAGAAGCGCATCTTCCCGTGCCTGGACATCAACAAGTCCGGCACGCGCAAGGAGGAACTGCTCATCCAGCCGGCGGACCTGGTGCGCATCACGGCGCTGCGGCAGGTGCTGCACCCGTTCACGCCCATCGACGCCAGGGAGTTCGTGCTGAAGCACATCCGGCCCACGAAGGCGAATGCGGAGTTCCTCGCTCGATGAACCGCTGAGTCCCGGAAGCGGAGCTCAAGATGCGTCGCGTAATCGGAATGGACGCACCTTGAGCTGATCGTGGGCGATCATCCCGTGCATGGGCAAGCGAGGAGTCCGGACGAAGGAGCCGCAGCCGGACCAGGGGTGGTTGTTCGTGCCCGCGCCGGAGGTTGGGCCGGAGCACCCGGTGAGGCTGGTGGCGGCGGCGGTGGAGCGGCTGGACCTCGGGGACTTCCTGCGGCACGCGAAGGCCGTG
>JBDLRJ010000093.1:0-12363 GCA_039800145.1 Pseudomonadota bacterium | reverse complement strand
CCGAGGACGTGGCAGAGGAAGTCCGGGCTCCAGGAGGCCTTCTTGCGCTTGAGGCGGAGGCTGGTCTTCTTCAGCGGGTCGGCCTTCTTCAGGAGGTTGAGCGCGACGTGGCGCAGCATGGCCACGTTCTCCGGGGCGTTGTCCTTGCGGACGCGGGAGTCGTCCTCGTTGAAAGTGACGTCGAGCACCCAGTGGAGGCTGTTCTCCACCGTCCAATGTCCTCGCACGGCGCGGGCAAACTTCTCGGCGTCGCTGCCGTCCAGGCTGGAGATGAAGTAGCGCACTTCTGTGGAGGACGTTCCGTCCACCTCGCGCGTGGCCTCCACCATGCCGACGCTGGTGAGGCCGCACCATGCCTCCCGTCCGCGCACGGAATCCAGGCGGTGCGTCAGCCAGTACCGCCTGCGCTCGATGCGCCCATGCCCCTTCTCCACCGTCTCCGTGTAGACGTGCGGGAGCGTCTCGAAGCGCTCGTCCCGTGCCTCGGAGAAGAGTGCGCGCACGCCGTCGTGGAGGCTGCCCTGGTTGCCCTTGAGGGAGATGACGTAGTCGGCGCCCTTGTCGACAATGTCTTTCACGACGGACTTCTGGCACCCCATGGCGTCCAGCGTGACGATGCAGCCCTCGAGGTGCAGCAACTCCAGCAGGCGGGGGATGGCCGTCACCTCGTTGGACTTCTCGTCCGTCCGCACCTGCCCCAGCACCACGCCATTCTCCGAGGCCCAGGCGCTCACCATGTGGATGGCGGCGCGAGACGAAGCGCGGTCGAAGCTGCGCCGGAGCGTCTTGCCATCAATGGCAACCACCTCTCCCTCCGTCTTCTCCGCCACCGCGGCCATCCACGAGGCGAAGCAGCGGGAGAAGGCCTCTGGGTCCAGTGCAGCGAAGAAGCGCCCGAAGGTGTCGTGGGAGGGAATGCCGTTGGGGAGTTCCAGGAAGGTGCGGAACCAGTCCTCGCGAATCTCCGCGAACTCCTCGAGTTCCACCCAGGTGTCGATGCCGCACACGAAGCCGCAGATGCTAAGGACGAGGATGTCCGTCATCGAGTGGCGCTTCGTCCGGTCGATGCGTGGGTCCTCAAGCTTGTCGAAGTGGACCATCATCGACGGGCGAGGCTGGGAACTGGAGGTGGGCATGACGGGACGGAGATCACGTCCCCCGCTCACCGGCAACTCCCGGCCGAACAGCCGCGCCAAGCAATTGAAATCACTGGCCCCGGCCGTCAGTTAGATGCGATCGCCCTGCGCAGCGAGGGGGGGCCGTCCCGACTTCGACCTGGAGTTCGTCGCCGCCCGCTTCCTCGGCACGGCATGCGTTCCTACACTTCCCACATGCGCGCGGACCTAACACCCGGCCGGATCCTCGCCGCGAGGCTCGTGGCCGTCACCGCGGACGTCCTCCAACTGGCCATCCTCCCGGCCGCCCCGCTCGTGGAAGCGCTGGACGTGGCGGTGGCGATGCTCCTCATCGGGCTCCTCGGTTGGCACTGGGCCTTCCTCCCGAGCATCGTGGTGGAGGCGATCCCGTTCGTGGGCGCCGTGCCCACGTGGACGGCGTCCGTCCTCTTCGCCACGCGCGACGTGTCGGTCACCCCAGCCGGCCTGCCGAAGCGGGAGAAGGACGCCGGGAGTGGGAGCACGCGGCCGGCGGGCTGAGGGCTACCGGCTCCGCTCGGTCCTCACGCGGAAGTGCACCCCGGTGAGCGGGTGGGCCTCTCCCGGCCGGTGCACCGTGAGTTGGTGTTCTCCGCGCGTGGCCGGGAGGCGGCCGGTGAAGGGCGGGCCCAGCTCGGCCACCGTCAACCCGTCCAGCTTCAGTTCGAGCCTCCGCTCGCCGGGTGCCCGCAGCCGGACCGGGATGGACTGGTCCGCAGCCGGCATGTCCGGAAAGAGGAGGTACTCGTCCCCCTCCCCCGGCGACAGCACGCGCGGAGACACGGCCGCCGCGCCGGTCCGCGTCCCCGTGCACTCGCGGAGCAGCCACGGCTCCGCGGAGAGTCCCTCGGCGCGGACCCACTCGTCGTACTCGGGCCCGAGATCTGCCACGCGTCCGCCGGCGTCCGCGAGGGCGCGGCAGCGCTCGGCGAGGTGCGCGGGGAGGATCTCCGCGAGCCGCCGGTGCACCGAGCAGGACGCCGTGGGCGCGCTCCCCCGCGCGAAGCGCTCCTCCATGCTGCCGGGACACTCCGGCCCCGCGCGCAACCCCGAGACGGGGCACAAGGTCGCCGACTCCAGAAGGCGGCCCTCCACCAAAGGTGCGGGGACGATCCCCTTCATCGACCGCTCGAGCACCCGGCGGAACAGCGGCCCCGCCCCGGTGATGCCGGACACCTGCACCATGGGCGCACCGTCGAAGTTCCCGGCCCACGCAACGGCGGTGCGTTCGCGGGTGAAGCCGGCGGTCCAGTTGTCCGAGTAGCCCTTCGAGGTCCCGGTCTTGGCGGCCGCGGGGAACGGGAGCCTCAGCGCGTTGTCCAGGCCGAAGGCACGCGCCCGCGCGTCGTTGTCCGCGAGGATGTCTGCGACGAGCGCGGCGGCCTCCGGTGGGAGGAAGCGGCGGGGCTCGAGCTCGCGGCGGACCGGGAGCTCTCGCCCGTCCGCGGCCCACGCGCGGCGCACGGGCACGAGCGGCCGCACGAGCCCACCGTCCGCGAGCCCCCGGTAGGCGCGCGCCAGCTCCCACGCGGACACCTCGCCGTTGCCGAGCACCAGCCCGAGCCCGTAGTGCTCGGGCCCTTCCCGCAACGAGCCGAACCCCGCGCGGTGCAGCGTGGCCAGGAGCCGGTCCGTGCCGAGGGCCTCCGCGATCTTCACTGCCGGGACGTTGAAGCTGCTGCCCAGCGCCTCGCGCGCCCGCACCGGGCCGTGGAGCCGCCGGTCATAATTCTGCGGCGTGTACGTCCCCTGCTCGGCGGCGAACGCACTCTCGAGGTCCGCCAGCACCGTGGCCGGCGTGTACCCCGCGGTGAAGGCCTCCCCGTAGGCGAACGGCTTGAGCGCGCTCCCCGGCTGGCGGCGCATCTGGATGCCGTCGTTCTGCCCGCCGGACGCCGCGTCGAAGAAGCTGCGGGAGCCCTGGTACGCGAGCACCTCGCCCGTGGCGTTGTCCACCACCAGCACCGCCGCGGAGGACACCTGCCGCTCCGCGAGCCGGGCCAGCTCCTCCTCCACCACGATCTCGACGTGCGCCTGCAGCGCGGGATCCAGCGTCGTCTCCACGCGGACCGCCTCTCCCAGTCCCCAGGCCTCGAGGTGCCCCGCGACGAAATCCACGAAGTGCGGGGCGCGGAAGCGGCGCTCGAACGACTGCAGCTCGAGCGGCTCCGCGGCCGCGAGCGCCGCCTGCTCCTCGGTGAGCGCGCCGGTGCGGACCATGCGCGAGAGCACCCAGCGGTACCGCCGCTCGAGCCGCTCGCGGTGGCGCCACGGGGAGTAGGCGGTGGGGCCTCGGGGAAGCGAGGCGAGCACCGCGGCCTGCGCGTGCGACAGCGCCGCCGCCCGCCGTCCGAAGTACAGCGCGGAGGCCGCCTCCACCCCGAAGGTGTTGTTCCCGAACGGGACGCGGTTCAGGTACTGGACGAGGATCTCCTCCTTGGACAGGTGCGCCTCGAGCCGCAGCGCCCACGCGGCCTCCTGCACCTTGCCCCACAGCGTGCGGGGCCTGGGCACCAGCGTCCGGGCGAGTTGCTGTGTCACGGTGGACCCGCCCGCCACCACGCGGCCCGCCCTCGCGTTCTGCCACGCCGCGCGGGCGATGGCCGTGGGCGAGATGCCCGGGTGCCGCTGAAAGCCCGCGTCCTCCGCCGCGAGGAACGCGTCCCGCACGTGGGGCGGGAGCTCCGCGGCGGTGGCTGGATGCGAGCGTCCATCCGCGCGGGACGAGAGCTCGCGCAGGAGCCCGCCCTCCCGGTCCACCACGCGGACGGAGGCCACGGGGCGGTAATCCAGGAGCCCCGGCGGGAGCGGCGCCGCCACGAAGGCCGCGAGCACCGCGAGCCCCGCGCCGAGCCCCCACGCCACCACCGGGAACACCCGCCGCATCCGCGCCGCGCCTTCCCTACCGCCCCGCCACGCCCGCGGGCAGCGTCACGTCGAAGGTGCCGCCCTCGCTGCGTCCGAATACCTCGGGCTCGTACATGAGCTCACCCGTGGCCGGCTTCAGCAAGAACGTTCCAGGCGTGGTGGCACGCGCGACGAAGGTGGCCACGTGGACGCCGGGCGGCAGGTGGTCCGCGAAGAGCACCACCCGCGAGTCGCGCACCTCCACGTGGTTGAACGGGCTCCAGAAGGCGTTGGCCCAGGGCGAGGCCGGTCCCTGGGCGTCCATGCCCTCCTCGCCCTCGGAGCCATAGCCCTCGTACGCCTCTTGCTGCGGGGCCGTGGGCAGCCGCGCCGAGGTGGCGAGCGAGGTGTCCACCGGCTCGAGGCCCGCCGGGAGCGGCACCTCGAACGCGGCCCAGTGGCGCGCCTGGGGCGAGGCCACGCGGAGCCGCACGCGCACCAGGTCCCCGGCCGCGTACCGCGTGGCCTGCCCGCCGCCCTGCCAGGGCTCGAACCAGCGCTGCACGAAGAGCCCGCGCTCGAGCGGCGTGGTGGGCAGCTTCACCGGCGCGTAGCGCAGCGTGGCCGAGTAGTAGAGGACGCCCTGGCCCTCCTTCGAGAAGGCGAGCGGCGCCTTGTCCCCGAGCCCCTGCAGGGCCGGGATGCCCACGGTGGCCACCTTCGGCTGCAGCGAGCGTCCCTTGAAGGTTTCCCTCAGGAGTTCCTTGTCCCCGGACTTCACCGAGGCCACGAAGTCCGGCGTGTCCTTCTCCTTCGTCCGCACCACCTCGGCGAGCGCGAGCAGGCTGAAGGCGGCCTCCTGCGTGGAGCGCCACTGGCCGTCCCCCTCGCGCACGGAGAGCAGGTACTGCGCCATCTTCCCCACGTACGGGTGGTCCGGCTGGATGTCCGTGAGCGCCAGCAGCAGCACGCCCGTGGTGCGCGTGTCCGAGTGGAACAATGTTGCGTGCGTGGCCCCGTGGACCTCCTCCAGGTGCAGCCCGCGCCCGGACTCCTTCGCGTGGTTGAGCAGCTCCTGCAGCAGGAGCTTCGCCCGGCCGCGGTCCCCCCCGCCCACGAAGAGCGTGTCGGCCAGCAGCGCCTGGCCGAAGAGCGGCAGCTTCGACCGCTGCTCGAAGTACCGGCCGTAGTTGCTCACGTGCGGACGGCCGCTGCGGGCCGCCACCCACGCCGCGAACACCTGGGTCTCGAGCGGGCAGGACAGCTCGCACGGGCTGCACGTCCCCGAGGCGACCTTCTGGACGAAGCCCTGGGCGCGCTGGAGCACCTCGGGGTCCACCTCGAAGCCCACGGCCCGCGCGCGGGCGAGCGCGAAGGTGGCCCACGCGGAGGTCCAGGAGTCGGTGCAGCGGGAGTCAGGCCAGTACCGGAAGCTGCCGTCGGGGGACTGCAGCCCCGCGATGGCCTTGAGGCTCCTGCGGATGGTCTCGTCCGGGTCCGCGCCCGCCGTGCCCTCGCCGACGAGCGAGGTCAGCCACGCGGCCTCCTTCGCCTTGCCGGGTGCGGGCCACGGCAGGCGGAACTGCCCGGCCAGCTCGCGCAGCGCCACGAAGGGCACGAGGCGCGAGGACTGCTGCTCGAGGCACCCGTACGGGTAGTCCACCAGCTGCTGGAAGCCCTGCTGCAGCTGCGTCATGGACGTCGAGGCGAGCGACACGCGCAGCCCGCCCTGGTCCGGCAACACGTCCCTCGGCGGGACGATGCCTTCCACGCGCGTGGAGGTGGTGTCGCCCCACGTGGCCACGGTCTCCAGCGCCACCGGCAGCTCCACGGGGATCTTCTCCTGCACGCCGTCCCGGTCCTGCCCGCGCTCCACGCGGAAGCGGAACGTGGCGGTGCCCGGCTTGCCGGCCTTGAAGCGGAAGCGCACCTCGCGCGGCGCCCCTTCCGCGAGCGGCACCTTCTGCTCGGCCGGGCCGGCGAGCTCTGCGCCCTCGACCTCCGCGGTGACGCGCGCCTCGCCGGGCTGGCCGCCGTGCAGGTGCACCACGACGCCCGCCTCGAACGTGTCCCCCACGCGGGCGAAGCGCGGCAGCGCCGGCAGCGCGAGCACGGGCTTGCTCACCTTGAGCCGCCCCTCGCCTGCCCCGTACCGGTCGTCCCCGGAGACGGCCACTGCCATGAGGCGGAACTCCGTGAGGTTGTCCGGCAGCTTGAACTTCACCTGCGCGCGTCCCTGCGCGTCCGTCTCCACGTGCGGGTTGAAGAGGACGGTGGTGCGGAAGTTGGACCGGATGCCTGCCCCCTCCGCGCCCGCGCCGCCGCCTCCTCCCTGCGGCTCGCCCTTCTCACCGAAGCTGCGGCGCCGCACCAGGTGGAGCAGCGGCTCCGAGGTGCGCACCGAGAGCGGCCGCGCCGGGTACATGAGCTGGACCGGGTCCGGGACGGTGTACCCGGTGAGCCGCAGCACCGCCTCGTCCACGACGTACAGCGCAACCTCCGCCTGCGAGCCCTTCCCCGCGGCGTCCTGCACCGCGAGCGTGGCAGTCACCTCCTCGCCCGGCCGGTAGTCCGCCTTGTCGGCGGTCACCTGCACCGCGAGATTCCGCGTGGTGCGCTCCACCTGCAGGCCGAGGAGCCCCACGCGCGCCGCGGGACGGCCGGGATCCTCCCCCTCCTCGAGCCCGCCCTCCTTCACGCGCGGCCGGACGATGACGACGCCAGCCACCACGTTCGGCACCATGGACTCGGTGATGGGGATGTCCACCGTGGTGGCGCTGCCGGTGAGATCCACCAGCCGCCGTTCGATGACGCCCTCGCGCTCCACCGTGAAGAGCGCCCGCGCGGACGGGTACGGGGACTTCACCAACACGTGGGCCACGTCTCCCACCGCGTAGCTGGACTTGTCCGCGACCAGCTCCACGCGGTCCGTGTCGTTGCGCTGCCAGGCCACCCAGCCCTTGCCCGTGACGTAGAGCCCGAGGCTGCTCTCGTGGCGCCGCCCCTGCGCGTCCGCGAACGTCGCGCGGGCGATGTAGAAGCCCGGCTTCTCCGGCGTGAAGGTGCAGGGGACGGGCTCCTGCCCGGAGGTGAGCTCACACGTGGCGGCCGGCTCCTCCACCGGCTCGCTGAGCGTGGTGAAGCCGCCGGACGCGTCCTTCTTCCTCACGGACTTCCAGGTGCGGAGCGTCACCGCCACCTTCGCCTTCTGCCCGGCCGCGCGCTTCCCGGCGGTGTCCACCACGAGCGCCTGCAGCGACACGGGCTTGCCCACCTCGCCGAAGCCAGCGGGGCTCTTGAGGCCCACGTAGTGGGACGCGGGGTGCACCTGCACCTGCGCGCGGTCCGCCACGGCCTGCCGGTTCACGTCCGTCACCTCCACCTCCACGGTGTAGGTCCACGGCCTGGCGCCGGGGGCCTCGGAGGTGCCCGCGTCCACCGCGAGCTGCCCCTGCGCGTCCACCGCGCCGGTGCCCGACGCGAAGAAGCCCCCCGAGTGCGTGGGGGACTCGTCGTTCCACCACCACGTCTCCTGCCCGAAGGTGAAGTCGGGGGCGGACTCGGCGGAGAACCCGGAGACCTCGCGCTGGACGCTCCACTTCGCCTGGGCCCCGCTCAGCGCACCGCCGAAGAGGTACCGCGCCGAGGCGCGCGCCTGCACCGCTTCTCCCGCGAGGATCTCCGCCCTCGCCGCCTCCACGTCCACGCGGAACTGCGGGGCGCGGTATTCCTCCACGCGCACCACCTCCGAGAAGTGGAACTCCTCCTGCTCCACCTTCCCGTGCACCGCCACCTGCCAGCCGCCCAGGGCCGCCTCGGCGGGGATGCGCGCCTGGGCCGAGAAGGTGCCGTAGGCCGTGAGCTTCGCCGTGCCCTTCGCGGCGTCGTTGCCGCGGCTGTCCACGAGCGTCCACTCCACCTGCGTGCCCGCCGCCGGGCGCTTCACCTCGCCGAGCTTCCGGTAGCGCACGAGCCCCTTGAAGAAGACCTCGTCGCCGGGGCGGTAGATGCCGCGGTCGGCGAAGACGAAGCCGAGCGGCTCGGGCACGTTGCCCTCCCAGCCCTTGCCGAGGTTGAACTCGTACGGCTCGATGCCGGAGGACCAGCCGGCCCCGGTGTAGGAGAGATCCCCGTCCTTCTCCGCGAAGAGCGCCACCTCCGGGTTCTCCCAGCTGCGGACCGCCGGCACGCCGAGCGAGTCCATGCCGGGCATGTCCACGAGCCCCGCGCCGTCCGTGGTGCCCTTCCAGAGCTCGGCCCCCTTTGCCGACAGGAGGCGCACGGTGGCCCCGGACACCGGTTCGCCCGTGGTCAGGCGCGTCACCCAGGCCGCGGACCGCACGGGAGAGAGCTTGGCGTGCGCGGCGAGATCGGTGACCTGGAACAGCACGCGGGAAGGATCCCGGTCCCCGGACTCGGGAGCCCGGAGCACCGCCACGCCGATCCCCTTGCGACCTGCCCCCAGCACCTCGTCCAGATTGAGCCCGTGCACGCGGGACTCGTTGCGCGGGTAGGTCAGCGCCTCGGGGCGAGAGACGTCCGGCTTGCGGCGGTTGCGGGGGCCGCCGCGGTCGTCCCAGGGGGCGAAGAGCATCTGCGCCATCTCCTCGGGCGTGGCCTTCCAGAGCTGCACCTCGAGCTTCGAAAGGTTCGCCACCTCCACGGGGAGCCGCGCACTGCCGCCCGCTTCGATGAGCGCCTGCGTGGGACCGGGGGAGAAGGAAGGCGCGAGATCATCCGTGCGCAGCTTCGCGGTGAAGGCCGGGAGCGCCTGGCCGTGGACGTCCTTCGCGCCGGGGGCGAGCGTCACCTCGTACGCGGTGCCCGGCTTGAAGCGGCCGGGAATGACGGCGCGCGGCATCCGCTCCCCGGCGTTGAACGCCCAGCCCAGGTACGCGGACGCGGACTCGAGATCCAACGCCACCTCCGGCTTCACCTGCAGCAGGCCCGAGAGCGTGGAGACATCCAGGACGTTGGAGGTCTCCAGCACCAGCGGCCCGCGCGTGCAGCGCTCCACGCCGGGAGCGCACAGGCGCGCGGACAGGACGCGGGGCTTGCCGTAGGTGCGGAAGGACAGCGTGCGACCCTGCTCCCAGGGCAGCGTCCCCTGCTCGCCGTGCAGGGTCGGGGCGAGCGTGAGTGTCACCGCGCGGTCCAACGGGAGCGGGCGCGCGGGCTGCAGCACGTAGCGGGTCTGCACGTCCGTGGCGCGCTCCGCGTCCCGGGCCGCCCGCGGCGGCAGCGGGGGCAGGCCCCGCTTCTTGCGCTCCTCCGCCTCGAGCCGCTCGCGCTCCTCGGCGAGCGACACGCGCTCGATCAACTTCAGCGGCACGGGCGCGGACTCGCCCTGCACCTCGAGCCTCGCCCCGGCGATCAGCTCCGCGTCCTTCACCGGCTGGTCGAAGACCAGCGAGAACTTCGTCTCGGGCGTGAGCCAGCGGTCGCCGTCCGCGGGCTCCGAGGACTGGAGCGTGAGCCGCGAGGTGGTGAAGGTGAAGGCGTGGGGCGTCTCCAGCGCGGAGCCGTCGAGGGCCTTGAGGCCCGCGTCCACGGTGACGGTGAAGGTGGAGGAGAGCGGGAAGGAGCGCGCGGGGATGAACTCGGCGGAGGCCGAGCCGAGCCAGCGCCACTCCCCCTCCACCGCGGGGCTGATGCGCGCCACGGGTGCGCGCGCGCCCTCGGACTCGATCATCTGCAGCGTCACCACGGGCGCGCTGAAGGTGATCGTGGGACGCACGTCGCCGTCCGCGGCGCCCAGCGGCCGCGAGGCCACGACGGCGAGCTGGCCGTTTCCGCCGGGCAGCGGTTCGCGGGCCACGTCCAGCGGCGGCGGTGGGGGGAGCGGCTGGAGCTGCTGCCCCGACGCCGGCCCACCGTTGGCCGGGGGCGTCTCCCCGCCGGTCAGCTTGACGCAGCCCACCACCACGCCCGCAACCACCGCGAGCGTCACCCACGCCTGACGGCTCAACTTGTTCACGTGTTCCCGTCCCTGGTCCGCGCATGGAAGCGCGGAGCGGCAGGGTTCTACCGGGGATCCGAGGGCGCTGTCAGGCCCAGTCCCGCTTGCAACGTCCGGCACGCGGCGGCAACGGCCTCGGGGGGCAGCTGCTCCTCGGGTCGGGCGTCGAACACACCCCGGCCGCGCAGGTGGCCCGGCGTGTCGGCGTAGCGGGGAACCAGGTGCACGTGGCAGTGCCGCAGGACGTCTCCGATGGCGAACAGGTAGACGTGTTCGGCCCCGAGCCGTTCGCGCTGCAGGCGCATGATCCGCGCTGCGAGCGGGAGCAGTGCGGTGAGTTCCACCTCGTCCAGCGTGTAGACGGCCCGCGTGCAGCGCTCGGCGGTGAGGACCATCCAGCCGGGGACGGGCGTGGGGCCGTCCACGGCGTGGAGCACGAAGCCCTGTTCGCGCAGCAGCACGCCCCCGGTGGGAGAACGGTTGCCGCGGACGATTTCGCACGCTGGACAGTCGGGAGACATGGCGCGGACGGACGTTGGCACGGGCGGGGCTTTCGTGTCTCATGCCGCGCCATGGCCGACATCGGGTTCGATCCTGCTGCGTTCGAGGAGCTCGTGGGACGTCTTCGCCGGGGGGATCTCCGGGAGACGGTGGACGCGCCGCGTGGAGACGTGGCGCCGCCGTCGGCCGGGGACATCCAGCCGTTGCCGGAGGCGGGGACGGCGAGACACGCCGAGGCGAAGGCCGCGGGAGAAGCGGCGCTGCGGCGCGGGGAGGTTGCTGCCGTCGTGGTGGCGGGCGGCGCGGGCACGCGCTTCGGCGGGGGCGTGAAGGGATTGGTCCCGGTGCTCGGGCAGCACACCTTCCTGGACTACAAGCTCGCGGACGCGCGGGCCGCGGCGCGGACGTGGGGCAAGCCCGTCCCGCTGGCGCTGATGACGTCCACGCTCACGCACGACGACATCGCCGCGTCGTTGACGGCCCGGGGCGTGTCCTTCGCGGTCCTCGGGGATGGGGCACCGGCGCCGGTGGGCACGCCGGAGGTGTACCTGTTCCGCCAGCGGATCTTCCCGCGGCTCAACGGGGACTGGACCGAGTACCGCGACGAGACCGGCGAGCGCTCCTTCGCCCCCGCCGGACACGGGGACTTCTTCCGCGCCCTGCGCACCACGGTGGGGCCGGTGCTCGCCGCGCGGGGCGTCCGGCACGTCTACTTCTCGAACGTGGACAATCTTGCAGCCACGGTGGACCCCGTGGTGATCGGCCTGCACGTGCTGCTCGGCCGCCCCATGACGGTGGAGCTCTGCCCGCGGAAGAACAGCTCCGGGACCCTGGATGCCGGGGCGGCGCCGCTGCGCGTGGGCGGCGTGCTGCAGCTCGTGGAGAAGGTGGATGCCACGAAGCACGCCACCATCTCCACCAACAACATCACCTTCTCGCTCGAGGCGCTGCTGGGCACGGACGTGCAGGTGCCGTGGCGCGTGGTGAAGAAGAAGGTGGACGCGCACGAGGTGTTCCAGCTCGAGCAGGTGACCGCAGAGGCCTCGAGCGTCGTGGACGCGGCCGGGAAGCCGGTGCTGCCGGTGGTGTTCCTCGAGGTCCCGAGGGACCCTCCGGAGCGGAGCCGCTTCGAGCCGGTCAAGGAGCCGCACGATCTGCCAAGGGTCGCCGAGCGGCTCGCGCCGAGGCTGCGGGCGCTGCTGCCGTGACCGGGCGGTCGGGCCTCGCGGCGGGCTAAGGTCCGGCCATGGCCCTGTACGAGGGGCCCCGCACCTGCGCAGCGTGCGGTGCCCAGCACATCCTGCTCCTGTTCAGCTCCGAGCGCTCGGACCGCTCCCACTCCCCCGTCCACTCGAAGGTGAGCTGGAAGTGCAAGACGTGCGGGGAGGTGCTGCTCGAGCAGGAGGAGTCGGACGGAAACAACTACCTCCTGGTCCTCCCGGAGGACCCGGTGCTCCCGAAACTCCGGGCAGAGGAGGCGAAGCGCGCGGCGAGGGAGGCGAATCCCCCCCGAGCGCCCTGGCACTTCCTCGGCACCCACGTGGGCGCGTGGGCGGCGCTCGGGGCCCTCCTGGCCGGCCTCGTCCCCCTGGCGCTCTTCCCGGGCCCTGCGGGATTCGCAGGCACGGCGCTCTTCATCGTCGCCGCCCTCGTCCTCGCGGCGTTCTACGGTTGAGCCACGGTCGCCTGGCAGCCCAGCGGGTACGTCACCTCCACCAGCTCACCGGCGGAGGGCGCCGAGGCGAGATCGAACACCACGGACCGGGTACCCGCGTCGTAGTGCCACCCCCCCACCACCGGCTGGCCGTTGACCTTCACCGAGATGCCGGACGGATCCCCGGGCGTGCCGGACAGCGGAAACGCCTGCCGCGGCCCGAACGCTGCCGTGGACAGCTGCGCGAG
>JBDLRJ010000092.1:0-3306 GCA_039800145.1 Pseudomonadota bacterium | reverse complement strand
TGGCGTCAAACGTGTCCGCGCCGCCGCCGAGGTTCACGGTGGTCGCCGGGCCGTTGCCCGTGTACTTGATGTCGCCGGGGGCCTTGCCGTCGAAGTCGACGTAGCGCACGCCACCCGAGTCACGGCCGAATGCGACCTTGTCTGCCGCGGACGTGGTGCGGACCTTGAGGGTCTCCACCGCGCCATCGATCGCGATTCCGCTCCCCGTGGTGGCGGTGGAGGCCGGGCTGAACGAGCCGTTGGCGAAGTCCAGGATCAACGTCTCGGCGCCGCCAGCCCCCACGACGTTGATGGCCTTGATGTCCGCGGTCTTCACGGCGGCAGCCGTGCCCGTCGACGACCCGTACTTGCAGACGATCTCGAGGTTGTTGACGAGCAGGTTGCCGTTGAGGGCGTGCTTGGAGAGCACGTACGTCTTGCCCGAGCCGATCGTCAGGTCGACCTGGCCCTTGATGGCCGGCGCCGCGGCGACCGAGTAGAAGATGCAGTCGTTGGCGCCCACGGCGTCCAGCGGCTGGGTCAGTTCCGTGATGCCGTCGTTGTCCGCCGAGCGCGGCTCCAGGGGAGAGCCTCCCTCGAAGGACTGCGGGCCACCACAGCCGAGGGCAAGGGAGGCGCCGGCGATTGCGCCCACCAGCCACCGACCGTTCTGCTTCTTCTTCGGAGTTCGATTCATCGAGATGACCTCTTCGAGGGGTTCACTGCAGGTTGAGTGGAATGACACGTCGGGCGCTGACCGAACGGCCGGGCCCCACGCCTCTTCGTCACGGGTGAGTGAATTCTTAAGTACGACGGGCCGGAGCCTGCTCCTGCATGCCTGTAGCGTCAAGGACGTGGCCACGACTCGGAGGGAAATGCACGACCCCGGCCTACACGGACCTACGCCTCGCGCAGCAGCGCCTTGAGCTCTGAGACCCGGGCAGAGATCTCGTCTCTCCGGAGGTCCCGGAAGGCCGCGGGCAGAAGCTCCCGGCTGGTGCATTCCTGCACCGCGACCAGGTTCTGGAGCTCGATCTCCAGCGGGTAGCTGGGCGGCAGGAAGTCCGCGAGCACCGCCTTGAGATCGTCGGCGTTCACCTTCGTGCGCCCGTCCAGGAGGGCGCGGAAACGGGAGCGCACCAGCACCGCCTCGATGTCCGCCCCGGAGAACTGCCGGCCACGCTCATCCAGCAGCGGCGCGAAGGCAGGGACGTCCACCTCCACCTTGACCTTCCGGCACAGGGTGCGGAACAGCTCCTCCCGCTCGGCGTCCTCCTGCGGGTAGAAGAGCGCGAGGTGCTCCTCCGCGCGTCCCTGTCGCTTGAGGTCGATGGGGAGGAGATCCGGCCGGGCGGTGAGGAGGAACCAGAGGATCTTCCCGCGGTACTCGGTGTTGCCCATGAAGCTGGCAATGGAGCCGAATACTCGGGCGGAGGTGCCGCTGTCCCCGCCGGAGCTGCGGTTGCCGAGCATGGTGTCGGCCTCGTCCACCATCACCGCCACCGGCCAGAGGGCCTTGAGCAGGTTGAAGATCTTCTCGAGGTTCGCCTCCGTCACGCCCTGCCACTGGCTGCGGAAGTTGAGGAACTTCACGCACGGGATGCCCAGCTCGCCGGCGAAGCAGGTGACCATGAACGTCTTCCCCGTGCCCACCGGGCCGCTGACGAGGTAGCCCATGGGGACCACGCCCTGGTGCCCTGCCTTCAGGGCCGCGGCGGTGGCCTTCAGCATCTTCTTCGCGCCACCGTGGCCGGCCACGGTGTCCAAGTTGAACGGCGGCTCGATGAACTCCAGCAGCCCGTGCGCCTCCGCCTGGATGAGCTCCTTCTTCTTGGCCTTGAGCACCTCCTGCGTGATGCGCACGCCCCGGTCCGTGGCCTCGGTGAGGACGCGGTCCAGGTTGACGCGGGACAGGCCGGCGGTCATGCGCGCCAGCGTGTGGGGGGGGATCTCGGTGACGCGCGCCACGTCCTGCCCCCGCAGCCGCGTCTCGATGAAGGTGAGCCGCTCGGCCTCGTCCGGGAGCGGCAGGTCGATCAGGGAGACGTACGGGTTCCGGGCGAGCCGCGGGGACATCTCCGCCAGGTTCTCCGCCACGAGGACGATGGAGAGATCCCCGCGCAGGAACTGCGGATCGTGCGCCCACTTGGTGAGCGTGGCGAGCACGAAGCGGTCCTCGCCGGACAGCCCGCCCATCTCCCCCGCCGGGGCGAGCGCCTCCGCGAAGTCGATGACAAGCGCCACGGACTTTCCGTCCGCGACCCGCGTGCGCAGGTAGTTCTCGACGAGCTGCAGCGCCTTGCCGGGTTCGCGCGGCGTGCTGCGCGCGAAGTCCGTCCCGTACAGCGTGTCGTACGCGGTAAAGGTGCGCTGCAGGTCCGCCTGCGTCTCGCGCGAGTAGCCGCGGATGCCGGCAGAGCGGTCGTAGGTGAGGACGTGGTCCCTCCCCCCGAACAGCTCCTCGCCCAGGAACTCCCTGAGCGGGAGGAAGGCGAGCCCGTCGGGGCGGCGCACCGGTTGGAGATCCCGCACCGCGCCGTGCAACAGGAACGTGCTCACCGTCTGGGTGAAGTACCGCTCCGCGAGCTTGCGCGCCCACGCCGGCGCCCCCTCGAGCGGGTCCGGGGCGTTCGCCTTCGAGTTCGACATGTCTTTTCCCCCTACTTGCAGTTCGGCTGGCGGCTCAGCGCCGCGTTCAACTCCACCGCCTCGCCCGGTGCGGCGGGTGCGCGCAGGGGCACCGGCGCAGCGTCGTGGCAGTGCAGCTGCAGTTCCACGGCCTGCCCCAGGGTCAGGGTCAGCGAGGCAGGCGTCACCACGCCCGCGTCCCGGCCGTCCACGAACACGGCGGCCCCGGCGGGCTCGGAGCTGACCTTGAATGAAATTGCGCTCGGCTTCAGCTTCACCGCGACGCCCGTCTCCGCGTCTCCGCGCGCGACGGTGATGGACTGGGGATCATGTCCCGGGGCGGAGACCTCCAGCTTGCCGGCCTCGAGCAGCTGGAGTTCGAGCGGCCCCGAGCCACCGGCCTCGCGCACGGTCTTCCCATCCAGCTTCACCTCCGCCGTCTCCGGGGTGAGCGTGACCGCCACCTTCACGGGGAGCCGCTCGAGCACCACCTCTTCCTCGGTGATCTCGTCCGCCACGACGTCCACGGAGGCGGTCCAGGGCCTGTACCCGTCCACCCGGATCTCCACCTCGTGGGCGCCCTTCGGCAGCTTCACGGTGAAGGGCCGCTTGAACTTCCCGCTCTTGTGCTTCGGCCACGGCGTGGGCTCGCCGTCCACCGTGACGAGCGTGCTCGGCGCGAGTTCCAGGGGGAGATCG
>JBDLRJ010000091.1:0-3767 GCA_039800145.1 Pseudomonadota bacterium | reverse complement strand
ACGCCATGGGAATCCGCGCTCAGGACAAGCGATCGCTGCGGCTCGTCGCCGACGTCGCCGACGGGGACGGCGACGCACCACGAGCCGGCCGCCGCATCGACAACCCACCCAATCCGTTCGTGAGCGAAGAACGCACCTGGCTCGAAGGCCTCGAGCCACCGGCGCAGCTCGAGGTCTGGGAGGACGCATCGCGGTCGATCCTGTCGTCGAACGACAGCCCCGACATCGGCTTCCGCTACAGCGTGAATCCCTACCGCGGCTGCCAGCACGCGTGCGCCTACTGCTACGCGCGCCCCACGCACGAGTACCTGTCCTTCGGTGCAGGCACGGACTTCGACCGGAAGATCCTGGTGAAACCCCGCGCCGCGCGGCTGCTCCGGGAGGCGTTCGACCGCCCGTCGTGGAAAGGCGAGCAGCTCGTCTTCTCCGGCGTCACGGACTGTTACCAGCCGCTCGAGGCGAGCTACCGGCTGACGCGCCAGCTGCTGGAGGTGTGCGTGGCGTACCGGCAGCCGCTGCACGTCATCACCAAGGCGCCGCTGGTGGAGCGGGACGTGGATCTCCTCGCGCAGCTGCGGGACGTGGCGCGCGTGGGCGTGACGGTCTCCATCCCGTTCTGGGACGAGGGGCACGCGCGCGCGGTGGAGCCCCTGGTGGCCACCCCGAGACGGCGCGTGGAGACCATCCGCCGGCTCGCGGCCGCGGGCATCCCGGTGGGGGTCAACGTGGCCCCGCTCATCCCCGGGCTGGGAGACGAGGACATGCCGCGCGTGCTCGAGGCGGCGGCGGAGGCCGGGGCACAGAGCGCCGGCTGGGTGATGCTGCGGTTGCCGGGCCCGGTGCGCGCCGTGTTCGAGCACCGGCTGAAGGAGGCGCTCCCGCTGCGCGCCGAGCGGGTACTTCACCGCGTGCGCGAGGTGAGGGGCGGGGCGCTGTACGACTCCCGCTTCGGCGTGCGCGGCACGGGCGAGGGCCCCTACGCGGAGGCCATGTCCCGGCTCTTCGACGCCACGTGCAAGCGGCTCGGGCTGCGCACGCACCACGCGGGCGCGGAAGGAGGAGAGACCACCTTCCGGAGCCCGGTGAAGATCCCGCCGCAGCTGTCGCTCTTCTAAGGCGCTACCAGACCTCGCAGCGGTCCGCGCCCGCGCGGACCATCTTGTCCCCCTCGCGGCAGCCGAAGGCCTCGCGGAACGCGGGGAGGTTGGACAGCGGGCCATTGACGCGCCAGTACGGGGAGGCGTGCGGGTCCGTGACGGCCCTGGCGCGGGCCATCTCGGGCCGGTACTTCGAGCACCAGGACTGCGCGTACCCGAGGAAGAACTGCTGGTCCGCGTCGTACCGGCCGGCCGCCACCGCCTCGGGGTGCGCCGCCACCCAGGCGCGCATGGCGGCGTGGGACACCTTGAGCCCGCCCAGGTCCGCCACGTTCTCGCCGAGGGTGAGCGCGCCGTTGTGCTTGATGTCCTCGATGGCCACGTAGGTGTCGAACTGGTTCTTCACGCAGGCGGCGCGCTCGAGGAAGGCCTTGCCCGAGGCCTCGGTCCACCATTCCCGCAGGTTCCCGTCCCCGTCGAACTGGCGGCCCTCGTCGTCGAACCCGTGGGTGATCTCGTGGCCCACCACCATCCCCATGGCCCCGAAGTTCACCGGGATGCTGGCCGCGCGGTTGAAGAACGGCGGCTGGAGGATGCCCGCGGGGAAGACGATCTCGTTGAGCCCCGGGTTGTAGTACGCGTTCACCGTGGGCGGCGTCATGTGCCACTCGGACCTGTCCACCGGCTTGCCGATCTTCGCGAGGTCCCTCGCCCCTTCGAACTCTCCGCTCGCCAGCACGTTCTTGAAGAAGGACGCGCGGTCGATCTTCAGCCCGGCGTAGCTGCGCCACCTGTCCGGGTAGCCGATCTTGTTCGCGATCTTGTGCAACTTCTCCCCGGCGGCCTTCTTCGTCTCCTCGTCCATCCACGAGAGCTGGGAGAGGTTGTTCTCGAACGCGGACTCCAGCGCCGTCACCATCTCGGAGGTGGTGGCCTTACCGTCTGCGCCGAACGTCTTCTCCACGTAGGCGACCGCGAGCGCCTCGCCCAGGGCCCCGTCCGCGAAGTCCACGCACTTCTTCCAGCGCGGCTGGTCCTCCTTCGCGCCGCCCATCACCTGGGCCATCTTGAAGGCCTCCTCCTGGAAGCGCTTCGGGAGCGCCGGGGAGGTGGAGCGGACCACGTGGTAGGTGAAGTAGTCGTTCCACGTGTCGGGCGTGACCGAGGCGTCCTTCACCAGCGCCTCGAGCTCCTTCGCGAACGGCACGTGCGCCACGTTGATCGCCTTCACACCGCCTGCCCCCATCTCCTTGAGGGTGGTGGCCCAGTCGTAGCCGGGGGCCTCCTTCACCAGCCCCTCCAGCTCCAGGCGGTGGTCCAGGTTCTTCGGCTCGCGGCGCGCAACTTTGTCCAACGACGCCTTCGCCAGCCGAAGCTCGAGCGCGAGCACCCGGTCAGAGGCCGCCTGGGCCTGCTCCTTCTTGCGGCCGAGAAGCTCGAACACGCGCGCCACGTGCGCGGCGTAGGCGTCCCGCACCTCCTTCATCTTCCCCTCGGCGGCCAGGTAGTAGTCGCGGTCCGGGAGCCCGGTGCCGCCCTGGTCCAGCCAGCCGATCACCTGGGACGACTGCTTCAGGTCCTGGCTCGAGCCGAAGTTGAGCAGCACGCCGATGCCGGCCTTGTGCAGCTTCCCCACCACGCGCGGCACGTCCGAGGACTTCTTCACCGCGTGCTTGCCGAGGAAGGCCTTCAGCTCCTTGTCCGCCCCCTCGAGCCTCGACTCGTCCATGCAGCTGGCCCAGAAGTCCCCGAGCGCCTGGGCGTGCGGCACCTTGCTGCCCTTCGGGTTCCCCGCCAGCTCCTCGAGCAGCGCGCGCAGGGTCAGCTCGTTCTGGTCGCTGATGGTGTCGAAGCCGCGGGAGTAGCGGGCGCGGTCGGAGGGGATCTCCGTGGCCTTCATCCAGCCGCCGCAGGCGTACTGGTAGAAGTCGTCGCAGGGGCTGGCGGACGCGTCGAGCGCCGCCTCGTCTAGGCCGGTCGGCATGGGCCCCTCGTACTTCCACGTCCGCGCCTCCGCGGCGACGTGGACGGGCGCGGGCGGCAGCACCGCCGTCACCTGTGCCTCGGGCACGGGAGCGGCGGTCTTGCAGGCGGCGACGAGCAGCAGGGACGGCGCGAGGAGCTTTTTCATGGGCGCGGACGCGTACCCGCCCCTCGGCCCGCGGTCAACGGCCCAGCGCAAACGGTTGAGCATTCCCCCCTCTAGGGGGCGGTCCACGGGTTCAGCCCCGGGCCAGGCGGAGAACAGCGCGTCCGCGAAGTCCTTCCCCGGCCAGGCCGTCAGCCGAGCCGTCGTGCAAAATCGTCCATGAAGTCCGCGAGCACCTTCGCGTCCGCCTCGGACACCGCGTTGTAGAGCGAGGCGCGGATGCCGCCCACGACCCGGTGTCCCTTCAGGCCCACCATCCCCGCCGCCTTCGCCTCCTTCACGAACCGCTCCTCGAGCGCCTCGGACGAGAGCCGGAAGACGGGGTTCATCACCGAGCGCGCGGTCCGCTCCACCGGGCACCGGTAGAACCCGCCCGAGCCGTCCACCGCGGCGTACACGGCGGCCGCCTTGGCGCGGTTGCGGCGCTCCATCTCGTCCAGCCCGCCCTGCGCCTCCAGCCACGCGAGCACGTTGCGCACCAGGTAGATGCCGAAGGTGTTGGGCGTGTTGTACAGCGAGCG
>JBDLRJ010000090.1:0-13845 GCA_039800145.1 Pseudomonadota bacterium | reverse complement strand
CCCGCGCCTCGCCTGCCCCGAGAACGCCTACTGCGTGGACGGCGTGCGGTGCGAGGACGCCGCGTGCAAGGACTTCCTGTGCGCAGAGGGACTGGCGTGCGCCCGCGGCACCTGTGCGCCGGTGGGCTGTGACGCCGGGACGTGCCGCGACGGGCGCGTGTGCGAGGACGACCGCTGCGTCGAGGCCTCCTGCTACAGCCTCCGGTGCGGACCGGACGAGCGCTGCGTTCGCGGCGCCTGCAGCCCCTGCGCCGCCGGCACTTACCTCGACGGCGGGACGTGCATCCCCGAGGCCCCCGCCGGGACCCCGTGCGACTCGCCCCGCAGCTGCGCGAGCGGCGTCTGCTCGGACGGCGTGTGCTGCGACCGCGCGTGCGTGGGCACGTGTGAGTATTGCGCGCTGGATGGCGGCGCCGGCACCTGCCGCACCGTTCCCACGGGCCAGGATCCCCTGGACCACTGCGGCGTGCTCGACTGCAGCGGCGTCACCCCTGCCTGCCTCTCGCTGTGCGCGCTGGATTCCGACTGCAACGACACCCACTGGTGCGACGCCGGCAGCTGTGATCCCCGCACCGGTCCGGGGCTGGGCTGCACGGAGGACCGGACCTGCCTGACGAACCACTGCGCGGACGACGTCTGCTGCGACACCGCGTGCACCGGGACGTGCGAGGCCTGCAACCTGCCCGGCGGGCTCGGGACCTGTGCTCCGCTCGTGGCGCAGACCGATCCGCTGGACGAGTGCCTCGACGAGCTGACCTGCAACGGCCAGCGCGGCTGCTACACCGGGCTGGGAGGACTGTGCAGCACGGCAGCTGACTGCCAGACCGGCTTCTGCGTGGACGGCGTCTGCTGCAACGGGGCCTGCGCGGGGTCGTGCGAGGCGTGCAACCTGGGCAACGACCGCGGCACCTGCCGTCCCATCCCGGCCCACGCGGACCCGTCGGACGAGTGCGCTGGCCCGCTCTCCTGCAACGGCACCGGGGTCTGCTACCGGCCGGACGGGGCCACCTGCATTGGCAACGCGGACTGCGAGTCCGGGTTCTGCGTGGACAACGTCTGCTGCGGCACCGCCTGCGCCGGCACCTGCGAGGCCTGCAACGTCGTGGGCAAGGAAGGGACGTGCGCCTACGTGCCCCCGTCCACGGACCCGACGAACGAGTGTGCGGGTGCGCTCACCTGCAACGGCAACGGCGCGTGCTTCCGCGGGGCGGGTGCGGCGTGCACGGTCGCCGCCGAGTGCCAGTCCGGGTTCTGCGTGGACGGCGTGTGCTGCGGTTCGAAGTGCGACGGGACGTGCGAGGCGTGCGACGTGCCGGGCGCCGAGGGCACGTGCTCGCCGGTGCCGGTGCTCGAGGATCCCGCCGGCGAGTGCGCCCCCTACTTCTGCAGTGGAGACCGCGGACTGTGCGCGGCCTCCTGCAACGCGGACGCCGACTGCCGGGGGGACCACGCCTGCGTCGCCGGGGAGTGCCGGCCGAGGCGTTCCCAGGGCGAGGCCTGTGACCAGGACCGCCTGTGCCAGAGCGGGTTCTGCGTGGACGGTTTCTGCTGCAACAAGGCGTGCAACAGCACCTGCGAGGCGTGCAACGTCCCCAACTTCGCGGGCCAGTGCATCCCCTCCCCGGACAAGACCGACTTCGGCGGCGACTGCGGCGCGTTCCAGTGCAACGGCGCCGGGGCCTGCTACGGCCTGTGCGCCACCTCCGCCGACTGCAAGGCCACCGCCTACTGCTCCGGCCCCCCCAACCGCGCGTGCGTTCCGAAGAGCCCGCTCGGGGCCAGCTGCACGCAGGACGGGACGTGCCTGTCGGGCTTCTGCCGCGACGGGGTCTGCTGCGACGGGGGCTGCTCCGGGACGTGCCGGGCCTGCAACGTGGCCGGCAAGGAGGGCACCTGCACCTCGCACGCGCGCCTGACGGATCCCGCCAGCGAGTGCGGCGGCGGTTTCTGCGACGGGGCCGGCGCGTGCCTCGCGGCCTGCACCACGGACTCGGACTGCAAGACGGGGAGCTACTGCAGCGCCGGGGCCTGCATCCAGAGGAAGGCGCCGGGCACCCCCTGCACCGCAGCCAACCAGTGCCTCTCCGGCTTCTGCACCGACGGGGTGTGTTGCAACGTGGCGTGCAACGGGACGTGCCAGGCGTGCGACCTGGCCGGCAGCACCGGCACCTGCGCGTCCATTCCGGTCAACACGGACCCCGCCTCCGAGTGCGGGCTGCTGCAGTGCAGCGGCAACGCTGCCTGCTACGTCGCGTGCGGGGCTGACAGCCACTGCAAGGAGGGCCACTACTGCAACGCCGGGACGTGCACCCCGAAGAAGCAGCCGGCCGCTTCCTGCACCGCTGCCAACCAGTGCGTCTCGGGCTTCTGCGCGGACGGCGTCTGCTGTGACTCCACCTGCACCGGCACCTGCCGCGCCTGCAACATTGCCGGCTCCACGGGCACCTGCACCAACGTGCCCGCGTACCAGGACCCGGCGAGCGAGTGCGCGGACGACACCACCTGCAGCGGCTCCGCGACCTGCTTCAGGGCGAGGGGCGTCGGCTGCGCCAACAACGGCGAGTGCCAGTCCAATGCCTGCGCGGACGGCGTGTGCTGCAACCAGGGCTGCACCGGGGACTGCCAGGCCTGCAACCTGCCCGGCGCCGAGGGCACGTGCACCAACGCCTCGGCCCAGACGGATCCCGCGGGGGACTGCGGGGCGTACACCTGCAGCGGCGTCGCTGCCTCGTGCCTCGGCACCTGCAGCGCGGACGGGGACTGCAAGGCGGGCTCGTACTGCAAGGCCACCGCCTGCGTCCCGGCGGCTGTGCCCGCGGCCCCCACGGGGGTGATCGTCACGTCCAACGTCAATACGCAGCTGCCGGTGAGCTGGACCGCCCCCGCGGCCAATGGCTCTGCGATCACCGGCTACACCGCGACGGCAAGTACTCCGGGGAAAAGCCCGCGTTCCTGCACCGCCACGGCCCCTGCCACCTCGTGCACCATCCAGGCCGTGACGAACGGCGACACGTACTCGGTGACGGTCACCGCCTCCAACGACGTCGGGACCGGGCCTGCCTCGTCCCCGGCGGTGGCGGGCACGCCTGCCACGGTGCCGAGCGCACCGACCGCCGTCACCGTCCAGTCCAACCAGGACAGCCAGCTGCCCGTCACCTGGGCGGCCCCCTCCAGCACGGGCGGTTCTCCCCTCACGGGCTACGTCGTGACGGCCACGGCGTCCGGCCAGACGACGCGCACCTGCACCTCCGCGGGGACGAGCTGCACGCTCACCGGGATCGTCAACGGCGTGGTGTACACGGTGACGGTGAAGGCGACGAACGCGCTGGGCAGCAGCGCCGCGTCCGGCGCGGCCACCGGCACGGCTTCCACTCCCCCGGATGCCCCCACCGGCGTCAGCGTCACCTCGAACCAGAACGCCTCGCTCCCGGTGAGCTGGTCTTCCCCTGCGAACAACGGCGGCGCAGTCATCAGCGGTTTCACCGCGACGGCCACCGCGGCGGGCCAGACCACGAAGACCTGCACCGCGACGTTGCCCAACACCAGCTGCAGCATCGGCTCGGTGGTGAATGGCGTCACCTACTCCGTGACGGTCACCGCCACCAATGCCTCCGGGACGAGCGCCGCGTCGACCCCCGTCTCCGGGACGCCTGCGACCGTGCCGGGCGCACCGACGGGCGTGTCCGTCACGTCGAGCGCGGACTCGCAGCTGCCGGTGTCCTGGACCGCCCCCTCGAGCAACGGTGGCGCCAGCATCACGCTCTACACGGTGACCGGGACGTCCAGCGGCCAGCCCACGCGCACGTGCACCGCCACGCCCCCCGCCACCACCTGCACGCTCACGGGCGTGACGAACGGTTCCACGTACAGCGTCACGGTGACGGCGACGAACGTGGTGGGCGCGTCTGCCGCTTCCTCTGCAGGGACGGGCACCCCCGCTGCCATTCCCGGTGCACCCACCGGCGTCACCGTCACGTCCAACCAGAACTCGCAGCTGTCGGTGGGCTGGAGCGCGCCGTCCTCCAACGGCTCGGTCATCGCGAGCTACACCGCGACCGCGACGGCCGCGGGCCAGGTGAGCCGCAGCTGCACCTCCGCGGGGACCTCCTGTGTGATCTCCCCGGTGGTCAACGGGATCACCTACGCCGTCACCGTCACTGCCACCAACGCGATCGGGACCAGCGCGCCCTCCACCCCGTCCGTCAACGGGACGCCCGCCGCGGTCCCGGACGCGCCCACCGGCGTGACGGTCACCTCCAACCTGGACGTCCAGCTCCCGGTGAGCTGGAGCGCCCCGGCCAACAACGGCGCGTCCATCACGCTCTACACCGCGACCGCCACCGCCTCCGGGCAGACGACGCAGACCTGCACCGCGACACCGCCCAACACCTCCTGCACCCTCGGCGGCGTGGTGAACGGGGCGCAATACGCCGTCAGCGTCACCGCGACGAATGCCGCGGGTACCTCCTCGGCCTCCAGCCCGTCCGTCACCGGCCTTCCCGCCACCACGCCCGGCGCACCCTCGGGCGTGTCGGTCACCTCCAACGCGAATGGCCAACTGCCCGTGTCCTGGAGCACCCTCTCGAACACGGGCGGGCTGTCGCTGACCTCCTACACGGCCACCGCGACGGCCGGCGGACAGACGACGCTGACCTGCACGGCCACGCCGCCTGCCACCTCGTGCACCCTGTCCCCGGCGGTCAACGGGGTCACCTACTCGGTGACGGTGCGCGCTGCGAACGCCATTGGAACCGGGAGCGCCTCCACGGCCGTCACCGGGACCTCCTCCACGGTCCCGGACGCCCCCACCGGGCTCACCGTCACCTCGCTGCAGAACCTGGTGCTGCCGGCAACCTGGACCGCGCCCACGAACAACGGCGGCGCCCCGCTCACCACCTACACGGTCACGGCCTCGGCGGCGGGGCAGACCACGCAGACCTGCACGGCCAATCATCCCGCCACCACCTGCACCGTGGGCTCCGTGGTGAACGGGATCACCTACAGCGTGACGGTCACCGCGGCCAACGCCTCGGGCACGGGCGCGGCCTCCTCGGCAGCGAGCGCAACGCCGGCGAGCACCCCCGGCGCCCCGACCAGCGTGGCGGCCTCCTCGAACGGCGACCGGCAGATCCCGGTCACCTGGGCCGTGCCCGCGAGCGACGGGGGTTCGCCGATCACGGGCTACACGGCCACGGCCTCGGCAAGTGGCCAGGCGTCGAGGAGCTGCACGGCCGCGGCCGGGGCGACCACGTGCACCATTGGCTCCGTGGTGAACGGGGTGAGCTACTCCGTCTCCGTGGTCGCCACCAACGCCGTGGGGAACTCCTCCGCGTCTGCCCCGGCGGCCAGCGCCACGCCGGCCGCCGCGCCGGCCGCGCCCTCCAGCGTGTCGGTCACGTCCAACCAGAACGGCCAGCTGCCGGTCTCGTGGACCGCCCCGGCGAACAACGGGTCGCCCCTCACGGGCTACGTCGCGACCGCGACCGCCTCGGGGGAAACCACCCGGACCTGCACGGCCAACGGGAGCACCACCAACTGCACCATCGGCTCGCTGGTGAACGGCGTGACGTACTCGGTGACCGTCACCGCCACGAACGCCGTGGGCACGTCCACCCCGTCGTCGCCCGGCGTCAGTGGAACGCCGGCGGCCGTCCCGGATGCCCCGAGCGGGGTGACGGTGGTCTCGGCGCAGGACGTGACGTTGCCGGTGAGTTGGACGGCCCCCGCGAGCAACGGCGCGGCCATCACCGGGTACACGGCCACCGCCACCGCGAGCGGACAGATCACGCGCACCTGCACCGCGACGCCGCCGGCCACGACCTGCACCATCGGCTCCGTGGTGAACGGCGCGCAGTACAGCGTGAGCGTGACCGCGACGAACGCCGCCGGGAACTCTGCCGCCTCGGCCCCCGCCGTCACGGGGATGCCCGCGACCCTGCCGGGCGCTCCCACCTCCGTGACGGTCACTTCGTTCCAGAACGGCCAGCTCCCCGTGAGCTGGACGGCCCCCTCGAACACCGGCGGCCCCGCGCTCGTCGGCTACACCGCCACGGCCACCGCGAGCGGACAGCCTTCCACGTCGTGCACCATCCCGGCCGGGACCACGTCCTGCACCATCGGCTCGCTGCTCAATGGGATCACCTACTCCGTGACCGTGACGGCCAGCACGAGCGTGGGAACGAGCGCCGCCTCCTCGCCCGCCACGGGAACGCCCGCCACGGTGCCGGGCGCCCCCACCGGCGTGACGGTGACGTCGTTCCAGAACGGCCAGCTCCCCGTGAGCTGGACGGCCCCCGCTGCGCAAGGCGGAGCGTCCGTCTCTTCCTACACGGCGACCGCCTCCGCCCTGGGCCATGCGAGCCGCACCTGCACGGCCAACGGCGCCACGTCCTGCACCCTCTCCACGCTCAACAACGGCGTGACCTACTCGGTGACGGTGACTGCGACCAACGCAGCGGGCACGGGTGTGGCCTCCACCGCGTCCTCCGGGACGCCGGCCACGGCGCCGGGTGCCCCCACGGGCGTGACCGTGACCTCGAACCTGTCCGGGAAGCTGCCCGTGAGCTGGACGGCCCCAGCCCAGGACGGGGGCGCCGCGATCACCGGCTACACCGCGACGGCAACGGCAGCCGGGCAGACCACGCAGACCTGCACCAGCGCCACCCTGACGTGCGAGATCACGGGACTGGTGAACGGCGTCACCTACAGCGTGTCCGTGACGGCCACCAATGCATCCGGGACGGGGGCGGGCGGCACGGGCAGTGGCAAGCCCATGGGCGCGCTGGGGGATGCCTGCGCGGGCGCGACCGCCTGCAACTCCGGCTTCTGCGCAGACGGCGTGTGCTGCAACACCGCCTGCAACGGGGCCCTCTGCGAGGCGTGCCACATTGCAGGCTCGGTGGGCACCTGCACGGCCGTCCCCGCGGGAACCGATCCCTACAACGAGTGCTCCGGGGGCGGCGGCAACAACTGCAACGGGCTCGGCGGCTCCGGGGGAGGCGGCTGCCAGTAGCCCCACCGCTCCCCTGCCCGGCAGTTCCCGTTGAGCCGCACGCGCCCCACCGTGACGGCGCGTGGGGACACCGGGCACCAGGGTGGGCGGCGTGGTGGTGGAGCGGCTGTTGCCGCAGGTGGAGGGGGGATTCCCCGTTCACCGGGTGGCGGGCGTCCCCACGCAGCTCGACGCGATCCTCCTGAAGGAGGGCCACGTGCTGGTGGCGGGCGTGGTGCGCTGGCGCCCGGTGTCCCCGGAGGGGCCGTGGCAAGAATTGCCCCTCTCGTCCCTCGGGAACGACCGCTGGCGGGCCGAGTTCATCCCGCCCGCGCCGGGGCTCTACGAATGGACGGTCGAGGCATGGCCCCGCCGCTTTGCCACCTGGCAGGACGAGCTTCGGCGGAAGCGGACGGTGACGTCCGCGCTCTCGGGTGAGCTCGGCGAAGGGGCCACGCTGCTCGAGGAGATCGCCGCGCGCGCGGACGCGTCGCTCGCCGCGCGCCTGGCCGAGCACGCGCGCGTGCTGCGCCAGGGCGGGGAGCCCGCGCTGGACCGCGCGCTCTCGCCGGGGCTGGCCTCGGACGCGGAGGCGACACCGGACCGACACCTCTCGAGCACTGCCCGCCCCGTGCGCCTGCTCGCGAGCCGGCCGCGCGCCGAGGAGGGCGCCTGGTACGAGTTCTTCCCGCGCTCCACGGGCGGACCGGACCAGCACGGCACCTTCGCCACCGCCGCGGCCCTGCTCCCGGAGATCGCGGCCATGGGCTTCGACGTGGTGTACCTGCCGCCCATCCACCCCATTGGGCGCACGGGACGAAAGGGGCGCAACAACTCGCCGCACGCTGCGCCCGGAGACGTGGGCAGCCCGTGGGCCATCGGCGCGGAGGAAGGGGGCCACGACGCCGTCCACCCGCAACTGGGCACGCTCGGCGACTTCGCGGCCTTCGTGGCCGCGGCGCGGAAGTCCGGGCTCGAGATCGCGCTCGATCTCACGTTCCAGTGCTCGCCGGATCACCCGTGGATCCGCACGCACCCTGCCTGGTTCCAGCACCGTCCGGACGGGACGCTGAAGACGGCCGAGAACCCGCCCAAGCGCTACGACGACGTGGTCAACTTCGACTGGCTCGGGCCGGACCGCGCCGCGCTCTGGGACGCGCTGTACGAGGTCACGTGCACGTGGGTGGACCGGGGCGTGTCCCTCTTCCGCGTGGACAACCCGCACACCAAGCCGTTGCCCTTCTGGGAGTGGTTCCTCGCGCGCTTCCAGCGAGAGCACCCCGAGGTGGTGTTCCTGTCCGAGGCCTTCACCCGCCCGGAGATCATGTACGGGCTCGCGCGCCGCGGCTTCCACCAGTCCTACACCTACTTCACCTGGAGGACCGGCCGCGACGAACTGCGCGCCTACCTCGAGGAGATCTCGCGGCCCCCGGTCTCGGACTTCTTCTGCGGCAACCTCTGGCCGAACACGCCGGACATCCTCCCGGAGCACCTGCAGCGCGGCGGACCGGCCGCGTTCCGGCAGAGGCTCGCGTTGGCCGCGCTCGCCTCCCCGGTCTACGGGATCTACGCGGGGTACGAACTGTGCGAGGCGCGCGCGCTGCACGGCGAGGAGTACCTGGACAGCGAGAAGTACCAGCTGGTCCACCGGCCGAACGAGCGCCCCGGCCACATCCGCCACTTCGTGGCGCGGCTCAACGCCCTGCGCCGCACCCACCCGGCGCTGCGCAGCAGGAACATCCAATTCCTGGACACCGACTCCCCGTTCCTGCTCGCGTGGTGGCGGTGGGACGACGCGCGCCGGGACCAGGTGCTCGTGGCCGTCTCGCTGGACCCCTACGCCCCCCACTCGGCCCACGTCACGCTCCCCGCGGAGCTGCTGCCTCCGGCGGGCCGCAGGCCGGTGGAGGCGGTGGATCTCATGGGGGGACGGCGCCACCTGCTCACCCCCGGGGCGTTGGACGTGTCGCTCTCGCCCGAGTCGCCGGTCGCCGCGTGGGCCGTCACCCCGCCCCCGCGCGACGAGCATGCCTACGAGTACTTCGCCTGAGCGCCATGGACATGCCGCGCTGGTACCAGACCGCCCTCATCTACGAACTCCACGTCCGCGCATTCCACGACTCCAACGCGGACGGGATAGGGGATCTCCCCGGCCTCGTCGACAAGCTGCCGTACCTGCAGGACCTGGGGATCACCTGCCTCTGGCTGCTCCCCATGTACCCCTCCCCGCTCCGGGACGACGGGTATGACATCGCCGACTACTACGGCATCCACCCGGACTACGGCACGTTGGACGATTTTGCCCGCCTCGTGGAGGAGGCCCACCGGCGCGGCATCCGCGTGGTCACCGAGCTGGTCATCAACCACACCTCGGACCAGCACCCCTGGTTCCAGGAGGCCCGCGCGGATCCGCTCGGCCCGCGCCACGACTGGTACGTGTGGAGCGACACGGACGACCGCTACCGCGGCGTGCGGGTGATCTTCTCGGACACCGAGAGATCCAACTGGACGTGGGATCCCGTGGCGCGCCGCTACTTCTGGCACCGCTTCTTCTCCCACCAGCCTGATCTCAACTTCGATCACCCCGAGGTCCGCGCGGAGATGGTCCGCGTCATGAAGTTCTGGCTGGACCTGGGCGTGGACGGCTTCCGCGTGGACGCCGCGCCCTACCTCTTCGAGCGCGAGGGAACCTCCTGCGAGAACCTCCCCGAGACGCACGCCTGGCTGAAGGAACTCCGCGCGGAGATCGACGCGTCGTACTCGGACCGGATGCTGCTCGCCGAGGCCAACCAGTGGCCCGCGGACGTGCGCAAGTACTTCGGCGAGGGGGACGAGTTCCACATGGGGTTCCACTTCCCGCTCATGCCGCGCCTCTTCATGGCCATCCGCCGCGAGGACCGGCGCCCCATCGTGGACATCCTGCAGCAGACGCCCGATCTCCCCGCGGGGTGCCAGTGGGCGCTGTTCCTCCGCAACCACGACGAGCTGACGCTGGAGATGGTGACGGACGAGGAGCGGGACTACATGTACCGCGAGTACGCGAGGGACCGCCGGATGCGGCTCAACCTCGGCATCCGGCGGCGGCTCGCGCCACTCGTGGAGAACGGGCGGCGGCGGATCGAGCTGCTGCACTCGCTGCTCTTCAGCCTGCCGGGCACGCCGGTCCTCTACTACGGCGACGAGCTGGGGATGGGCGACAACGTCTACCTCGGTGACCGCAACGGCGTCCGCACCCCCATGCAGTGGAGCCTGGACCGGAACGCGGGCTTCAGCCGCGCGGACGCCGCGGCGCTCTACTTCCCGGTGATCGCCGACCCCGTCTTCGGCGCAGACGCCATCAACGTGGAGGCGCAGCTGCGCACGCGCTCCTCGCTGCTGCAGTGGGTGAAGCGCCTGGTCCGCGTGCGGCAGCGTTTTCCCGCGTTCGCGCTGGGCTCGCTGCACTTCCACCCCGCGGACAACCCCAAGGTGCTCTGCTTCGAGCGGCGGCGCGGGCGCGAGCGGCTGCTCGTGGTCTGCAACCTGTCCCGCCACGCACAGCCCGCGGCCCTGCCGCTGGGCGAGCTCGCCGGGCTCACGCCGGTGGAGCTCATTGGCAACACGCCGTTCCCCTGCGTGGGGGATGCGCCGTGGCCGGTGCAGCTCGGGCCCTACGGCTTCTACTGGTTCCGGTTGGAGGAGGGCGGCGGATGAAGCTCCAGCACTACCTCGAGCAGCAGCGGTGGTTCGGCGGCAAGTCGCGGACGGTGACAGGCGTCTCGCCGGGGACGGACGTGACGATCCCGGGCGAGGGGCTGGAGCGGTTCCACCTGTCGCTCGCCGAGGTGCGTTACGCGGAGGCGAGCCCGGAGCACTACCTGCTCACCCTCTCCGGGATGGACGACGGCCCCGTGGTGGATGCACTCCGGGACGACGCCTTCGCGCGCGCGCTGCTGGACGTCATCCGCGGCGAGCGCCACCTCCCGCTCCCGCAGATGCCGCTGCGGGGCGAGCTCATCCTCGAGGGGCGTGAAGAGGTGTCGGAGCTCCCGCTCGCGCCGGACGTGCGGAGGCTCGGCGGAGAGCAGAGCAACACGTCCCTCGTGTTCGCGGACCGCGCCATCCTGAAGCTGCTCCGGCGCGTGGAGCCGGGGCTGCACCCCGAGTACGAGATCGGCCGCCTGCTCGCGGCGGAGCGCTTCGCCTGGGCCCCGCCGCTGCTCGGGGCGCTCCAGCTGGAGGGCCCTTCCGGGACGACGCTCGCCGTGCTGCACCGGTTCCTGCCGGACGCGGAGGACGGGTGGCAGTTCGTCGTGCAGGCGCTGAGGGACGGACGGGAGCACCACCCGGTGCTGCGCGCGGACCTGGAGCGGCTCGGGCGGCGGCTTGCGCAGCTGCACCTCGCGCTCGCGCGGCCGCACACCCCTGCCTTCCAGCCCGAGCCGCTGCTCCCCTCGGATCTCCAGGGGCTGAGCGCGAGCATCATCGGCGAGTTCGGGGTCACGCTCGCGCTCGGCGCCCACAGGCTGCAACTGCCCGCGGACTTCGAGCAGCACCAGGTCGAGCGGCTCGCCCAGCTCGCGCACCTGCAAGCGGGCGGCTGCGCGCAGCGCATCCACGGCGATCTCCACCTGGGCCAGGTGCTGGCGCGGCGCGGGGACTGGTTCTTCTTCGACTTCGAGGGAGAGCCCGCGCGTCCACTCGCCCGCCGCCGCGAACGCCACTCGCCGCTCCGGGACCTGGCCGGTCTCACCCGGAGCCTCGCCTACGCGGACGCGGTGGCACCGGGAGGCGAGCCGGGCCACCCGCGCGTGAGACCCCTTCGGGAATCGCTGCTCCACGGCTACCGCGGGGCCATGTCCGGCTCCGGCCTCGTACCGGAGGGGCCCGCGTTCGACGTGCTGTTGGACTCGCTCGAGTTCGAGAAGCTGTTGTACGAACTGCGGTACGAACTCCAGCACCGCCCGTCGTGGGTCCACATTCCCGCCGCGGACCTGCTCGCCCCCGAGCCCCTGCCCCCATGATCTCCTTCGACGACGCCGCCGACCGCCTCGCCTCGCTGACGCTCCGGGATCCGCACGCACTGCTCGGCGTGCACCCGGACGGTGCCTCCCTGGTGGTGCGGTGCTGGCGTCCGGACGCGGTGTCGGTGGACTGCGTCCTGGAGGACGGGGCCCGCCACCCGCTGCTCCAGCGCCGTCCCGGCCTCTTCGAAGGGCGCATCCCGCAGGCGCCGCTCCCGCTCCGCTACCTGCTGGAGGTGGCCTACCCCGGCAACCGCGTCTTCACGGTGCGGGATGCGTTTGCCTTCCCCCCCATGCTCGGGGACCTGGATCTCCACCTCTTCGGCGAGGGGCTCCACGCGCGGCCGTGGGACAAGCTCGGGGCCCACCCCGCGCACTGCCTCGGCGTGTCCGGGGTGTCCTTCGCCGTGTGGGCCCCCACCGCCTCGAGCGTGTCCGTCGTGGGGGACTTCAACTCGTGGGACGGCCGCCTCCACCCCATGCGCGCCATGGGCTCTTCGGGCGTCTGGGAGCTCTTCGTCCCCGAGCTCTCCGAGGGAGCGCGCTACAAGTTCGAGCTGCGCCCGGCGGGTGGAGGGCCGCGCTTCCTGAAATCGGATCCCTTCGCCTTCCGGACCGAGGTGCCGCCCTCGACCCACTCGGTGGTGCACGATCCTGCCCACTTCCGCTGGACGGACGGGGCCTGGATGGAGCGCCGCCGGGACACCTCCGCGGTGTCGCGCCCGGTGAGCATCTACGAGGTCCACCCCGGCTCCTGGCGCCACGTCGTCGAGGACGCGGAGACCGGTGCGAGCCGTCCCTTCACCTGGCGGGAGCTGGCCCACGAACTCGGAGACTACGCCACCCGGATGGGCTTCACGCACGTGGAGTTCCTCCCCGTGGCGGAGCACCCCTACGGCGGGAGCTGGGGCTACCAGGTCACCGGCTACTACGCCCCCACCGCGCGCTTCGGCCACCCGGACGACTTCAAGTACCTCGTGGATCACCTGCACGGACGCGGCATCGGCGTGATCCTCGACTGGGTCCCCGGCCACTTCCCGCGCGACGCGGCGGGGCTCGCCCGGTTCGACGGCACGGCGCTCTTCGAGCACGAGGATCCACGGCTCGGCGCGCACCCGGACTGGGGCACGCTCATCTTCAACCTCGGCCGCAACGAGGTCCGCAACTTCCTCGTGGCCAACGCGCTGTACTGGTTGGACGAGTACCACGTGGACGGGCTGCGCGTGGACGCCGTGGCCTCCATGCTCTACCTGGACTACTCGCGGAAGCCCGGCGAGTGGCTGCCCAACCGGCTCGGCGGCCGCGAGAACCTGGAGGCGGTGGAGTTCCTCCGGGAGGTCAACGACAAGGTGCAGCTGTCCTTCCCCGGTGCCTTCGTGGCGGCGGAGGAGTCCACCACCTGGCCGAAGGTGTCCCACCCCACGCGCGAAGGGGGCCTCGGCTTCGACTTCAAGTGGAACATGGGCTGGATGAACGACACGCTCCGGTACTTCTCGAGGGATCCCATCCACCGGCAGCACCACCACCACCAGCTCACCTTCGGCCTCACCTACGCCTTCAGCGAGCGCTTCATCCTCCCGCTCAGCCACGACGAGGTGGTCCACGGGAAGGGCTCACTGCTCGGCAAGATGCCGGGGGACGAGTGGCGGCGCTTCGCCAACGTGCGCGCGCTCTTCGGCTGGATGTGGGCCCACCCCGGCAAGAAGCTGCTCTTCATGGGCGGAGAGTTCGCGCAGGCGGCGGAGTGGAACCACGACCGCAGCCTGGACTGGCACCTGCTCGAACGCCCCGCGCACGCCGGGGTCCAGGGGCTCGTGGCGGAGCTCAACCGGCTCTACGCGCGGGAGCCGG
>JBDLRJ010000089.1:0-51814 GCA_039800145.1 Pseudomonadota bacterium | reverse complement strand
AGGCCCGTCACGACCGGGGGCAGGGACTGGTCCACCGCCGCGCGCAGCGCCTCGCGCAGGGCCCGGAGATCCTCCTCCGCCGCGCTCGCGAGCGTGGCCGCGGCGTAGGCCCACGGCGAGGCGTTCCCGGCGTCGTCCAGCGCCCGGAGGCGGAAGCAGTAGGTGGCCTCTGCCTGCAGGCCTGCCGTCGCCACCAGCGTGTCCGTGCCCCCGGCGTGGGCGGGGGACACGCCGGAGACGTCGTGGGCCTGGATGGGCAGCGTGGCGAACGCGGTGGCCGCGTCGTCGCAGTCGCCGGCCACGTGTTCCAGCTGGTACGTCCTTGCAGCGCCGAACGTGTCGTCGTCACCCGTGGCGACCACGGACAGGGTGACCTGCGCGGTGCCCGCGGAGGCGGGCTGGAAATCCACCGGCGCGCCGGGCGCGGTGTTGTCCCGGAAGTACACCCACGCCGAGGCGGGACCGGCCCCCGCGTCGTCCACCGCGCGGAGCGCCACGCAGAGCGGCTGCTCGGGGGGCGCGCTGGAGAAGGTCACCACGGCGGAGAGCTGCTCGCCCACGGAGGACGGGGACAGCGCGGGCAGGGTCATCGCGTAGGCCTCCTCCACGGCCTGGGTCCGCGCCTGCGGATCCTGCAGGGCGTTGAGCGCATCGCAGTCCGAGGGGCCGGCCACCGGCGCCCCGCCCGGGAGCGTGTCCCGGTACAGCACCACGTGGACGCTGGCCGGGTCCGTGCCCGGTGCCTGCCCGTCCTCGGAGACGGCGAGCCACGAGAGGTCCGCCTCGACGGAGGAGCTGGCCAGCGAGCGTACGTGCCCTGCCAGCGGGGCCGAGAGCGTGGGCCGGGCCGGGGGATCCCCGTCCCCCAGCTGCGCGTCCGTCTGGAACGCCACCGCCGGGGAGAAGCCCGCGAGCCCCTCGTTGTCCACGGCCTGCATCTGCGCGCAGTACCAGGTGGAGTGCCGGAGCCCGGTCACGGTGAGGGCGTTGGTGGGCTGCACGGCGTCCGCGTTCGCGAAGTCGAGGGACTGGGCGCAGGGATCGTCCCCCGGGGCCGGGGCGGGCACCTCCACCACGAGGAGCCGGTAGACCACGGGCGGCCCGCTCGCGGGGTCCACGTCGTTGTCGAACGTGTCCGTCCAGGTGAAGTCCGCGGTGCCGGTGGTGGCGTCCACCAGGTTCAGCTGGAACGGGCCGGGCGGCACGTCGTCCCGCACGGTGACGGAGACCACGTTTGAGAAGGAGCGGTCACCGGGCTGGTTGTAGACCTCCAGCGCCACGCACAGGGGAAGGTCCGGGGGCAGCTGCGTGAGGCGCGCGGTCTCGGGGACGCCCGAGAGCCCCGGGCCGGACTGCGGCAGCACCTGCCCGTGCGAGGGCTCTCCCGAGAGCAGCAACAGCGCGCGGGCGTTGGCCGGGCAGGTGCGGTTGAGGCCGCTGCGGACGTGCAGCGCATACCCGAGCGCGCGGCCGCTCTCCTGGTGGGCGCCCACCGCCGCCCAGGTGAGCTCCACGGAGCCGTTGCCCGGGGAGGAAGCGGCGAGCGTGTCCACGGGTGCGGGCGGGAAGGCGAGGTTGGACGGGGCCGAGAAGTTGTTCGCCTCGTCCAGCGCGCTCAGCCGGAAGCAGGCCGCTTCCCCGAGCGACAGCCCGGAGGCGGTGGGGGCCGCCGACTGCCGCGTGCCGGGGGCCTGCGGCGTCACCGCGAGGGGCAGCGCAGACACCGTGCCCGCGTCCACCTCGAACGGCGCGCCCGACCCCGGCGGGATGCAGTCCGCGCCGGTGGCCATGTCCGCGCGGTAGTCGAAGACGGTGCCCGTGCCGGTGGTGCGGTCCTCGGCCGGGGCGCTCCACTCGAGCACCACGGTGTCCAGGCCGGCGTAGCGCGTGGCGACCAGGTCCGACACGTCCGCCGGGGGGATGACGTCCCGCGAGTTCGTCGTCCCGGTGGCGACGTTGGACCGGCCGGTGAGTCCCACCTCGTCCAGGGCCACCACCTGTCCGCACCAGGTCTCGTTCGGGACCAGCCCCCGCAGCTCCTCGCGGTAGAGCGCCTTCCCCGCCACGGGCGTCACCTGCAGCACCACGAGCGGGTGCGTGGCGTCCCCCACGAGGTCCCCGGCGGCGTTTGTGTCGCACGGGGCGCGGCGGTAGCGGAAGTCGTACCGCGCGGGCACCCCGGCGGTGCCGTTGTCCCCCACCGCGTTCCACTCGAAGGCGAGGCCGTCCTCGAGCAGGTCCGCGGAGAGCGAGGGGGCCGCGGGCGCGGTGACGTCGGACGTCCGGGCGTTGAGCACGTTGCTGCTCGCGGCGTTGGGCACCTCGTCCTCGACGGAGACCTGGATGCAGTAGGAGGTGTCCTCCGAGAGGCCCTCGAGCCTCGCCGTCTCGCGCGTGCCCGGCGTTTTCGGGGCGTCCAGGGGGAGGACCGTGAGCACGGCCCCCTGCTGGGGCTGCGCACCGCACGCACCGCTCGCCGTCCAGTACTGCAACGACTGCGCCGTGGCAGGCCCGCCGCCGCCGCCGTTGTCCCCGGGTGCAAGCCACTGGACCGTCAGCGAGTCCCGCGTGGTCACCCCCGCGTCCAGCAGGAGGGTGGGGGAGAAGGGAGGCTCTTCGTCCAGGGTGCGGAAGGTCACGAGCGGGCTCGCCCCGTACGCGCCGGTCTCGTCCTCGACGATGAGCAGCGCGCAGTGATCTTCGTCCGGCGCCAGCGAGGTGAGCGTGAAGGTCCGCGGGGTCCCGGGCGCAGCGGGCGGCTGCTGGTAGACGAGGGTCGCCGCCGAGGGGTCTGCCGCGGTCACGACGGCGCACGTGGCCCCCTGCGCCACCCACAGCTCCTCGCGCACGGCGAGCCCGTCCTGCCCATTGTCACCGGACGTGAGCCAGGAGAGGGTGGCCGCGGCCGTGCCCACCTGGCTGGCGGTGACCACCGGGTCCGAGGGTGGCAGTGGGTCCACCGTGTGGACCTCGAGGGGATCCGAGGCCACCACCTGCCCCACGTTGTCCGCCACCACCACGCGGAAGCAGTGGTCCGTGTCTGCCACGAGGCCGGTCACCACGTGGCTCACCTGCGCGCCCGCGGGCTGGACGGGGACGGGCGTGGAGGACGCATTCGCGGGGAAGGGATCTCCCGGGACCGGACACCGGCCCTCGAGGTGTTCCACGTCCTGGCGGGTGACGGCGCCCGTGGTCGTGTCGTCTCCCACGGCGGTCCAGGACAGCTGCACCTCCGTCAGCCCCGGCTGGGCCTGCACCGTGGGCGGGAAGGGCGGGGTGAGGTCCGGGGTGCGCTGCGAGAGCACGTTGGACCAGGCGGCGTTCCAGCCGGTGTCCCGGACGCGCAGCAGGAAGCAGTAGTCGGTGTCACGTTGGAGATCCAACACCATGAGCCGCTCCTGCGTGCCGGGCGCCGCGGGCAGCGCAAGGGCCAGCTCCTGCGAGGTGCCCGCGTCCACCTCCTGCCCCGCGGTGTCCGGCGAGAGCGTGCAGGGAAGGCCCTGCTGGAAGAAGACCCGGTACTCGCGCGCGCGGTCCTCGGTGCCGTCGTCTCCCACGGCGGTCCACGTGAGCTGGATGCGCTCCTCGTCCACGGTGCCCACGGTGAGCACCGGGGAGGCAGGTGGGACGAGGTCCGGCAGCTGGGCCGGCGCGCTGGTGGCCATGGGCGAGCGGTTTCCGAACTCGTCCACCACCACGAGCCCGAAGCAGACCCGCGCCCTGCGGGGCAGCGCCTCCACGGTGGTGGACTCGGCCGTGCCCGCTGCCAGCGGGGCCGGGAGCGGCAGCGGCGTGGCCCCCTCGAGCGCGGCCTCGTCCTCGATGGGGCAGGCGTCGTCCTTCGCCCAGCGGAGATCGTACCGGGTGGCCGTGCCGGTGATGCCGTCGTCCCCGGTCGCCGTCCAGGTGAGCTTCACCGAGGTGCCGGAGAGGATCTCCACCGAGAGATCCGCCGCTTCCGCCGGGGCCCGGATGTCCGTGGTGGAGCCGCGCGTGTCGAACCGGAAGCCGTGCGTGGCCGCGAGCGTTCCGCCCTTCAGCCCGCGGATGCCGCGCGTCACCTCCGCGAGGTACGGGGTGTCCGCCTGCAGGGGCTCGTAGGGGCGGAAGACGAGTGCCCGCCCCTCCACGACGACGCTGCCCGGCGCGGGGGGCGTGAGCTGCACCACGCCGCTCTTGACGGTGCGGGCGTCCAGCTCGTCGTCGAACTCCACGCGGAGCTCCACCTCGGGGGCCACCCCCAGCGCGCCGTTCTCGGGGGTGGTGGCCACCACCTTGAGCGGCGTGGGCTCGCTGTCGATTTGCCCCTCGCACGCAGCCAGGAGGGCGGCAGCGACGAGCGGGACGAGGCGGGCGACTGCGGACGGCTGGAGACAGCGCAAGACGGACCTCCGGGTCAGGCTGCCCCTCGAACATATGGGAGGGCGCGCACCGGAGGCGAGTTGGCTACCGCGGCGCGAGGGGCCACTCCAACCGGAAGCGCTGCGCGGTGCCGGCCGCATCCGCGCTCACGGTGACGGTGCCGGACGCCCGCAGCAGCGGCCCCAGCTCGAGCGCCAGGGCGAACAGCCCGGCCGCCTCGGCGTTCCCCACCGCGTCCAGCACCGAAACGCCCGAGAGCGCCTTGCCCAGCGGGAGCGCCTCAAACTCCCCCTCGAGTCCGTGCGCGAGCTTTCCGGGCGCAGCCCCCTTCAATCCCGCGAGCAGCGACTGGCGCGCCCCAGCGTCGTTCGCCACGTAGAGGTGGTTTCCGGACAGTCCCACCTGCACCTCGCCGTCCGGCGTGGCGAGCACCACGCCGCCGCCGGCCTTGCGGAACCCCCGGGCGGAGGCGAGTGCCTCGAGCGCCCGCGCGGCGCCGGGGGCGTCCTTTATCTCCGCTGCCCAGCCGTGCCTCAGCGCGAAGTAGCGCGCCTCGCGCGTGCGCGGCGGTGGACGGAGCCTGAAGCCCTCCACGTGGAGCAGGACGTGCCCGGTGAGCAGCGGGCCGAGCACGTCGGCGGCGCGCTCGGCGGCGCGCGCATCGCACCCGGGGCAGGCGCGCGCGAGCTGTCCCGCGAGTCCGCGTGCCATCCCGGCCAGCCGAGACGCTTCGAGCCGTGCGCGCAGCAGGCCCGGTCCCTGGCGGGACACCGCGCCGTAGGGCGTGGGGCCCGTCCCGAGCGCACCCGGCAGTCCGCCCGGGAGGGACGAGGCCCGTCCCTCGACCACGAGCCCCGTCGGCGATGCGCGCACACCCGCGATCAACCCGCTGCCGCCGACGAAGAACTCGCCCGGCAGCCCCCGCCCTTCCTTCCAACCCGAGGGGGGCGGAGGGCTTCCCAGGAGCTTCGCCGCCGTTCGCAGGAGCCACGCGCCCCCCCGGTGCGGGGCGCTCACCACGCAGGCCTGGCGGTTGGACAGGACGTAGCCCAGCGCCGGCTCCGTGCCGCGCATGGCCGCCGCGGCCGTCACGCCCGGGACGGCGCCTGTCCACGCAGGTCCCTCCCGGCGGAGCGCGCCGTCTGCGTGGCCGCGGAAGAGCGGCACGTCCTTGACCGCGAAGCAGGCCACCCGGCCGGCCGGCAGCAGGCTCGCGGTGAACGGTCCTGCCGGGTCCACGCCCGCCCGCGCGAGCGAAGCGGCGTCGGTGAGGTCCACCTGGAGCAGAGGGAGGAGCTCCTCGCTGAAGACGGCGCTGCGCAGCAGCGGCGTGGAACGTCCCGCCTCGCGCGACCAGGCGCCGAGCCCCGAGAGCGCCTCGAGCTTCGGGGCGAACACCCACCCATCCGCCCCGGATAGGACGCGCGGGGACGGTGGGGCAGCAGCGAGCAGCAGCAGCGCGAGCGCGGGAACCATGGGGACAGGGAAGGTAGCAGGGGGGGCACCGGGGCGCGCAGACGTGGGCGGGTGACTCCAGGGGTGGCCCCGCTCCACTCGAGCCCCGGCGCAGACGGCGAAGCGGTCCGGGAGTGCCGGGCGGGGACCGCCTCGGTCCCTCCCTTCGTCCGGCGGAGTGCGCCAAAGTTCACCCGTGCGGCGGCGCCCTCCGCCAGCGGACAGGTTCCTCTCCGCGCGACCCGCGCGAGGTGTCCGGAGGCCGCGGCGGACTGCGCAGCGCGCGAATCGTCCGCCGGCCGGGACGCCGATCCGGACGCCGGGACGCTGAGCCTGCGCGGGACGGCGCGGTGGACCTGCACCGGCCGTGGTAGTTCCCGGCCTGCATGTCGACCTCCTCTCCTGTCCTGTCCCGCTGGATGGAACTCGCCTCGGAGCAGCGGACCGCCGTCCTCGACGCGTCGGGGGCGCACCCGTATGCAGCGCTCGTCGCGAGGTCCGCCGCGGTGGCCGGCGCCCTGCTCGCGGGCCGGGAGACGCTCGCGGGGGCGCGGGTGGCGCTGCTGGTTCGGCCGGGGGCGGCCTTCGTGGAGGCGCTGTACGGCACCTTCCTCGCCGGGGGCTGTGCGCTCGTGCTCTCGCCGCTTCACCCCCGAGCCGAGGTGGCGTGGTTCCTCGAGGACGGCGGTGCCGAGGTCGTCCTCGCGGACCCGGAGCTCTCGGGCCACCTTCCGGCGGGGCTCCTCGCCGCGCGGGTGCTGGCCCCCGCGGAGGCGGCGCTGCACGCCGCGCCGGGGGCGCTCCCGGCCGTGTCCGGGGACGCGCCCGCGCTCCAGGTCTACACGAGCGGCACCACCGGAAAGCCCAAGGGCGCCGTCGTCACGCACGGCAACCTCGCCCACCAGCAGGCCGCGCTGGGCGAGGCGTGGAAGATGGGCCCCGCGGACGTGCTGCTGCACTGCCTGCCGCTCCACCACGTGCACGGCCTCTCCATCGCCCTGCTCAACGCGCTCGGTGCGGGGGCCGCGGTGAACTTCCTGTCCGCGTTCGAGCCGGTCGCCTGCTGGGAGCAGATGGGCCGCAGCACCGTCTTCATGGCCGTCCCCACGCTGTACGCGAAGCTGCTCGCGGCCTGGGACGCGGCCCCGCCCGACCAGCAGGCCCGCTGGACCGGGCATGCGCGGAAGCTCCGGCTCGCCACGAGCGGGAGCGCGGCCCTGCCGGTGTCCCTGGGCGAGCGCTGGCGTGGGCTCGCGGGCTGCCTGCCGCTCGAGCGGTACGGGATGACCGAGCTCGGCGTGGTGCTCTCCAACCCGCTCGCCCCCGGGGGGCGCCGGCCGGGGCACGTTGGCCGGCCGCTCCCGGGTGTCGAGGCCCGCGTGGTGGACGAGGCCGGGAACGACGCGGAGGTGGGGGAGCTGCTCGTCTCGGGCCCTTCCGTCTTCGCGGGCTACCACCTCCGCGCGGAGGCCACGGCCGCGGCCTTCGTGTCCCACGCGGGGCGGCGCTGGTTCCGCACCGGTGACACGGTCCAGCGGGAGGCGGACGGGAGCTACCGCGTGCTGGGCCGCACCAGCGTGGATGTCCTCAAGAGCGGTGGCTACAAGCTGAGCGCGCTGGAGCTGGAGGAGCTGCTGCGCGAGCACCCCGCGGTCGCGGAGGTGGCGGTGGTGGGGCTGCCGGACGAGGCGTGGGGGGACCTCGTGGTGGCCTGCGTGGTGCCTCGCCCCGGCCAGGACTCCGCGTGCGCGGAGCCACTCGTGCGCGCGTGGGCGAAGGAGCGGGTGGCGCCCTACAAGGTGCCCCGGCAGGTGCTCTGTTTCTCCGAGCTCCCGCGCAACGCCCTGGGGAAGGTGGTGAAGCCGGAGCTGGTCAGCGCCGTCCGTGCGCGGCTCGCGGCGTCGGCACCAACTCCACCAGCCACGTCTGGGTGAGCCGGTCGTGGAAGGCCTGGCCCTCCGCGTCCCACAGCGCCAGCAGCAGCCCGGCCCCGAGCGGCAGCGCGGAGAGCAGGGACAGGAGCAACCGAGCACCGGCGCGCGCCCCGGAAGGAGGCTGGCCCGTTCCGTCCACCAGGTGCAGCCCCCACGCCCGGCACCCCAGCGTGCGTCCGCTCCACAGGAGCGCGAACGCGGTGGCGTAGAGCGTCCCGAGCACTGCGAAGAGGGCGAGCGCGGGGCGCACCACCGCGGACGCGGCGTGCAGCGACTTCAGCTGCAGCCCGGCCACGCGGGAGGCGGCGTACACCATGAGCGCCACGGCCGCAGCCACCAGCACCGCGTCCAGCAGGAAGGCCGCCAGGCGCTTCCACGGCGGGGCAGGGCGGGCGGGGATGTCCCGCGTCGGTCGCGGCAGTGCCGCGGGGAGGAGATCGTCCGCGGTGAGCAGCTCCGAGGGCAACACCGCCACCACCGGCGCGGTGGGCGTGCCCGAGCGCGGCGTGGAGAGCAGCTGGAACACCAACTCCTCCTCCTCGTCCACCCACTGCAGCGGGGCATCCGTCTCCGCCACGAGGGAGCGCTGGCCATAGCGCAGCGTGGCACGGTGCACGGGCACCTCCGCGCGCCGGGGCACCGGGGGCACGGGCGTCATCGCGTGGGCGCTGGGAGACGGCGCAGGCAGGGGGACCGGTTCGCCCCGGCCGCTGTCCCGCTTGCGCCGGTCCACCTTGATATCCCGCGCGAGCAGCCGCGGGGTCTCCCGCTCGGAGAGCGGCGGACCGCCCCTGCACTGGGGACAGTCCACGGCTCCCTGGAGCGGGAGGCCGCAACGAAAGCAGGCGCTGCTGAGGCCGGGGTGACCCATCCGGGGGTGACTACAAACCCGCCGGGAAGCTCCCGCAAGAAACTGGCCTCAGGTTCCCACGCGCCGCCGTCCCCCTCCCGCCATTCCCACGACCAGGAGCAGCAGGACGGCCCCGAGCACCGACATCAGGATGCCGGAGGGCTGCAGCGCGAAAGGCCTGCCCCCCGGGAACAGCGAGCCCACCAACCCGCCGATGAGCGAACCCGCCATGCCGAGCAGCGTGGTGGCGAGCAGCCCCATGCCCTGCTTGCCCGGCATGACGGCGCGGGCGAGCAGCCCCGCAATCAATCCAATCAGGATGAACGCAACGAGACCCATGATTCCCTCCTCCGTCGGAGAGTGTGCATGGCCCGGCCGCCGCGCCCTCAGGTCCCCTTCGTCTGCCCGGCCGGCTGCTGGGGCTCCACGGCGAAGACGCACGTGGACCGCCCGCCTCCCTCCGCGTCGTGGCCCTGAGAGGTGGCCCACACCTGTCGGCCGTCCGGGCTGACCGCGAGTCCCACGGTGAAGGCGTCCGTGCGGATCCTGTGCACCACCTGGAACGTCTCGGTGTCCACGACCACCAACTCCGCGCGCGCGTTGCTGGCCGCGTAGACGAAGCGCTCGTCCGGGGAGAAGGCGATGGTGCGCGCCCCGCCGCCCACGCGCACCGTCTCCCACTCCTTGAGGGAGACGAGCCCTCCCTTTGCCCCGCGGAGCGCCTCCACCAGGCGCGCCAGCGGGATGCGCGCCACGGCCCCGGAGGCGTTCGCGCTGAGGTAGAGCCACTTGCCGTCCTTCGTCACGAGCAGGTGGCGCGGCGAGCGCGGCTCGCCGATGGCAGTGCCGAGGTACTTCCACGTCCCCACCTCGAACCCGGCCACGCCGCCGGTGCCCATGCGGGCCACCAGCAGCACCTGGCTGTCCGGGGTGAAGACGGTGCCGCGCAGGCAGCTGCCGCACTCCTTGTCGCGGTCCTTCCCGGTGAGGGCCTGCATGGACATGGCCTGGCCCACCACGAGCCGGTTGGGGAGGTACTTGAACGAAGTTGCGTCCCCGGACGAGGTGTCCACCACGCCCAGCGTGTTGTCCCCCCAGTGCGTGACGGCCATCCACTTCTGGTCCGGGGAGGCGGCCACGTACTTGGGGATGGGGCCGGTGGGCAGGACGCGGACCACCTTCTCCGTGGCGGTGTCCACCACCGCCACCGCGGAGGGAGAGGTGGAGCCCACGTCGAAGCTGCGGCGGTAGTACGGGGTCCACAGGTAGCGGCCCCCGTGCGAGAGCTCGCTCTCCACGGGCTTTCCGCTCATCTGGTTGGGGTCCCCCGTGGGGGAGGTGCGCAGGTACGGGTAGCCGAACACGGTCGTCTCGCCGCGGAAGAGCCCCGCGTCCGCCCTCGTGAAGGTGTGCGGGATGGTGCCCACGCGCGTGAGCGTCTTCGGGTCGAACACCAGGGTCTTGTGGGCCTCGAGCGCGTTGACGTACACGCGCGTCCCGTCCGCGCTGAAGCGCGCCGACTTGGGCGAGTCCACGTCCGCGTCGTAGTGGTCCGCGGGGTGTGACGGCTTCGGGTTGTAGCTCTGGAACCGCGCCACGAGCCGCAGGCGCACCGGCCCCTCGCCCGTGCCCACGGTCCCCACCGGGACGTTGAGGGTGGGCTTGCCCTCGAGCAGCCGGCCCAGCGCGCCGCGCGTGGCGTGGTCCGCGGGCACGAGCTTCAGCAGGCGGATCCACGCGGCGGCCGCCTCCTTCGTCTTCCCGCGGTTGTACTGGACCCAGCCGAGCTGCCGCTGGCAGTCCGCGCACCGGGGCGCGCGCTGCGTGCACGCGGTGAGCGCCTCCTCGGCCCGCGCCAGGTCTCCCGCGTCCCCCGCGGTGCGCGCGGCCTCCAGGTCTGCCGCGGTGGCCTCGGGGCAAGGGACGGGGGCTGCAGACAGCGACGCGGAGAGGATCCAGGCGGCGAAGGACATGGGCGCCGGGGACCTTAGCGTGACGACCGGGCACTGCAAGGCACCCGGAGGCGCGCGTCGGGAGCACGTTCGGTTGACGCCTGTCTTTCGAGTGGGCGAGTCTGCGCCGCTTTTCCCAGCCGCCCATGAACCACGCGTTCCACCTCCTGCTCGCAGCGCTCGCCGCCCTCGCCGGCTGCGCCGTGCTGCGTCCCACTGCGCCCGCGCCGGCCTCCGCCCGGACCGTGGACGCGGCGGACGGGGGTGTGCCGGCGGAGGCGGGCCTGCAGCTTTCCCCGTCCCTGCTCGACGGGGGCGCCCCGCAGGCGCCCACGGCCCCGTTGGACGCGGGGCAGGGGCTGGCGCCGTCCGGGGAGGTGCAGCCGGCCGAGTCCCCCGCGTCCGGGGAGGCCCTGCGCGCCGCCGCGGGGCTGGACGTGCCGGGCTACGGCGAGCCGGACCAGTCCCACGTGCTGGACGTGGCCCGCGCCCTCGTCACGTACCGCTACGTCCGCGTGGGGCGCGGGGGCTCCTTCCGGATGGACTGCTCGGGGTACGTCCGGGCGGCCCACCTCTCGCTCGGCCTGGACCTCTTCGTGCCGCGCCCCCAGGACCCGGCCAGCCGCGCCCGCCACGTGGGCGGGGTGGGGCTCATCCTCTGGTACAACCAGCACCACGGGACGTACTGGCCGAGGTCCGTGCCGCCCGAGCAGTACCCCGTCGAGCCGAGGCCCGGCGACATCGTCTACTTCCACGACACGCATGACCGGAACAAGAACCGCCGCTTCGATGATCCCTTCACCCACGTGGGAATCGTGGAAGCCGTGGACGAGCACGGCACGGTGACGTTCCTGCACGCGGCGGGGCACATCGTGAAGCGGGAGAAGATGAACCTCCGCCACCCGCACCGGGGCCGGGACGACGCCGGCAACATCATCAACCACACCCTCCGGGTGAGGAAGCGGTGGGAGAAGAAGGGAGATCCCCACCTCGCCGCGGAGCTCTTCGCCGGCTACGGCCGGCTGCAGCGGCCCGGCCACCTGCCCGCCTTCGCCGAGGAGCGGGCCGTGTCCGTGGAGCCCTCGGGGCGCCCGTACATCAAGGGCGTGCGGAAGCCGGGTCCCGGCAAGCGCCGTCACCCCGGTACCCGCGGCGCCAAGACTGCAAAAACGTCCAAGACAGGCAAGGCCGGGAAGACCGGCAAGGCCCCGAAGAAGACCCAGAGTTCCTCCACCCGGCGGGGCAACGCGCACGCGCGCTGACCCGAGCACCCCAGGACTTCCGTTTCCATGGCCCGTTCCCTCCTCGTTGCGCTGTGCGTGCTGGTGTCCGCTTCTCCCTCGCTGGCCGCCCCCGCGGCGGCCCCCGCGCCCACCGCGCCCGGCCCGAAGCCCGCCCCGGGCGAACCGGTGCGTGCGCGCATCCTCGCGGTGGGGGACGTGCTCATGCACATGGGGCTCGTGCGCCAGGCCCAGCAGCCGAAGGGCGAGTACGACTTCGCGCCGCTGTTCGCCGCGGCCCGGCCCTGGGTGGAGTCCGCGGACCTCGCCATTGCCAACCTCGAGGTGACGCTGACGGGGCCGCACCTGCCGTGGGGCGGCTACCCGCGGTTCAACACCCCTCCCAGCCTCGCGAAGGCGCTCAAGGACGTGGGCTTCGACGCGGTGACGCGCGCCAACAACCACGTGCTGGACTACGGCGCGGAGGGGCTCCGCAACACCACGAAGGTGCTGGACGAGGTGGGCCTGCCCCACACCGGGGCGTCCCTCACCGAGCAGGAGCGGGACACGGTGCTGGTGCTGGAGCCGCGCCCCAACCTGCGCGTGGCGCTGCTGTCGTACACCTACGGCACCAACGGCTTCCCGCTGCCGCAGCCCTGGAGCGTCAACCTGCTGGACGAGGAGCGGATGCGCGCGGACGTGCGGCGTGCGCGCGGCGGGGCGAAGGCGGACCTGGTGGTGGTGGCCCTGCACTTCGGCACCGAGTACACGGCCGAGCCGGACGCCTCCCAGCGCAAGTGGGTGCAGGTGGCGCGCGAGGCGGGGGCGGACGTGGTGCTCGGCAACCACCCGCACGTGGTGCACCGGGCGGAGCTGAAGGACGGGCGCGCCGCCATCTACAGCCTCGGCAACTTCGTCTCCGAGCAGCCGCGGCTCGCCACGCGCGAGGGCGTGCTGCTCGTCCTGGACGTGGTGAAGGATGCGCAGGGGACGCGGGTGGAGTCGCTCGGCTTCGTCCCCACGTGGATGCACCTCGAGCCCACGCCCGCGGGCATCCGCAAGCGGCTGGGGATGCTCGAGTCCCTCCAGGCGGAGGCCGCGGCAGGCAAGTGGACGGGGCGCGAGCAGGACAAGGGCATGCTGGCCGCGGCGCTCGCGGACGTCACGGCGCGCGTCTCGGGCCAGGGCGTGGTGCGCCTGCCGCCGCAGCCTGCCCCGGTGCGCGTGGCCGCCTCGCCCGCGGTGGCGCGCGTGCACGTGCCGCCGCCCACCGGGCTGATGCTGTCGGAGGCGCCCGCGGGGATGCAGCTGTTCCTGGACGACGTGCCGGTGAAGGTGGATGCCTCGGACGACCGCTTCGTGCGGGCCACGCCGGGTGAGCACCACTTCGTGGCGCGCGGCCCGGGGCTGCTCGAGGTGGCGGTGCCGGTGCGCGTGGAGCCCGGGAAGCTCGCGGCGGTGAAGCTGTTCCGCGCGAAGGTGGGGGCGGACGGCCGGGTGGACCCGCCCTCCACGGGGGCCGCGCAGCTGGAGCTCTCCTCGGAGCCCGCCGGCGCGGTGGTGCAGGTGGACGGGGCGCCCGTGGGCCGCACGCCCAACACCTTCCAGGTGGCGCCGGGACTTCGCACCGTGCGGCTCACCTGCCCGTGGTGCGAGCCGCTCGAGTGGAAAGTCCTCGCGCGGCCGGGCAAGCCGCTCGCGGTGAAGCAGTCCCTGCGCGTGCGGCGCGGGGTGGCGGTCATCGTCCCCGCGGAGGCGGGGGTGCGGGTGGCGGTGGACGGGGTGGACCGCGGGGTGGCGTCCCCGGAGGTGAAGGTGGAGCCGCTCTCGCCGGGGCTGCACCCGGTGACGCTCACCTCCGCGGGTGGCAGGAGCCGCACCGAGGCCATCTTCGTGGGGGAGGGGGCGCCCACGCGCGTGGCGCTCGAGGCGGTGGCGGACTCCGCGCAGCCCGCGGGCGGGGCGGCGGGCCTGCCGGTGACGGTGCGCTTCTCCGAGCCGCACCTCGCCTACTACGCGGTGCCCACCCACCAGGTGTACGGCCCCTCGACTTCCGCGGACCTCTTCGCCCGGATGCGGAGCCTGTCCGGTCCCACCTGCAACCACTTCCGCGGCATCCCGGTGAAGAAGAAGGAGGAGCTCTACACCTTCATGCGGCCCGAGGTGGTGGCCCATCCGCCGTGGAGCGGGTTCGTGAACCAGATCGTCGCGGGCTGCTTCAACTTCTTCCAGATGAACGACGTCCGCCCGGACCTGGACTTCCACTTCGCGCAGAAGCTCTACCCGAACGACCGCAAGGAGTGCTTCAGCGTGGGCTTCATGCAGCCGTACTGGATGCACACCCTGCTGGGCTGCGAGCGGCTCACCATGGTGGACCTGGACTGGCGCATCCACGACGGGCACCAGCAGATGCTGTCGCAGTTCCGCGCGGGCAAGCTCGGCAAGGTGCCCACGTTCGACGCGGCGCTCGGCGAGGTGAAGCTCGGCTGGAGCGCCCGGTTCGACAAGCAGCCCATGGCCCCGGAGACCTCCGCTGCGCTCGAGCGGCTCTGCTTCGGCTACATGCGCGGCAGGTGCCGGGACGTGCTGCAGGAGTTCCAGCGGCGGTCCGGCGAGGTGAAGTCCGTGGAGCTGCAGGTCTCCGCGCTGCACGACGCCAGCTACGCGTTCCTCCCCGGCGTGACGCCGGTCATCTTCTTCTCCAACGCGCTCGAGGCGGTCTACACGAGCCGCCCCCAGTTCGACCTGCTGATGAAGAAGATCTCCCTCGGCCTGCAGCCGGGGGCGAAGGCGGTGCTGCTGTACCACGCGGCGGGGCGCCAGCAGTTCGGCGCCTACGAGCTCACGCCGAAGGGCGGCGGCGCCTACGCGCTCAAGACGCACTGCAAGGACGACTACCTGAGCTCGCCCATCAAGGACGTCCCGGTGGTGCCGTACGAGACCTGGTTCGAGGCGGTGACGGAGACGAAGCCCCCGTTCAAGCCCTGCTACGGCCACCCGCTGCTCAAGGGCATTCCCTAGGAGGGGACGCGTGCCCGCGGGAGCGCTGCCCCGCGGCGAACGCGGCCGTCCCGGCGCTCAGCGTGGCTCGGTGCGCGGCAGCACCTCGCCGTCGTCCCGGATGAGGGGCGCGGTGTCGGGGAAGTCCTCGCGGGACAGCTGCTGCATGAGCGGGATGACGGCGCCCGCCGGGTCCGGCTGCGGGATGCCGCGCCCCACCTGCTTCGTGGGGTGCAGGTGGCCGCGCAGGAACGTTCCATCTTCCGCCAGCTCCGCCTCGAGCACCGGCGCGAGCCCCTTGGGGCCGGACAGGCTGAACTGCCCGTACGTGGCGAAGTTGCCGAGCGAGTAGGCGATGAGCCGCCCCTTGTACACCTCCAGCGCGCGCGGGACGTGCGGGCCGTGGCCCAGCACCAGCGCCGCCCCCGCGTCCACCACCCGGTGCGCGAAGGCGCGCAGGTGGCCGCGCTGCTCGCCCATGTAGATCTCCATCCCGTCCGGCGTGTGCAGGGCCTTCGAGCCCTCGGCCCCGCCGTGGAAGGAGACGATGACCAGGTCGTGCGTCTCCTTCGCCTTCTTCACCCAGCGCTCGGCTGCCGCGTGGTCGTTCAGGTCGTGGCACGAGGACGAGTTGTAGAAGGCCACCACGCCCACCTTCAGCCCGTTGCGCTCCACGCTCGCCACGGTGCCCGGCGGGCCGCTCCAGCGGATGCCGAGTCCGTCCAGCGTGGCCTCGGTGGCGCGCCGGCAGGACTCGCCGTAGTCCCCCGCGTGGTTGTTGGCCGTGCTCGCCACGTCCACGCCCGCCTCCTGCAGGTACGTGCCGTACCGCGTGGGCGTCCGGAAGGCGAAGCAGGTGCCGGGCTTCGGCTTCGGCGGGCACTTGGTGGACACGCCCTTGTCGCACAGCGGCCCCTCGAGGTTGGCGAAGGTGAGGTCCGCGTCCCGCAGCAGCGGCCCCACCGCCTCGAGGATGCGTGCCCCGTCCGCGGGCGGCAGGTCCCCCTGCGGCTCGCTCCCGAGGTTCACGTCCCCCACCGCGCGGAGGCGGAGGGTGCGGCGCGCGGCGGCAGCGGCAGCGGGCGCAGGGGCCGGGGCAGGGGGGGGGGCAGTCGCGGTGCCTGCGTCCGCGGCACCGAGCAGGGAAGTGAGGGCGAGCCAGTACATGTAGAGCGAGAGTATGGCCCGTTCGCCGCCCTGAGAAAATCCTCCTGTCTTGTGGTGGAGTGTGCGCCCCCATGGCACCTCTCCGCCCCGTCCTGCTGCTCGCGGTCTCGCTGTGCGCGCCCGTCCTCGCCTCGCCGGCCGTCGCCCCGTGCGAGGCCGCCCCGGGCGGGATGGCCTGCGTGAGCGGTGGAACGTTTTTGCGAGGCAAGGACACGCCGCACGCGTGTCCCCAGCCGGAGAACTCGAAGACGCCCGGCAAGCGCCCCAACCACCTGCCCGCCGGGGAGGTCTGGGTGCAGACCTTCTTCATGGACAAGACGGAGGTGACGTTCGGCGCGTACCAGGACTGCGTGAAGGCCGGGAAGTGCAAGCCCGCGAAGCCGGCGTACAACGACTTCAGCCGCCCGCTGCAGCCCATGGTGGGAATGCCCTGGTTCCTCGCGCGGGACTACTGCCTCGCCGTGGGCAAGCGGCTGCCCTCCGAGGCCCAGTGGGAGCGCGCGGCGCGCGGCCCGGACAACGCGGACTTCCCCTGGGGCAACGAGCCTGCCACGTGCGCGCGCGCGGTGGTGAAGGACGCCTCGGGGCGCGGCTGCGGCACGCCCAAGGCCCCGCCCTCGCCGGACAAGGGGCGGACGTGGGAGGTGGGCAAGCTGCCCGCGGGCCACTTCGGCCTCTTCGACATGGCGGGCAACGCCGAGGAGTACGTGAACGACTGGTACGTGCCCAGCTACGCCGAGTGCGGGGCCGCGTGCGCCGGCGACGAGCCCACGGGGCCCTGCGGCGGCAAGGACGACTGCCCCGGCTTCACCCGCCGCGTGGTGCGCGGGGGCTCGTGGTACTGGCCGCCGGGCTGCACCACCGGCTTCCACCGGCGCCACCACGTCCCGGAGAACCGGCCGCAGTACCACCACTTCGGCTTCCGGTGCGCCGCCACGCTCGAGGAGGGACGGGCGCTGCTCAAGGCCGCGGCTGCGCCTGCACGCTGACGTCCCCGGCCGGCGTCGCCCGCGCGCCCCGCGCCGTGGTCCACCACGCAGCCATCCCCAGCACCCCCAGCGCCCCCATGACGCGGAGGTGGAAGGGGTTGAGCCACAGCTGCTGCAGGAACAGTCCGCCGGAGCCCGTGGCGAAGAGCAGCGCCGCCGCCCGGCCCGTGCGCGAGGGCCTCGGTGCGGACGGCTCCACGCGGGCCACGCGGAACAGCGTGAGCACCGTCAGCGCGGAGAAGCACAGCAGGGCCCCGGAGGCCGCGGCCACCAGGTCCCGCAGGTGCTGCGTGAAGACCATCACCACGGACAGCCCCGCCTGGAGCAGCAGGGCCGCGCGCGGGGGATGACCCTCGCGCGCCGCGAGCCACGGCGGCAGCACCCCGTCCGCGGCCATGGCGGCGAAGACGCGCGGCCCCACCAGCAGCATGGCGCTCGTGGAGGACACCAGCGCCGCGGCCGCCAGCACGCTCATGGCCACGCCACCCCGGTGCCCCAGCAGGTCGTCCATCACCATGTGGCCGAGCGTGATGCGGTTCGTCTCGTAGGCCATCACCGCCGAGGCCTGGGCCGGGGTGAGGTTGGCCACGAAGACCCAGTTCACCAGCAGGTAGAGCACCCCCACCGCCGTGCAGCCCACCAGCACCACCCAGGGAACGTCCCGCGCAGGGTGTTCGAACTCCCCGCTCACGTACACCGCCGCGTTCCACCCGGAGAAGGCGAAGGCAATCCACACCTGGTTGGCGAAGAAGGCCTGCCAGGGGAAGCCGCCGTCCGCGGGCCCGGAGGGCGGCGTCCACGCGGGCCATGCCGAGCGCCCGAACCACAGCCCCACCCCCACGAAGCCGAGCACCAGCACGACCTTGGAGGCGACCAGGAGGTTCTGCGCGCGCAGCGCCAGCCCGCCCGAGGCCAGCTGCAGTCCCGCGAGCAGCAGCACCAGCCCCGCCGCCAGCCACTTCACCGGCACGGTGATGCCGAGCGCGGCCAGGAAGGCCCCGGCCCCGAGCGTGTCCACCGCCACCGGCGCCGCGAAGCCCAGCACGAGCGAGCCCCAGCCCGCGAGGTAGCCCAGCGACGGGTGGAGGAAGTGGCCGAGGTAGCGGTACTCGCCGCCCGACCGCGGCACCACCACCGCGAGCTCCGCGTAGGCCCGTGCCCCGGCGAGCGCGAGCAGCGCGCCTGCCACCCACGCGAGCAGGATGGGAAGCGGCCCCATCTCCTGCGCCATGTAGCCGGTGCTGAGGAACACCCCCGCGCCCACCATGTTGGCGAGCACGAGCCCCAGCCCGGAGCGCCTGCCGAGGAGCGGGCGCGCGGGGGCGGAGGCAGCAGGGGCTGGAGGCGACGGATCGATGGCGGGCGCAGACTAACGTCCGCGGCGCCCCGTTCCAGTTCTCAGCCCGCGGGCCGCAGGCGCACCTCGGAGAGCTCCCCCACGCGCAGCTCCGCGGTGGCGGGGTGGAAGCCCTCGCGGTGCACCTCCACGCGCCAGGGGCCGGGAGACGGCACGAGCAGGTCGAACCGGCCATCCCTCTCCCGGCTCTTCCAGCGCTCCCCGGCGTGCAGCTGGAGCCCCTCCACGCGCACCTCGGCCTCGAGCGGGTTGCCGTCCTCGCCCCGCACGCGGAGGGACAGCCGCGGTCCGTCCACCACGCGCTCGAGCAGCCGCGTCACCAGCAGGCGCGTCCCCTCCACCGCGGCGCGCGCCTTGTCGGGCTCGAGCGGGTTGTGGACGGGGCCTTCCACGAGCAGCGCCACCGTGCCGTGCGCCCAGTGGTGCCAGTCCTGGTCCGTGCCGTCCACCGGGTAGAGCCTCGGCAACACCCGGTAGGGCCGGCCGCTCACCTGCCGCGGCCCCCCGGCGACGAGCCCCTCCGCCACCTGGCGCGCCACGTTCGGCTCGGGGGGGCGCGCGCGGCCCACCGTGTACGGGTAGAGCACCGCGGTGGCCACGGTGTGGAACGAGAGGGAAGCGACGAAGTGCTGCGCCCTCGCGAGCCCCACCACCGCCTGGGTCTCCGGCTCGCTCGCCTCCGCGGGGCCGCGGTACAGGTCGCTGCTGCGCCGGGACCGGCTGCCCTCCTCCCCGAGGCCGCCCCACTCGAAGGGGTAGTTGCGGTTGAGGTCCACGCCCTCGTCCACGTCGTACCGGCCGTCGCCGTCCAGGTCCCGCCCGTTCTTGCGCCCGGCCGCGCGGCTCAGGCGCACGAAGGCCGCGTTGCCGTCCGGGTTGACCAGCGGCACGAACCACAGGTCCACCGCGCCGAGCAGGCGGCGTCCCGCGGGTGTCTCCCGGCGCGCGAGCACCTCTGCAAGGGCGTCCAACGCGAACTCCGTGCCGAGGAGTTCGTCCCCGTGGTGGCCGCCGTTGATGAAGACGGCGGGCCGGTCCACCGGGCCGTCCGGGGACTCGGTGACGCGCGCGGCCCACACCGTGCGTCCCTGGTGCGTGGTGCCGAGCGCGTGCAGGCGGACCAGGTCCGGGTGGTCCGCCGCGGCCGCGCGCAGCTGCGCCTCCACCATCTCCCAGTCCTTGTAGGTGCCGGGGGGCGGCACCTCGCCGGGCCGGGCGACGAGCGCGCGGCGGTAGCGCGCGTCCAGGTGCATCCACGCCACCAGCCCCGACTCGGCGAGCACCGTCACGCCCGAGCGCCGCAGCCGCTCCACGTCCGAGGGGCGCCGCAGCAGCAGCTCCACCCCGGGGCCACGCTCCCCCGGCAGCGGCTCGAGCACGCCCCCGCGCAGCGCATCCGGCACGCGCCCGAGATCTTCCGAGGCCACCCGCACGCGCCGCTCGGGGGACGGGGCGAAGGCCTCCTTCGCCGCCGCGGGCGCCGCGCCGCTGGTGACGGAGAGGCGCTTGACGCTGAACACCGCCGCGCGCGCGCCGTCCACGCGCACCCCCACGTGGCCCGTGCGGAGGTGCGGATCGTGGTGGGCGAGCGAGCCCAGCAGCTCCAGCGTCTTCGCGTCGTAGAGGAACGCGGCGAGGTGGGGACCCGCCAGGAACACCACCACCTCCAGCGCGCGGGGCCCCTTCATCCCCTTGAGCGGGACGGAGGGTCCCATCTTGTACGCGGCCCCGCGCGCGAAGCGCTGCAGGAACAGCCGGCCGGGCTCCACCGAGACGCCGTACGCGTCGAACTCCTCGGGCTTGCCGGTGCCGGGGCGGAAGCGCACGAGCACGGAGAAGTCCGGTGTGCCGGATCCGTAGGCCACGCTCGCGCGCACCATGCCGTGCTGCACCTCTCCCGCGTCCACGCGCGGCACGAGCCAGGAAGCGCGCCGCTGCGGCCCCGCGGTGCGGACCGCCTCGGCGGGCCCCTGGCGCCAGGTGCCGAGCGTCCACGCGGGGAGGGCGGGACTGGCGGGGAGCAGCCCCTGCTCGCCGGCGGCGTCCACGGAGGGGAACCCCGGGTCACCCGGCGGCGCACGCGGGCTTGCGAGCGCGAGGGCAGCGAACACTGCGAGCAGGGCAGGGGACGTCATGGCCAGCCGGCATCCTGCCACGGCGGCGCGCTTGCTTTCGCGTCTCTCCGTGCGACAAGGCCGCCCGTGTCGATTGTCGTCCTCCTGCTCGGCCCGCTGCTGCTCGCCGGGAGCACTCCCCGGGGTGATGGGGCCGCGCGCGGCCGCGAGCAGGCCACCGCGGAGGCGTGGCTGCGGCTGCTGTCGGACGAGGAGTGTGCCGCGCAGATGGTGGTGGGGACCACGGTGCGGCCGCTGGCCGGCCAGCCGGCCCCCGGCGGGGTGCTGCTGTTCGGTGCAGTGCTGCGCAGCCCCTCGCAGCTGGACGGGCTGCTCTCGTCCCTGCGGGCGAGGTCGCGGGTGCCGCCCCTGGTGGCGGTGGACATGGAAGGCGGGCGCGTGAACCGGCTCTCGCACCTGCCGGGCCTGCGCGCCATGCCCTCGGGGCAGGTGCTCGGGAGGCTTCCGCCGGCGGAGGTGGAGGCCTGGGGGCGCAGGGTGGGCGCGGCCATGGCGGGGCTGGGGCTCAACTGCAACCTGGCCCCGGTGTTGGACCTGGCGGGAAGTGGCCTCATGCATGCCACGGCGCGCTCGCTCGGCACGGAGCCGCTGGAGGTGGCGGAGCGCTCGGCCGCCTTCAGCCGGGGGCTGTGGGCCGAGGGCGTCATCCCCATTGGCAAGCACTTCCCGGGCTACGGGGAGGTGGCGCGCAACACCGACTACCAGCGCGTGGTGGTGGACCGGTCCGCGGCCGAGTTCAACCGGCACCTGCGTCCCTTCGCGCACGCGGGGGAGGCGCTCGGCGGCGTCATGCTGGCCAACCTGGGCTTCTCCTTCTACGGCGGCCAGCCGGCCATCTTCTCCGAGGCGCTGGTGTCGCTCGCGCACGAGCAGGGCTTCGTCACCATGACGGACGACCTGGCGGCCCCGCCGCTGCGCGGCTTCGTGGGTGGACGCCAGCGCGAGGTGGCGCGCGCCGCGTTCCGGGCGGGGAACGACCTGCTGCTCGTGTCGGGGTCCGCCGAGGTGCTGGACGAGCTCTCGGAGGTGCTGCGCGAGGAGCTCGCGCGGCCCGGGGGCAGGGCGCTCGCGCGGGAGGCGGCGGGGCGCATCCTCCGGCTGAAGGTGCGCGCGGGGCTGTTGCCCGGGCTGCCGGTGGACGCCGTGCAGCGCGCCGCCGGGAGCGTGGGTGTTGAACGTCCTTGCAGACAGCCCCCGCCGCCGTGAAGTCCCCTACAGCAGCCGCTTGAGCGGGCTCTTCTCCGCGAGCTTCGGCGAGAGCTCGCTGACCGGGAGCTCCACCCACCAGTCGCACCGGGACGGCGCCCCCGCGTTCTGGGGGAAGGACTCGCCGAGGAAGACGGTGGGCGCATCCGGGGTGCCGCCGAGTCCGAAAGTGGGAGTCCGCTTGTCGTCTCCGGCGCCCCAGGCGGCGGCACAGCCGGCTGCCGCGGCCTTGAAGGTGTCAGGCGCTGCCTTGCGCGCCAGCGCCAGCAGCGCCTTGCCGCGCAGCCCCGGCGCGAACGCGTCCTCGAAGCGCACCGCCTGCCCACGCTCCATGTCCCACGCGAGCCGCACCGTGCGCCGCACGGCCGACTGGCTCTCCACCTTCAGCGTGAGGCCGAACAGGCCGCGCGCCGCGAGCCCCACCTGGCCGACCAGGTCCGTGCCGGTCGGGGTGCGCACCTCGCCCTCGGCGCCGGTGAAGGCCCCCCGGATGGCGCGGTTGACGCGCTCCATCACCAGCGGGTTGCTCCAGGCCGTGAGCATGGGCACGCAGGCGCGCAGCGGCTCTCCCCGCGCGGACACCCACGCGGCCACGGAGGACTGCCATGCCATGCCGTCCGAGCTGGCCGCCTCGCCGGGGCAGGCCGCCCAGGCCGCGGGGGGCGGGGCCTCGAGCACGGGCTTCACGTACTCGTCCAGCCCACGCCCGAGCAGCCGCGCCGACAGCCACGTCTGAAGCTCCGGGGAGGGGAGCTCGTCCGGGAGCGGCAGGTTGAAGCAGGCGCGCTCCGAGGCGCGTGCCTCCGGGGTGCCCTGGTCCTGCTCGGAGATCCACTCCTCGAGCTTGAGGGGCGCGTATCCCCCGCCGGTGCGGCGCCACGCCAGCTGCCAGGGCTTGTTGGGGGCGCCCACCCGGTACTGGCACGTGGCGTGCGCGAGCACGGCGTCCGGCCCGAAGCGCGCGGTGGCCTGGGCCAGCCACGGCCCCTCCTCCGAAGGCGGGCTGCACCCGGCACAGGACTGGCCCTCGTACCTGAAGTAGGCGCGGCGGTCCTCCAGCTGCAGGAACGGGGCGACCCGGTCCTTCCGCCAGCCCTCCTCCCACAGCGAGATGCAGGCGTTGCCCTCGCACGTCTCGCCCGGCTGGCACTCCGCGTCGGACTCGCAGACGACCTGCGAGGCGTTCGGCGTGGGCTGCTTGCGGCGGTACTCCTCGAGCGGACTCGCCACGCCGAGCCAGTCCTCGCGCGCGATGGCGGGGAAGAAGTTCCCGGTGGCAAGCTCGTCCGCGTCCGGCTCCACCACGGCCCAGGCCCCGCGGTCCCGGCAGGCTTGCACGGCGTCGTCGTGCTCGGTGAGCAGTCCGTACGTGGTGCGCTCCACGCTGCCCTCCGGCCACGGCAGCTGCGCGAGTCCCGAGGGGGCGTAGCGCCACGACGAGACCGGGACGCTCCACGCCCAGTCGGTGATCTCCGTCACGCGCCCCTGGCCCCACGTCACCTCCACCCCGTGCTGCAGCCACTTCCGGAGGATGGAGTTCCAGGCGTACTGCACGTACCGCGTGGGCCGTCCCCCGGCCCCGAGCATCACCCAGTCGCGGGTGGAGAACCGCTCGAGCGTCTTCTGGCCCTGCGCCGTCTCCAGGGTCAGCGACTTCTCCTCGCTGTTCACGACGGCCGCCTCGAGCACCCCGCCCGCGCCGATGGCGTTGAGCACGGACGAGGCGTACAGGCGGGCCAGGCCATTCTGGACGGACACGAAGCGGTCCCGCGCGGGATCCCTCAGCACCTTGTACGGCTGCTCCATGTACCGGCCGTTGTCGCTCGAGACCGTCCACGTGCCCCGCATCAGGCTCCGCTTCCACGGTCCCACCGTGAAGAGCTCCCCCACGGACTGGGGCTTGCCGTCGTTCTCCCAGTAGCGCCAGGTGCCGCTGCGGCGTGCCACGTCGCGGTCGTTGACGCGCTCCCACGCGTAGCTTCCCCGCGCCCAGCCCCGCTTCCCGCCGCTGCCCCAGATGAGCCACTCCCCCTTGCGGAGGTAGCGGACGCCCTGGTGCGTGACGTCGTCCGGGTCCGAGTTGTCCCGGTCCTCCTTGTACGAGGCCGCGTCCGGGGCCTCGCCCGGGCTGCCGGTGGTGGCGCGGCCGTGGCGCCCCGTGGTCGCCGGGAGGAAGTCGTAGGCGGCCACGTCGTCGTCGTCCATGGATGTCCCGAAGGTGCAGGCCCGCTCGTTCGGGAGCCCCCCGTGGCGGCAGCGCTCCGTCGTCCGCCCGTCGGACGCATCCAGCTTCGAGACGGACCAGGCAATGAACGGGTGCTTCGCCTTCTCCGCACCGAAGTCCGCGTCCACGCCCGCCCAGCGAAGGCACGTCACCTGGTCAGGCTTCTTGTTCGCCATGCAGGTGCATTCCCACTCCGAGGACCGCTTGCGCCCCTCGTACGTGGCCGTGGGGCGCCACCTCACCGACGAACCGCTGCAGTCCGTGAAGCCGTTCTTGGCCCCGAGCAGCCGGCCCACGCACGCGGCGATGAAGCCCTTGCCCTCCGGCGTGTCCCGGTAGGCCCGCTCCCGCGCGATGCCGCAGGTGCACTTCTGCGGGTTCTGGCGGCAGAACGCGGCGGCCGGGTGGTCCGTCACCTTGAGCTTCGTCACGTCCAGGGCGTCCAGGCGGTCTGCGGCTGCGAACGGGGCGCACAGCAGCAGCGAGAGAACGGCAGCGGAACGGACCATGGCTATCTCCCGCAGGCTTCGGCGAGGTTGAAGAACGAGGAGCCCGCGCGGGCGTCCGACCGGCCGAGGTTCTTGGTGGACCGCGTGAGCTGCGCCACCCACTTCACCTCGCCGAAGAGGGCCACGTAGAGCCGCCGCGCGGCACAGAGCGCCTCGGGAGACTCGGCCCCCTCCGCCCGCGTGGCGCGCTGCCCCGCGGCTTCCAGTTGGCCCACCAGCAGCGCCTCCACCTCGGCGGCCTTCTGCAGGTTGGCCTGGAGCAACGCGTTGCCCGCCACCGTGGCGTGGGCGTCTTCCAACCGCCCGCCCCGGAGCGCCGCGAGGAACGCCGTGCGGTCCTGCTGCAGCGCCTGCAGGGCCTGCTGCTCTGCCGCGCGCCGCTCCATCTCCGCGCGCACGCGCTCCGCCTCCTGCCGCAGCCGCTCCACCTCCGCCGCCACGGCGCGCTCCACGTCCGCGAAGCGCGCCACCCCGGCGAGCGTGCAGGACTTGCGGACCTCTTCCACGCTCGTGGCCGCGGCGGACGGCTGGGTGCGCAGCTGTCCCTCCGCCTGCGCGAGTCCCGCCTCGCACTGCTGCGCGAGCCGGACGCGCTGCGCCTGGGCCACCGCGGCCTCCACCTGCTTATGCTCGGTGGCGTAGGCGGCAGTCCACGTCTCGCCGCAGCCCGCCCGCGCAGAGTCCCACGCCGCGAGCGCAGGCTCGGAGGTGGTCCCCTGTGCGCGCGCCCGCTCCACGAGCGAGAGGCAGGCCCGCTCGGCGCGCTCGCGGATGTCCCGCGCCACGCGCGAGCCCGGCAGCCCCCGCAGCGCCGCGACCAGGTGTTCGCTCTCCGCCTGCGGCACGTCCACCGCGTGCACCTGCTCCTCCCAGCGGAGCCCTGCCGGTGTCCGCGGCCCGGGCACCTCGGGGGCGGCGGCCTCCACCATGGAGGCACGCGCCACGCCGCGGGCGTCGAAGCGCAGGGGCTGGGTCCTGCCGGAGGAGAACTGGAACACCGCGTCGGTCGGGACGCGCTTGCGGCACGCGGACTGGCTGCTGGGGCCCGCGCGCTTCACCTCGCCGCGGTCCTCCTCCGAGTTACGCGTTCGCAGCAGGTCCAGGATGGCCGCCACGGCCATGGTGCTGCCCGCGAGCACGGCCCAGGTCGCCGGGCTCAGCGCGGTCCGCCCCTCGTCGTCGTAGCCGGTGGCGGGCGCCCCCGCGGCGAGCGCCAGGCCCCCGAGCGTTCCCAGGGGAAGCCCCAGCCCCAGCAGCCAGCCCGTGGGGGCGTAGGACTCGGCGGTGCGCTCCGTCAGCTCCACCTGGTGGAGCACCTGCACGTCGCGGGAGCTGCACAGCTCCTCGCGCGCGGCCAGCACCTCCAGGTCCGCGCCCCGCGCGCGCCCGGACACGTCGTACCGAGCGCTGCCCGGCACGACCGAGGTCTCCCGCTCCGTCCGCACCGGCGTCTCGACGATGCGCTTGCTCTCCTGGATGGTGAGGCAGCCCGGCATCACCAGCAGGAGCAGTCCCAGCTTGAGCGTCTTCACGGCAGGACCCCTAGTCACCCTCGGAAGGATCGTAGGCGACGTACTCGGCCGCGACCGGTCCGTTGGTCTCCACCACGCGGATGTCGTCGTTGTCCGGGCCCATGTTGACCGCCGCCGTCACCTGGTCCGGTGCCAGGGTGCCGCTGGTGCCGGACACGAGCGAGGGGAGGTCCCCGGCGCAGGCGCGGTCCGGGCCGCAGCTGGCCACCACGAGCCGTCCCGTCTCGGGCTGCAGGCCCACGCGGTACGGGGTGCCCCAGGGATCCTTCACCGCGGAGGCGGAGAGGTACGGCCCGCCCCACGTGCCGTTCGCCGGCTCCACGTCCCGCAGCAGCAGCACCGTGCCCTCCACCCCGGCGTCGTTGCGGGCGCGGAACATCTGGTCGCTGAGGGAGGTGCTCACCTCGTAGAGGGCGCCGACCGTGTAGTTGTGGCCGTTGGAGTTTCGGACCACCCGGACCGACGTTCCCTCGGAAGGTGCCGTGGAGAATCGCCGCGAGGGGCGGTCCGCCCGCTCCCAGTCCTCGGGTGCGAGCCAGTTGCCCTTGCGCCCGGAGCCGCCCAGCGCGCGCACGGTCCCGTCCCGCTTGTCGATGTCCGTCACCGTCACCACGTCCCCCACGCGGTAGTTGTGGTTGTTGGAGTTCCCCGTGACGCGCAGCTTCATGCCCACCGCGGGCTGCACCTGGTTCTTCCGCTTGCGGGCCGCGAGGTACTGGCTGTCCGCGGGGACGGGCTCACCGCCCGAGCATTCCGAGGGGCGCGTGGACGAGGCGAGGTTGTCGGCCGAGTAGCAGGAGGAGGCGCGGCTGTGGAGGTCCAGGCGCGCCTCGGAGGCGGCGCGGAACAGCTCGTCCAGCTGCTCGCGGGCGCGCTCGCGGGAGCGCACGTCGAACATGGCCTGCTTCGTCATGCCCACCGCGCGCAGCACCTCCACGTCGTTCGAGATGCCGAGCCGCGCGTACACGTCCATGTCCGGCGTCAGCGTCAGCACCCCGTCCTTGAGGGTGCCCACGGCCACGCGGAGCACCGCCATGTCCGCGTCCCAGTAGACCAGGTTCCACGTCCCGGAGGCCTCGTGGTACCCGTGGCCGAACATGGCGGCGCTGCCGGGCAGGAGGTTTCCGTCCTGCGCCTGCTCCTTGCCGTCGCGCTTCACCACCACCTTCACCTCGGAGAGCGACGAGCCCTCGACGGCCCACGCGCGGTTGAGCTCCTGGGTCTCGTCCGGGTGGATGGTGGCCATGACCAGCTGCGGTCCCTTCGAGGGGAACGAGCGGGGGAAGAAGACGGAGGCCGTGCGCTCGTCCGGGTCCTCGGAGGAGGAGCCCACCGTCACCAGCCCGTAGGGCACCGTGGCACCCTGGACCAGTCCACGCGCCAGCTCGCGGGCCCCGGACTGGCCGTACGCATCCATGCCCGGCAGGTTGCGGGGACCGGGCCCGGGCTTCATCTCGAACACGCGTCGCGCGATGTCCAGCGCGTGCTGGAGGCGGTAGAAGTTCACCGCCCGCTCGTGGTCCGTGGCCTCGCGGTTGTCCGCGGAGGCGGCGATCTTCTTGAAGAAGGCCGGGCCGAGGAACCGGGCCAGGACCAGCTCCTCGCGGGACAGCTTCACGTCCCCCTTTTCCGCGAGCACGGCGCGCGAGCCCTGCTCCAGGATGCCCTCGTTCGCCACCATGCAGCCCGCGCTGAGCATCACCGCGCGGTAGTCGCGCCGCTGCTTCATCCAGTCGCGCGCGACGATGGCGTCGAACTCCTTCGCCGCGGCGGCCACCACCTTGAGGGCGTCCTCGTTGTCCTGGGTGCGGATGCCCGAGTCCTGCAGGGACTTGCGGACCTTCATGATGCCCTGCGTGAGCCGCTCGCGCGTGGTCTCCGGGACGTCCTTCTGCCGCAGCATCTCCTGGTAGGGGGCGGACTCGAGGAAGACGGAGACGTCCAGGTTCGAGCGGGGCTGCAGCACCAGCGTGGCGAGCAGCGCGCCGCGCGCCGGGACGCTGTTCTCGTTGGTCGCCACGGAGGCCTTGAACTCCGTGGAGGCGGTGGCGAGCTCGCCCGCGAGCAGGTAGTCGCGGCCGGCAGAAAGGTGCTTGTCGGTGCAGCTGGACACCAGGGCCGCAAGCGCCAGGATGGAAACGGAGAGTCGCGAGGTGTTCATGGGGGGCGAGCACTATGCCACGCGTCTAGGCGTGGACGGTCATTTTTGAAGCTGCTCGTCGCCACTCCTGACAGTCCCACGGGAAGCGCGGAGGAACGCGCCGCCTCGGTCACTGCGGGGCTGCGGACGCCTCGAGTGCGGGTCCGAGGTACTCGTCCAGCCCACGCCCGAGGACCCGCGTCCGCAGCCAGTGGTTCACCTCGCCGGGCGCAAGCTCCGTGGGCAGCGGGAGGTTGAAACAGGCTCTCCGCTCCGCCCGTGCGGGTGACGTGCCAGCCGCCTGCTCCGCCATCCACGTATCCATCCCCACGTGTTCATACTCACCCCCGGAGCGAAGCCAGACCAGCGTCCACGGAGCCCCGTCGTTTCCCACGCGGAAACGGCAGGATGCCTCGTCGACGAGTCCGTCCGCGTCCGCGCGCACCCGCGCCTCCACCAGCCACGGCCCCCCCGACTCGTCCGAGGCCTGCTTCAGCGCGAAGAACGTCCCAGCGCCGCCCACCGAGAGGAATGGGGGAACGCGATCCTTGCGCCACCCTTCCTCCCAGAACGATAGGCAGGCGTTCGCCTTGCATTGTTCTCCGCGCTTGCAGTCCTCGTCGGACTCGCACACCACGGAGGACGTGTTCCGGGCCGGCGCCTTGAGACGGTACTCCTCGCGTGGGCTGGCAATTCCGAACCACTCGGATTGCGGGATGGGTGGGAAGTATTGCCTCGCCCCCAGTTCAGCTTCGTTGGGTTCCACCACGGCCCACGCGCCGGCCTCCCCGGTGACGTCGCGCGCGCTCCGGGCGTTCGTCAGCATTCCGTACTTCGTCCGCTCGACCGAGCCCGGAGACCAGGACCGCTCCTCGGTAGAAGAGGGGCCGAACCGGTGGGCGGACAGGGGCACGTCCCACGTCCATTCCCGGATTTCCCACACCTTCCCGTCCCGCCAGGACACCTCCAGGCCGTGCTTCGTCCATTTCCCGTGCACCGAGTTCCACGCCTCCTGGAGGAGGTGTTGGACGCGCCCGGCCTCGAGCTGGACCGAGTCTCGGGTGCGGTACTGGGACAACGGCCGCGGGCCCGCGGTGGTGCGCAGCGTGCGCGGCAGGACCGGCCCCTCGACGCTGACCTGGTCCAGGCGACCGTCCTTCCCAAGGGCCAGCCCCGGGGCGCGGTAGAGGCGGGTGACGGGCCCAGGGGTGGAGATGAAGGTGTCGGAACTCGGATCCCGCGTGATCTTGAACGAGCGCTCGACCCAGGCGCTGGTTCCTTCCTCTCCGAGGTCGACGTTCTCCTGACCGGTGCTGCTCGCCTCGTCGCGGATGAGCCACTTGCCGCGCGGCAGGCTTCTCTTCCGGGGACCCACCGGGAACAGCTCCCCCACGGCATCCGGGAACCACCAGTCGGTGCCATCGCAGATCTGCTGCGAGTAGTAGCGGGTCCAGTACCGCCAGGTGCCGCTGCGGCGGGAGACCTCCACGCCGTCGACCTCCTCCCAACTGAAGGAGCCCTGCGCCCATCCCGGCTTCCCACCCGTCCCGAACAGGAGCCACTCTCCGACGCGCAGGTAGCGCCCGGTGTAGGTCACCTCGTTCTCGTCCGCGTTGTCGCGGTCCGCTGCCCACCGAGACGCGTCGGGCGCGGGTCCCGGAGCGGGCGTGCTCGCGCGTTTCCAATGGCCCATGCCGGTGAGCTTCAGCTGGTATTCGGAGACCGGGTTCCCCTTACAAGGTGCCTGGTTGGGGACCCCGGGATGCCTGCACCTCCAGCGGAGCCCAGGCGCCTCCCCGTCGCCGTCCTCGAGAATCCCCCACGTGTACCAGGGGTGCTTCGGGCGCTCGGCCCCGAAGTCCGCGTTCACGCCGGCCCAGCGGGCGCAGACGCGCTTGCGCGGCTGCTTCTCCGCCATGCAGAGGCACTCGGCTTCTGCGGCCCTCTTCTTCACGTCGTACCGCACGCCGGGGCGCCAGGAGAGGACCTGCCCGTTGCACGCCGTCCAGGTGTTCTTGGCGCCCAGCAACCGCGCGACGCAGCCATTCACGAACGCCCTTCCGGCGCGCGAATCCTCGTACGCCTCTTCCTGCTCGACGGCGCACGTGCAGAGCGATGGATGGGCCTTGCAGTACGCGGCCGCGGGATGGTCCGGGTCCGGCATGCGGCCCCGGTAGAGCGGCTCCAGGACTTCTGCCCGTCCGAATGCCGGGGCGAGCACGACGAGGACGAGGATGCCCGGGAACACCTGACCCATGGTCATGCTCAATAGTTGTCCGGCTCGTACGGCGCGTACTCGACGACGGCCTCCGCCCCCTTGCCCTGGATGCGCAGGGGCGGGGTCTCGATTCCGGTGGAGCCCGCGGCGCCCAGGGCGAGGTCCCCGAACCGCTTCTCCACGAGCTTGCACAGCGCCTGGAACGACCGGGCATTCTCTGCGCCGCGCGGGTCCTCCTTCGGGAACGAGATGCTCGCGCTGTAGAACCGGCTGGGCGGTTCATTGCGGCGAAGGCACTGGATGACCGCACCCTTTGCGTCTTCGTCGTGGGACAGCAGCCTCGCGTCCGCGAGCGCCTTCCGGAACGCCTTCGCCTCGGCAGGCGGCAGGCGGATGGGACCCTGGGCGGCCCCAGCGGTATCGCCGGCCCAGGCGAGCGGCGCGTTCAGGGAAAAGAAGACGAGTGCGGTTCGCAGGAACACCATGGCGGCGTGAAACGGTGGCACGACGCGCGGCTGCCGCGCAACGGGGCTCACCCCAGCTCGCCGTCCACGAACTGCACGGCCGCCACGGCCACCAGCGCCGCCGTCTCGGTGCGGAGGATGCGCCGGCCCACGGTGACCGGGATGCCGCCTGCCGCGCGTGCCGCGTCCACCTCCGCGCGGGTGAGCCCCCCCTCGGGGCCCACGAGCAGCGCCACGGGCTGTCCCCCGGGCAGCGCCCGCAGCGCCTCTGCCAGCGACGGAGAGCGTGCCTCTTCGTCCAGCACCAGCAGCGCCGCGCCGCCCGGCAGCCCGGAGAGACCCGCGGCGAGCGTCCGCGGTGCATGGACGGTGGGGACGTCCGCGCGCCCGCACTGCCGCGCCGCCTCGTCCGCGATGGTCTGCCAACGTTGAACCTTCTTGCCGCCGCGCGCCTCGTCCAGCTTCACCACGCAGCGCTCGAGCGACAGCGGCACGAAGTCCGTGGCGCCCAGCTCCGTGCCCTTCTGCACCACCCACTCGAGCTTGTCCGCCTTGGGCAACCCCTGCAGCAGCCACACCGGGCGGCCCGCGGGCGCGGCTTCCGCGGCGCCCAGCGAGAGCACGGCGTCCGAGTCGGACAGCGCCTCCACGCGCGCGGGGAACTCGAGCCCCGCGCCGTCGAACACGCGCAGCGCGTCCCCCGCGGCGAGCCGCAGCACGCGGACGAGGTAGTGGAACTTGTCCCCCTCGATGCGCGCCGTGCCGGGCTGTGCGCCGGGGAGCAGCAGCCGGGTGCTCACCGCCGGAGCTCGATGCGGATCCACTCGTTGTGCGTCTTGGTGCCCGCGGGCTTGAGCCCCTGCGCGACGTACGCCGCGGTGACCTCCGCCTCCTGGTGCACCAGCACGCCCGCGAGCACGAGGTGATCCTTCACCTTGGGCGCGATGAGCGGCGCGAGCTCCACCAGCGTGTTGGCGAGGATGTTGGCGAGCACCAGGTCGAACGTGCCCTCCACGTGGCGCAGCGTCTTCGTGGAGAGCTCGATGTCCGGCGTCCCGTTCTCGACGAGGTTTTCGCGCGCGAGTTCCACAGAGGTGACGTCGTTGTCCAGGCCCACGCAGCGCGAGGCTCCCAGCTTCTTCGCGGCGATGGCGAGCACCGCCGTGCCCGTGCCCACGTCCAGGACCGAGGCGCCGGGGTGCGCGGCCATGTAGCTGTCCACCGCCTCGAGGCAGAGGGAGGTGGTGGGGTGATCCCCGGTGCCGAACGCCATCTTCGGCTCGATGACGAGCCGCACCTTGTCCGCGGGCGCCTTCTCCAGCTCCCACGGCGGCCCCACCCAGAGCCGCCCCACCTGCACGCTCTTGATGAGCGAGCGCCAGCTGGTGCTCCAGTCCTGCGTCTCCACCCGGTCCACCTGGGTGCGCGCGCCGGCGAACTCCTCGGCCACCATCCCGGCCGCGGCCTCCGCCTCGGCCAGGCTGCCGAACCAGCCCACCACGATGGCCTCCCCCGCGGCGGGGCCCCGCACGCCGGGCATGGGAGGCGCCTCGCGGTCGCGGATTTCGAGCCCCGTGGCGCCCACGTCGTACAGGCGCGTCTCCAGCGGCTCCTTCGAGTCTTCCTGCACATCGACCGTCAGTGAAAACCAGGCGTCGGACATGGTGCCTGCGTCTTAACCCCCGGTGCAGGACAGTGAAAGCGCCTCCGCGCGGCCCTGCTACGCTGCCGCGCACCCGTGAGACGCCTCGCACCGCTCCTCGTCCTCTCCCTGTCCTGCGCAGGCCCTGCCGCGGACGATGCCGCCGTCTGCCAGGACCTCGTCTCGCGGTTGTGCGCGCAGCCCGTGTGCGAGTCCGTCACCCAGACGCTCGCGCCGGGCGACGCGTGCAGCGAGGAGCTCCTGCGCCGCACGGGCTGCGGCAACGTCGATTTCCAGTTCTCCACCCCGAGCCGCGCGCGCTTCCTCGAGTGCCGTGCGCCGCTGCTGCGCGTCTCGGAGCGGGTGGACGTCCACCCCGCGTGCGAGGACGTGGGGGATGCCTTGTCCGCGTGCCCGGACCTGGTGGCCTTCCTCCGCGGGAGGTCCCCGTGAGCCGGCGCGTCTCGGCCCTCGCGCTCGGGCTTCTCTGGGCGAGCGGCTGCGTCCAGGTGCAGGAGGAGGTGCGCGTGGAGCGCGGCCCCACGCTGCGGACGTGGGACACGGAGGTGCGGCTCGGCCGTCCGCAGCTGCGTGCCGAGGTGGCGCCGCGGTGGCCTGCACTCGAGCTGCGCGTCTTCCGGGACGACACCTGCCGGGCCGAGACGCGCGAGGAGTACGCCGAGGAGCGCACGGTGGAGCGCAGCGCGCGCGGGACGGGGCCTGCGCTGGCGCTCGGCAGCGTCGGCACGATTGCCGGGGCGGGGCTGCTCGTGGGCGCGCAGGCGATGTCGGATGCGCCCAACCGGGACGTGATGGACGCGGAGGGGCGCCATGGCCCCTCGCAGCGGCAACTGGCCCAGGGGTGGGGCTGGGGGGCGCTCGTCGCCGGCGTGCCCGCGCTGGTGGTGGCGCTCGTGGGACAGCGGCAGTCGGGCACCACCACCGAGTCCACGGTGCAGCAGTCCGTCGTCTCCGAGCGCGAGTACCCGTGTCACGGGGCCAGGGTGGACGGGTTGCTCCGGCTCGAGTCACTGCAGGCGCCCTTCGAGCTGCGCACCTCGGAGGGGGCGGTGCTGCTGTCCGGGGTGCAGGTGGCCGGGCTGGGCGAGGCGCCGCTGGTGCTGGATGGCCAGCCGGTGACGCTGCCGCAGCCCGAGGAGGACAAGGTGGTGGACTTCCGCGCCTGCCTCACGGTGCTGCCGCTGCCTCCACTCGAGCGGCTCGCTGCGCTCTCTGCGGCGCAGTTGGACACGCGCCGGGAGCTCGCCTCCGCGTGTGCGCGCCGGGTGCCGGAGGGGGGCGCCGCGGAGGAGGTCTACACCGCAGCGCTGGAGGCAAAGCTCGGCGCGGACCGGGACGTGGCGCCGCCCGCGGGCCCCTCGCTCCTCGAGTTCGACGACGTGCTGCACGCGCTCCAGCCGAAGCGGCTCGCGGCGCGGGGGACTGCGGATGCGCTCGCGCTGCAGCAGTTCGCCGTGCCGGCCGGGGAGCCGCTGCGCCTCATGGGCCGCGTGGAGCGGCGGATGGCCGTGGAGCTGTTCTCCGTGCGCGTGGGAGAGCGGCGCGGGGTGTACGTGCCCGGGGACAAGGCGCCGCTGCCGGGCGAGAGCGAGGGAAGCGAGCGCGCGGAGTTCGTGGTGCTCTCGGTTGGAGAGGTGGAGGTCACCGTGTGGGTGCCGGCCTGGGCGGGCTGGGACGCGGTGCTGCGCCCCGGTGCGTACGTGGAGCTGGTGGCCCGCCCCGTGGACGTGTTCGACGCCGGGGGCACCGCGCGCCCGGCGCTGCTCGAGGGGTTGGCGGCGCGCGCGGTGGTCAGCGTGGAGCCGGAAGGAGCGACTCCACCCCCCGGCCCACCGCCCCCAGGGCCGAGCGGTCGAAGGTGATGAGCGCCTCCGCCACGGCGCGGACCTCATCCGCGGTGACGGCCATCACCTCCTCGGCGAACGCCTTCACGTCCTGGACGGGGAGCCCGTAGGCGGCCTCGAGCGCGAGCAGCCCGGCGCGGGCGCCGTTGCGCTGCAGGCCGATCTCATGCGCCCCGACGAGGTGGTGCCGCGCGCGGTCCAGCTCCGCCTGGCTGATGCGGCCATCACGCACCTTCTGGAGCTCCGCGCGGATGCCGGAGAGCGCCTCGGGGACCTTCTCCGGGCTGGTGCCGATGTAGACGGCGAAGTAGCCGGGCTCGAGTCCCTCCACGCTGTAGCTGGAGAGGCTGTACGCGAGCGACTTCTTGTCGCGCAGCTCCACGAAGAGGCGGCCGCCCTGGCCGGAGAGGACGGTGGAGAGCACCTCGAGCGCGCGGCGGCGGGGATCCCGCATCGTGACGCCGCGGAACCCGTAGACGAGGTGCACCTGCGCGCGCGGCAGCTCCCGCACCTTCACGCGCGGGGACGTCGGCGCGGGCTCGTCGGCCAGCGTCGGCTCGGGCGCGTGCGGGGCGTTCGGTGCGGCGAGGCACTCCTCGGCCAGGTCCACCACCTCGCGGGGATCGACGTCCCCCACCACCGCGAGCGTCAGGCGCGAGGGCGTCATCCAGCGGGCGTGGTGGGCGAGCAGGGCCTCGCGGGTGAGCGCGGAGATGGAGTCCGCCTCGCCGCCCACCTGGAGCCGGTACGGGTGGCGCTCGAAGAGGGCCTGGTGGAAGAGGTGGAAGGCGAGGCCCGAGGGCTTGTCGTCGCGGGTGGAAATGTCCTGCAGGACGAGCTGCTGCTCGCGCTCCAGCTCTGCCGGGGGCAGGGTGGGGCGCAGGGTCACGTCCGAGAAGAGCCGGAAGCCGCGCTGCAGGTGGCGCGAGAGGAACTCGGCGCGGACGGAGAGGGAGTTGCGCCCCGCGGCGGCAGAGAGGCTCCCGGCAAGATCGTCCAATGTGTGCGACACCTGCTCGGCGTCCAGCGTCGGCGTACCGCGGGTGAGGGTGCGCGCGAGCAGGTGGTGGAGGCCGCACGTCTCGTCCGCCTCGAGGCGGCTGCCACCCACGAAGGCGCCGCGGAGGGCGACCAGCGGGATGCCGGGCTCCGGCCGGACGATGAGCCGCGCGCCGGAGGAGAGGCGTAGGTCGAGCGGCTGGCCCGAGGCGGAGGCGCCGGCGCTGCGCGTGTGGGCGCCGTCCGGTGCGAGCTTGCGGGCCGGGACGGTGACGGAGGCCGGTGCATGGGCGCGCGCGAGCACGGCGCGGGCGTCGTCCTCGGTGAAAGCGGTGCCGGCGGGCAGCAGCGCGGTGAGCGAGGCAACTTCTGGCCGGAGCCATGCCTGTGCCACGCGCTGGAGATCCGCGGGGGTGAGCGCTGCGACGGCGGCGCGGTACGTCGCGTCGGCCTCGAGGCCTCCCTTCCCGGAGGCGTGGTAGCCGAGCTTCTCGGCGAGGCCCTGGACCGTCTCGCGCTGGTAGATGCCCTCGGCCTCCACGAGCGCCTTCACGGTGGCCAGCTCGCCCTCGTCCACGGGATGGCTGCGCGCGTGGAGGAGCAGCGCGAGAGAGGCGTCCAGCGCCTCGGTGAGCTTCTCCGGCTGCAGCGTGAGCGAGAGGGTGAAGAGGCCGGGGTCCTCCGGGGTGTAGGAGGAGCAGTGGACGGAGCGGACGAGCTGCCTGCGGCGCTTCACCTCGAGCGCGAGCCGGGAGCTGTCGCCCTGGCCCACGAGCATGGCGAGCACGTCGAGCGCGGGGACGTCCGGGTGGTCCACTGCGCAGAGCGGGAAGCCCACGTGGACGATGGCCTCCTTCACGTCGTCCGACTTGAGGCGCACGCGGTTGCCCTCGCGCGGGGGCTCCCCGGGGCGCGGCGGGTGGGTCACCCACGGGCGCTGCCAGTCGCCGCCGAAGTACTGCTCCGAGAGCGCGCGCGTGTCGGCCTCGGTGAGATCTCCGGTGACGACGAGGACGATGTTCTCCGGCGCGTAGTGGCGCGCGTAGAAGCCGAGCACCTTCTCGCGGGTGAAGCTGCGGACGGTGCCCTCCCAGCCGATGACGGGTCGCCGGTACGGGTGGGTGGTGAAGCTCACGTCGTAGAGTTCACGCGAGGCCCGGCGCGCGGGGGTGTCCGCGCTGCGCTTGATCTCCTCGCAGACCACTTCGATTTCCCGCTCGAGCTCGCCCGCGTCGAAGGCGGAGCGGCGGAGCGCGTCCGAGAGCACGTCGAAGCCCATGCGCGCGAACCGGGAGGCGAGCACCACGTGGTAGACGGTCTGATCGAAGGACGTCCAGGCGTTGATGTGTCCACCGGACGCCTCGATGGCGGCGGCAATTTCCCCCGGCCCGCGCGTGGCGGTGCCCTTGAAGAGCATGTGCTCGTGGAGGTGGGCGAGTCCCGCCTCGTCCTCGCGCTCGTCTGCGCTGCCGACCTTCACCCAGCACTGGACGGCCACCACCGGTGCGGCGTGGTGCGCTTCGTGGACGACGGTGAGACCGTTGGAGAGCGTGAAAAGCGTGGGCATGGGGAGGCGCGAGGGTCTCACCCCGGCCTTGGGGCGGCAAGCGTTGCTCAGCGGGTAGGGCGCCTGGCGTTCTTCCGGGGACGTCCTCGCTTGCGTTCCGGGATCTTCGAATTGAAGAGCAGCTCGGCGACCACCCGTACCTGCTGCAGTCGGTGCCGGTGCCCTGACGGCCGCGTTTCGTCGTACCTTTCCCGCCTATGCGTGAAGTCACGCCAGCACCGCGGGTCTCCCAACTCGATCGCCCGGATTTCCTGCGCCGGGTGGGCGTGGGGGACCACCCTCTCGAGGACCTGTTCCACCGGCTGATGACCGCCTCCTGGGGGGCGACCACCGCGTTCCTGGCCCTGGTCTTCGTTGGCTACAACGTCCTGTTCGCCTGCGTGTACCTGGCGTTGGGGGACGTCATCGCCCAGGCGCATCCGGGCAACTTCGAGGACGCCTTCTTCTTCAGCGTCCAGACCATGGCCACCATCGGGTACGGGGTGATGACCCCGCGTGGCACCGCGGCCAACCTCGTTGTCTCGCTCGAGGCCTTCGGCGGGATGCTGTCCGCGGCGCTGACGACGGGGCTCGTGTTCGCCAAGTTCGCGCGTCCCACGGCGCGGATTCGCTTCTCGCACACCGCGTTGGTCGGGACCGTGAACGACGCGCCGGTGCTCATGGTGCGGATTGCCAACGAGCGGAACAACCGGATCATGTCAGCCACCGCGCGGCTGGTCCTCCTTCGCGACGAGGTGACTGCCGAGGGCGCCCGGTTCCGACGGATGCATGAGCTGCCGCTGCAACGCGACAGCAGCGTGATGTTCGCGCTCTCCTGGACCCTGATGCACACCATCGACGCATCCAGCCCGCTCCACGGGTTGTCCCCGGACGAGGTCCGCGCTGCCAATGCAGCGCTCATCGTCACGGTGTCTGGCACGGACGAGGTCCTCATGCAGACGGTCCACGCGCGCCACGCGTACGACTGGGAATCTGTCGTCTACGGCGCCCGGTTCGCGGACGTGTTTGAGCAGACCCCGTCCGGCAGGGTGCTGCGCCTGGATCGGCTGCACACCTACGTCGCCGAAGACGACACCTAGGGCACCGGCACCAACTGCAGCAGGTGAGGCCGGTCCCGGAACGCAGCCAACTTCACGGCGAGCTCAGTGTCCGTCGCCTCCACCCACCGGCCCGCGAGCGCGTTGAACTCCTCGCGGTACTCCGGGACGAACGCCGGGAAGCCGTACGTCCGCTCGGGACGCAGCGCCAGCCGCAGCTGGTCTTTCTGGAACAGCAGCCGGAACGCGCAGTCGAAGTCCCGCGTGAAGGGATTGCCGGGGCCGTCAGCGCACTGCTCCATCAGCGCATCGGGGCCCTGCGCCACATCCGTGGAGCCCATGGTGGGGTTCACCGCCGGCGGCTTCACGCGCTGCGCCTGCGCCATGAGGTCCATGCCCTCGGCACGCGCCGCATTCGCCTTCGTGAGAAGTGGGCCCAGGGGCTCGGCCCCGTGGGAGGGCCCGGCTGTGGGCATGGTATTCACCGCCCATGTCCACGCGCTTCGTCGTCGCTGTCTTCGGCCTCCTGTCTCTCGCCGCGTCGGCGCAGAGGGCTGGAGCGCTGGACGGGAAGAAGATCGCTGTCCTCGAGTTCTCGCTGGATTCCGGGACGCAACTCCGGGCACCCGGCGTGCTGTCGGACGACTGCCGCGGAGCGGTGGCGGACGTGACGCGGGCAGAAGGGGCCATCGTCATCACGCGTGAGAACATGCTGGAGGTGCTGAAGGCGACGGGCGGCAAGTGCCAGGAGGGGGAGTGCGAGGTGGAGACGGCCCGTAACCTCGGCGTGGACCTGTTCGTCACGGGGAACGTGACGGCTCTCGACGGGCAGCTGGTGCTGTCGCTGAAGGTCTACGAGACCCGGAAGGGGCAGTTGCTCGGGCAGAAGCGCGTGATCGCGGCGAAGGAGTTGGCGCTGCTGGAGTTAATTCGCCCGACGACGGAGGAGTTGCTCCGAACTGCGTTCGGGCTCGGGAACGCGAGGCCGGCGGCAACGAAGGCGCAGCCCACCGTGCAGCTGGGCAGCTTCGGAGACTCGGGCAAGGACGTGGTCGTGCAGGAGGGCGAGGAGGTGGTGGTGAAGTTCGAGAGCGAGCCTGCCGGGGCCACGGTGAGCGTGGACGGCGAACTGCTCTGCCAGTCCACGCCGTGCAGCAAGCGGATTGCGAGTGGACGGCACGAGGTGCTCTTCCAGAAGGAGCGCTACTCCGCTTCGCGACTGAACGGCATTGCAACGAAGGGGGCGGTGGTGCGTGGGACGCTCGCGCCTCGGTTCGGGTGGCTGACCATCGAGACGGACGTGCCAGGACTGTCCGTGAGCGTGGACGGCGCGGACATCGGCAAGACGCCCATCAGCGCGCGGGAAGTGGACGAAGGGACCGTCGAGGTCGCGGTGTCGGACGGGTGTTACGTGCGCACCGGGGAGCGGATCGCCATCAAGCCGGGCGAAAGGCGGACTTTGCGTCTCGTGGCGAAGCCGAAGTTGGCGGGACTCAAGGTGAACGCCGTGGACGAGAAGGGGAACGACCTGGAAACCACGGTGCGAGTGGACGGCAAGGAGGTGGGGGAGGCCGGGGCCACGCTGAAGGTGCCGGTCTGCAGCCGGGAAGTCGCAGTGCACGTGGGCAGCGGTGAGTGGCGAGAAGAGCTGAAACTGGAAGATGGAAAGGTGACGGTGCTGACGGCGAACCCAGGCAGAGGGAAGAGCGCAGGGATGGTGGCCATTGCGGGGAGCGTGCGAATGCTCCCATTTAAGCTGGACGTGACGGAAGTGACGGTGGCTGCCTACTTCGAATGCGTGAACACCGGAAAGTGCACGGAGCCGAATACGGGTGAACAGTGCAACTGGAAGGTGAGTGGCAAGGAGCAGCACCCCATCAACTGCGTGGACTGGATGCAGGCGGATGCGTACTGCAAGGCGCAGGGAAAGAGGCTCCCGGGATGGAACGAGTGGCACTTCGCAGCGAGCAACGGTGGGCGGACGCGATACCCGTGGGGCGGTCAGCGACCAGACGCTACACGCGCGAAGTGGAAATCCAGCGACGGCACGGCGCCTGTGGGTACGTACACTCTGGGGGCATCCCTGAACGGCATCCATGACCTGTCAGGGAATGTGTGGGAGTGGACTGCAGAAAGCGGAGAAATCCGTGGCGGTTCCTGGGGCGACGAAGTTGAGGAGTACCTCCTTTCGTCCTTCCGTTCCGGCATCAATGCAACGGTTCGGAATGATCTCATTGGCTTCCGGTGTGCGCAGTGAGGCAGCATCCGTGACGGCTACTGGCCCACCGGCACCAACTGCAGCAGGTGCGGCCGGTCGCGGAACGCAGCCAGCTTCACGGCGAGCTCGGTGTCGGTTGCCTCGATCCACCGTCCCGCGAGCGCGTTGAACTCCTCGCGGTATTCCGGGACGAACGCCGGGAAGCCGTACGTCCGCTCGGGCCGCAGCGCCAGCCGCAGCTGGTCCTTCTGGAACAGCAGCCGGAACGCGCAGTCGAAGTCCCGCGTGAAGGGATTGCCGGGGCCGTCAGCGCACTGCTCCATCAGCGCATCGGGGCCCTGCGCCACATCCGTGGTGCCCATGGTGGGGTTCACCGCCGGCGGCTTCACCCGCTGCGCCTGCGCCATGAGGTCCACGCCCTCGGCGAGCTCCGCGGACGAGAACACGCCCACCTGTTCCGTCCCGAGCAACACGCGGTAGCTCCTTCCTTCCGGGAGCCCCGTCACCTTCCACGGCAGTGCACGAAGCGCGGATACCTCGGCGCTTCCCAGGTTCTTCGCCTCCTCGGGCCCCTGCGTGAAGAGCAGCGGCGGCACCGCGCGGCGCAGATCCACCTTCACGGGCGCGTTCCCGTCGAACGGGACGGACACCTCGGCCACTCCCGCGGCGACGCGCGTGCGCAGCTGCCCCTTCTCGACGCGGCTCGTCACCGCGGGCGTCGCAACCGGGTAGCCGAGTCCCTGCAGCACCTTCGCCGCCATCACCCCGTGCGCGGGCGCAGAGGGGTGGATGCGGTCCGGGATGAGCGGGTTGCCCGTGGCCGCGCGCCAGCTCGCCATGGCGTCCAACACCGGCACCCGCCACGGCACCACCACGCGCCCCGTGCGCTTCGGCTGGCCAAGCACGTGCGGGCCCCAGGCGGCGAGCCGTTCGTCCCGCGCGCGCACGCCGCTGCGCTTGCCCGCCCCCTCGAGCTCACACGGCGTCGGCTCAATCCACGCGACCAGGCGGACCCCCGCGGCCTCGAGCCGGCGGTGGATCTCCTCCATGTTCCGCTCGAACGCGCCGCCGTCCGTCCCTGCCGGGTACCCCGCGTCGTTCATCCCGAAGTTCACCAGCACCACGGATGGCTTGTGCGCGAGCACGTCCCGCTGCAGCCGGTTGAGCCCGTCCTGCGCCGTGTGCCCCCCGATGCCCGCGTTGATGAACACCAGCGAGATGTCCGGGTGGCGCAGCCGGAAGTAGCTCTCCACGTTGCGCGTCCAGGTGTGCGCCACGGTGATGCTGTCCCCGAGGATGACCACCTTGTCGCCGGGCTGGAGCAGCGGCGTCGAGGGCGGGCTCCACGCCGGGAGCGCGGGCCGCTCCTTCTGCGCCCGTGCCTTCGTCTTCGCCGCCTCGGCGGACGGTGCAGCGGACACGAGCAGGAGCAGGGCGAGGTGGGGGAGTAGTCGCATGGTGCCGGGACGGAGGCTATCAGGCTGGGCTACGCTGCGTGCCCGTCCATGAGCAGCGCCCCGCCCCCACTGCCGACGCGTCGCAACGCCGTTGACGATCCGTTCTCGGAACCGCCCGAGCCGAAGCCGCCCCGGGGGGGAGGTCCGGAGGAGAAGCTCGAGTACCTCCGCGAGGTGGTGAAGCTGAAGTCGGACACGCTGCAGCGCGCCCGCGGCCTGTATGCCCGCCTGGCTTCCGAGCTCGAGCGTGCCCGCGCGTCGCTCGCCGATTCAGAGGATCGCCGCAAGGCGGCCGCGGCCGAGGCGAAGGCTGCAGCGGTGGATGCGAAGGAGGCCGAGCGGGAGCGGAAGGAGCTCACGAGGGATCTCGCCGCGGTGGAGAACCAGCTCTCGTCCGAGCGCGACAAGCGCAACCGCATCGACGGCTCTCTCGTGAAGCTCAAGGCCGAGAACGCGGAGCTCGAGCGGCGGCTGCGGGAGCAGGCAGCCCTGGCGCGCAAGGTCCCGGACGACCGCGCGGCGCGCGCCGAGATGGAGCGCAAGCTCGCCAAGGAGGCCAACGCGCGGGTGGTGCTCGAGGCGGAGCTCGCCGGGCTCCGTCTTGCCGTGGACGAGGCACAGGCCGAGGCCGATGCCCTCCGCGAGCAGGCCCTCCAGGCCCAGGAGGTGGCGGACGACCGCGAGCTCGAGCTCGAGCGCCAGGACGGGGACCTCAAGGAGCTCAAGCACCGGCTCGCCGTGGCGGAGAAGGAGCGGGACGGGCTGGCCCGGAAGCTGGAGTCCTCCCGGAAGCAGTGCGTGGAACTCTCCGAGCAGCTCGCGGAGCTCCAGTCGGAGTCCGACCACACGGACGTGCGCACGCAGTTCACCGAGGTGACGACCCTGACGGTGGACATCTCGGCGCTGCAGGACGAGTTGGAGGAACTGAGGCAGGTCCTCTCCAACCCTACGGCGCTGCGCGCGCGCCTGCAGAAGCTCGAGACACCCCGTGGACGTCACCGCTGATGCACTGACGGGCCTGGCCGCTGCGCGGCTGGGGCTCTACGTGCACTTCCCGTATTGCCTCGCGCGTTGCCCGTACTGCGACTTCGCCGTGGCCATCCGCCGCGAGGTGCCGGGCCGCGCCTACGCCGACGCGGTGTGCGCGGAGCTCTCGCTGCGGCTCGGCCAGGCGCCGTCGCTCGCGGGGCGGCCGCTCGAGAGCGTCTTCATCGGCGGGGGGACCCCGTCCCTCTGGGCCCCCGAGGACGTGGCGCGCGTGCTCGGCCACGTGCGTGAGCTCCAGGGCATCGTGCCGTGGGCGGAGGTGTCGCTCGAGGCCAACCCCGAGGTGGCGGACGCCGGCCGCTTCAAGGGCTACGTGGACGCAGGCATCAACCGCCTCTCGCTCGGCGTGCAGTCCTTCCAGGCGCACGTGCTGCGCACGCTGGGACGCGGCCACACGCCCGAGCAGGCGGAGACGGCGGTCCGAGCGGCGCGGGCAGCCGGGGCGGCGACCGTCTCCGTGGACCTCATCTACGGTGCGCCGGGACAGACGGTGGAGGAGGTGCGCGAGGACGCGCGGCGGGCGGTTGGGCTCGGCGTGGAGCACGTGTCGGCGTACGCGCTGACGGTGGAGCGCGAGGTGCTCGCAGCGGACACGCCCTTCAGCAAGCGGCAGGCGCGCGGGGTACTCCAGTCCGCGGAGGATGCGCTGTCGGTCGAGATGGCGCGCGCACTGGCAGAGGAGCTCGAGGGCGCGGGGCTCCAGCGCTACGAGGTGTCCAACTTCGCGCGGCCCGGCCGCCACTCGCGCCACAACGCGCTGTACTGGACGGGCGGGGAATACCTCGCGGCCGGCGTCGGGGCGACGGGGCTCATCGGCCGCAGGCGCTACGAGAACGAGCGCAACTCCGAGCGGTACCTCCAGCGCGTGGCGCGCGGCGAGCTGCCCGAGGCGAGCACGGAGGCGCTCTCGGACGAGGAGGCCTTCCACGAGCGGCTCGCCATGGGGCTCCGGCTGCGCACCGGCATCCGGCTGCGCGCGGCGTGCGAGGCCCACGGGATGGAGGCGGCGCCGCGGCTCGCAGAGGCCGAGCGGTTGGTCTCGGGGGGATTCGCCGCGTGGGAGGACGAGCGGCTGCGCCTCACCCCGCGCGGGCTCGAGCTGCACGGCGAGGTGGTCGCGAAGCTGATGTGAGCCGTGGAAGCCTCGCCGCGCTACGGCAGGCGGACGACGAGATCCCTCGCCTGCACCAGGTCCACCTGGCCCGCGAAGCGCGCGAAGTCCTCGTAGGCCCCCGGCGGCACGCGCCCGAGCCGCAGCTGGAGCGACTCCCGCACGGTGACGGTGCGTCCCTGCTGGCGCTCGCCGTGCTCGAACGTCCCGAGCGGCCCGTCCACCTTCAGTCCCGCGAGCGGATCCGACAGCGTCGCCCCCTCGGGCAGCTGCAGCGTGGCCTCCAGCGCCACGCCCTCGCTGCTGTCCAGCACGAGCGGCGTCTTGCGCGTCCGCACCTGCACGTACCGCCGGCTGAGCTGCGTGGGGAACGTGAGCGGACCGAGCACCAGCGCGTTGCCCTCGCGGCGCGCGAAGCCCGGCGCCTGGAACCGGTACTTCAGCACCAGCGTGGCGCCCACCGCGCGCGGTGCATCCAGGATGACCTCGGAGAGCTCCGCCCCGCCGAAGTAGCGCGACAAGGCCTGCTCCAGCGCCTGCTTGCGCTGGTCCGGGGGGATGGCCTCGAGCTGCTCGGAGAACTGCGCCGCCTCGAACCCGGCGAGCGTCTCGGCGCCTTCGCCGCGCAGCGTGCCCTCCGGGGACAGCTCCAGCGTCAGCCGCACCTGCTTGGGGACCAGCGGCGAGGGCGCAGGCGTGCGCGTGGCCTCCACGGCCTTCCCCGGCTCGGGCAGCACCCAGGCCTCCCGCGAGGTGGCCTGCTCCGGCAACTCGCCGTAGGGGGCGAAGCGCACCATCCCGTCCAGCCAGCGGAAGCTGCCATCCGGCAGCGTCACGCGCACGCAGGCGTAGGGCATGAGCGCCTCGCTGGGGAAGCGGACCGGCCCGGCGTCCACGCCCGAGGTCCGCACCGCCACCACGCGCGCGTCCATGCCGAGCGCGGTGAGCGCCGCCTTCAAGAGCAGCGTCCGGCTCCCGCGCCCCTCGGCGAGCGTGGCCGCGGCGGTCTGACCGAGGCCTGCGTCCCGCCCGGCAATCCTCTCCATCACCGCCGCGTACACCGCGCGCACCGCGGCGTCCCCGGTCTTGCCGGCCGCTGCCGCGCGCGCAAAGGCCTCCACCTCGAAGGTGCGCTGGGCCCGGTCCAGCGTCGCGTCCGCGAAGGAGGCCGCCAGTGACGACTGCCCCTCGGCCCCCGCGCCGAGCGTCACCACGGGGAGGAACTCGTTGGGCGACGACGGTCCGTCCGGCTCTGCCCGCCAGGGCTCCACGCGCTCCGCCTCGTGGTGGAAGAGCTCCTCCTCGCCTCGCACGAACGGCGGCTCCACCGTCACCTGGCGCGCGTCCACGCGCATCCCGGTCCCCCTCGGTGCAGCCACCGTGTAGGTGGACCAGGCGTTCGGCTCCCCCACGAGCTGGAAGTAGAAACTGGGCGCAGTGAAGCCCGGCATGCCGGGGCCGCGTGCGGGGTGGGCGAGCAGGTACTCGTACTCCACCATGTCCCCCGCGGAGACGCCGGGGAGGCTGATGCTCTCCTTCTGCTCGAAGTGCTCGGGCTCGAGCTTCGTCCCGTCCGCCTTCAGCGTGTGGAGCGAGAGCACCTGGGCGCCGGGCGGCAGGGTCACCTCCGCCACCTGGGCCACGCCGGCGCTGTCGAGCGCCTTGTTCACGATGTGGATGCGGTCCACCTGGGAGCCGTCCGGGTAGACGCGCACCGCGGCCGCGTCCAGCACCAGCACGCTCGCGGAGTCCTCGTCCGTGGGACGCATCTCGTAGCGCGCGAGCGCCTCCTCGGTGCCTACCGCGAGGTCGTCCAAGAGCTCCTTGCCGGTCCTCTGCCGGTGGACCATCCGCCGGAGCGACAGGTCCGCCCCGTCCCGGAGCAGCGCCTCGTCGCGCGCCGCGAGCGCCGCGTCCTGCCTGCCGGCGAGCTCGTACACGTCCCCCAGCTTCTTGAAGGCGGGGGCGGAGCGCGGCCAGCGCGCCGTGACGCCCTTCAGCACCGCCTCGGCGCGGTCCCAGTCCCGCGCTGCCACGTGGAGCGAGGCGAGCTGCAGCGAGGGGGCAGGGTCCGCACCGGCCGCGGCCACCACGGTCTCCTGGAGCGCCACCGCGCCCGCGAGGTCCCCGCGCGCCCGGAGCCACTCGACGCGCCGGCCGGGCTCCGCCGCGCACCCGGAGAGTTGCCGGAGGAGCGTCTCCTGCACCGCCGCTGCCCCGCGCCGCTGGGCGAGGTCCAGCCGGAGGGCGAGCGCGTCGCACGGGGCACCCGGCAGCCCGGCCGCTTCCGCGGCGCGCTCGTCTGCAAGACCGTCCAACCCCAGCGCGGCGTTCACGCGCGCGTCGAAGAGTGCCACCGCGGGCGAGGGGGCAGGGGCGGCCGTGCGTGCGCGGGAGACGAGCGACGCGGCCTCGGGCAACCGCCCGTCGTCCAGCGCCAGCTGCGCGCGGAGCAGCAGGGCTGCCACGTCCCCGCCGTCCCTCGAGAGCGCCGCGTCCAGGTCGCGCGCCGCGCGCCCGTGGGCCACCCGCGTCGGCAGGGAGCGGTCCTGCAGCTGCGCCTCGGCGCGCAGCGCGAGGAGCGCAGGGGAGGGTTCGCCCTCTCCCAGCCGCAGCAGCAGCGGCTTCAGCCCGTCCGCGTCCCGCCGGAGCGCGTCCCGCGCCGCCACGAGCGCGGAGAGCCTCGGCCCCACTTCCGCCGAGAGGACCTCGTCCAGCGCCGCGGCCGACGGAAACAGCGAGGGCGATTCCACGGTGACGAGGCCGCCGGCCCAGCGCGGGGCAGGACCGCGCGCGGGACGGAAGGTGGGCGCCTGACCTGCGCCCTCGCGGCTGAACGACAGCCCCACCTCTCCCGCGCGGCCGTCCTTCGTCCACTTGAGCAGCAGCCGGTGTGTCCCCGCCTCCAGCTGCACCGCCGCGGCGTCGGTGAGCGGAAGCACGCGCTCGAAGGTGCGGCGCGCGAGCAGCGGCGTGCCGTCCAGCCACGCCCACAGCGCGGAGGCGGAGTGGGTGCGCAGCACGAACGTGCCCGCCTCCTTCACCTCCACGTCGAACGCGAGAAGGTAGACGTCTCCGCGCGCCGGCTCGGGCTGGAGCGACAGGCGCCCCAGCGAGAGCGGCAGCACGCGGGGCACCACGGTGCCTGCAGGCGCTGCGAGGGACTCCGGGAGGGCGCCATCCCGCTCGGGTTGCGTGGGGCCGTCCACGTCCAGGAGGCTCCACGCCGCGAGGGGGCCGAGCAGCGTCCCTTCCGCGGGAGCACCGAGCGCGGCGAGCGCAGCATCCTTCCGCGCGGTGTCACCGCGGGCCGCGGCGGCGGTGGCCACGGCGGACCGGAGCAGCCCCGCCGCGTCGCCGTGCAGCGCTCCGCCCGACAGCAGCGCCTCCGCGCGCGGGAGCCACGAGGCGTCCAGCGCCGCGGAGCTGCCGGCGGCCTCCGACAGCGTGCGCGCGGCCACGGCGGCGAGGGGGTGGGCAGGGGAGCGCTCGAGCAGCCGGAGGGCTGCCTCCACCATCCGGGCCGGCTGGCCTGCCCGCCGCTGGAGCTGGAGCTCCAGGTAATGGGCCCAGGGCTCTCCCGGCGCCCGCTCGAGGGCCTGGGCCGACAGCGCCGTGGCACGTGCCGCGTCGCCGTCCACCCACCAGGCGCGCAGTCCGGCGAGGGCCAGGGTGCGGCCGGGCGCATCGGCTGCCGGCGCCCGCACGGTGCTCTCGGCGAGCGCGTCCGCCGCGGGGGCCACGCGCCGCGGACAGGCGGCGAGGAGGGACAGCAGGGCTGCGGGGAGGACGAGGGAGTGGGGACGCATGCGGACGCGCGGGACATAAGCGCCCTTCCGCGGCGCTGGAAAGGGCGCGCGTGGGGCGATAGGGAGAAGGGCAACGTGCCCGCTCCGCTCGCATCGATGCTCGCCCTCCACGAGGAACTCCGCGCCTGCCGGGCGTGCCCGAACATGGTGGGGCCCGTGGTGCATGGTCCCCCGGTGAGGAGCCGCGTGCTGCTCGTGGGCCAGGCGCCGGGGCCGCGCGAGGGGCAGTTCGGCAAGCCCTTCGCGTGGACGGCCGGGAAGACGCTCTTCCGCTGGTTCGAGCGGGCGCTGGGCGCGGACGAGGAGACGGTGCGGGCGCGCGTTTACTTCGCCGCCGTCGCCCGCTGCTTCCCCGGCAAGGCGAAGGGCGGCGGGGACCGGAAGCCGGATTTGAACGAAATTGCGTGCTGCCGCGGGTTCCTCGAGCGGGAGGTGGCGCTGCTCCGCCCGAGGCTGGTGCTCCCGGTGGGGACGCTCGCCATCGAGCAGGTGCTGGGGCGGAAGGCGCCGCTCGCCGAGGTGGTGGGGACGGTGCAGCGCGTCCGCTACCACGGGGTGGAGATGGACTGCCTGTGCCTCCCGCACCCGTCAGGGGCCTCCACCTGGCACCGCACCGAGCCGGGCATCACGCTGCTCGGGCGGGCGCTGGACGCGCTCGCTGCCCACCCGGACGTCCGGGCTGCGTTTGCGCCGTAGCGGCGCGGCGCTGCCGTCCATGAACATCTCGTAGAGCTTCTCCGCGTTGGCGCGCAGCTCGAACTCCGCGAGCACGTGCTGCCGGCCCGCGCGTCCGAGCCGCGTCCGCAGCGCGGGATCCCGGATGAGCCGCTCGATGGCGGAGGCGAGCGCACCGGCGTCCGCGGGTGGGACGAGCAGCCCCGTCTCGCCGTCCTTCACGAGCTCCGGTGTCCCGCTCAGCCGCGTGGCCACGACGGGCAGCTCGCACGCGAGCGCCTCCATCAGGCACACGGGGATGCCCTCCATCTTCCCCGCGGAGGTGACCACGGAGGGCAGCACCACCGCGTCCGCCTCGCGCATGAGCTCGGCCACGCGGTCGCTCGGCTGGTGGCCGAGGAACGACACCTCGGAGGCCAGGCCGGCCTTCGCCACCTGCTCGCACAGGGCCAGGCGGTCCTCGCCGTCTCCCACGAGCAGCAGCCGCACGGGGTGGCCGCGGCGCTTGAGCAGGGACATGGCCTGGATGAGCCAGGGGTGGCCCTTGTAGTCGCGGAGGGAGGCCACGCAGAGCAGCGTGAAGGGGCCCGTGCGTGGGCGGTCCCCGGTGCGCGGGCGGAACTGTTCCCCGTCGATGCCGCACCGGACCACGGCCACCTTGCGCGCGAGCTCGGGGCCGTACCAGGCGCGGAGGAGCTCCCGGTTGAACTCGGAGATGGTGACGGCGAACGCCGCGCCCTGCAGCTTCTGCCGGAGCATGGTGCGGTCGACGTAGAGATCGTGCGCGTGACCGGTGAAGGACCACGGGATGCCGGTGAGGCGGTGCACGGCCCAGCCCGCGAGCGCCGGGTGCGTGGCCCAGTGCGCGTGGACGTGCTCCACGCCGGTGGATTCCACCTCGCGCGCCACTGCCGCCGCCTTCGGCAGCGTGTACAGCGCCCGCGCGAGGAAGCCCGGCGAGCGCAGGTTCCCGGCGATGGCCCGCGCCCAGGTCCCGAGGTACCGCCGCGGAGAGCGCCGGAGCCAGTGGAGGTTGGCGGACAGCACCTCGCGCGAGGCGTGCCGGAAGTAGCGCGCGCGGGCGATGAAGGGCCCTGCGCCCGGGTGCACCGCGTCCTCGCGCGCGCCCACGAGGGCATAGACGACGGGTGCACCCCCGAGCCGCTCTACCTGCTGCAGCTCTCGCAGGATGAAGGTCTCCGTCCGCGCCGGGAACCACGAGACGAGGTAGGCAATCTTCCTGCGGCGCGTCACCAGCTGGTTTCCCATCCGTGGTCCCTCCCCATGGCGTCGTACAGCGCGAGGTGGCGCGCAGCCACGGCGGCGGCGCCGTGCAGCGACTCGATGCGTGCGCGCGCGCGGCCCGCGGCGGACTGGGCCTCGGGCGAATGCAGGGCCTGGGCGAGTGCCCGGGCCAGCGCGGGTGGATCGTCCGGGAGGACGAGCTGCCCCGTCTCTGCGTCCAGGACTTCCGGCGTACCGCCGACCGCGGTGGCGACCACCGGGAGGCCCGAGGCCATGGCCTCGAGCAGTGCGACAGGGAGCCCCTCGGTGCGCGAGGGCAGCACGGCGGCGTCCGCCGCGCAGAGCACCTGCTCGGGGGCAGACACCGCGCCGAGCAGGTGGACCGTGCGGCCGAGCCCGAGCTTGAGCACCTGCGACTCGAGCGCGGGGCGGGCAGGGCCCTCTCCTGCCAGCAGCAGTTCGGCGCCCGGGGCCTGCCGCTGCAGCAGGGGCCAGGCGTGGAGCAGCACGTCCACGCCCTTCTCGTGCGAGAGCCGGCCCACGTACGCCACGAGCGGTGCCGTGGGAGAGAGCCCCATCCCGGCGCGCGCCGCGGCACGTTCCCCCGCCCGCGGAGGACGGAAGCGGTGCAGTTCCACGCCGTTCACGAGGCGGTGGATGCGGGTGGCCGCTGCGCCCGCTGCCCGCAGCTCCTGCTCGATGGGACCGCTGATGGCGACGAAGGCCTCGGCGTTGTCCACGGTGGCCCGAAGGCGGGCCCGGCCCAGCGGCCCCTGGGCGCGCAGCGTGCCCACGTCTCCGAGTGGACCGCAGGCGTGCGGGTTCACCACCAGCGGGGCGCGGAGGAAGGGCCGGGCCGCGAGCGCCGCGGAGACGGGAGACAGCAGTTGGTGAGCGTGCACCACGCGCGGGCGGAGCCTGCGGAGTGCGCCTGCCGCCGCGGCCACGAAGGCGGCGGTCTGGAGGGCAGGGCTGCCCTCCGCGCGGCCCACGCGGAGGATCTCCAGGTGGGGCTCGCACGAGCGTGGCGCGGCCCCGGCCATCGCCCGCGTGACGACGGCGACGTTCGCCCCGGCCCGCGCGAGCGACTCGCCCAGCAGCCGCACGTGCGCCTGGATGCCCCCCACGGAAGGCGGGTACAGCGCGGTCACCAGCGCGACGTCCGGGCGCACGGCCTCTCCTTGCTCTGCAGCGGTGCCGAGGGTGGGGCGCCGGTCCCCGCGCGGCAATCCGGGAGGAGCGACGGAGGGCGACCGACTGTCACGGTGTGGACGCGTGACCGCTTTTGCCGCAGATTTTGACGCCGGATACCCCCGTTCACGACCGATGAGTTCCCGGAGCCCGATGCGCGTGCAGTTCCCGCTTCCCGTGGTGCAGGACAGCCCGTTCGCCGAGCCCGGCACGCAGGAGGGAGGCATCGTCTACTGGAGGAGCCTCCAAGCGCGGCTCGGGGAGGTGGGCGGGGACGACGGAGCCGAGTTCCCTCCCGGTGCTTCCGAGCTGGACGCGGTGTCTCGCCGCAATTTCCTACAAGTGATGGGGGCGGGGCTGGCGCTCGCCGGTGCGGCGGGCTGCAAGGGGGCCGCTCCGAGGGATCCCATCCTCCCGTACAGCGGCTCGCCCGTGGCGCTCGCGCCGGGGACGCCCAGCCACTACGCCACGGTCTCGTCGGTGGGGGGATACGGCGTGGGGCTCGTGGTGACGTCCCTCGACGGCAGGCCGACGAAGGTGGAGGGAAACCCGGACCATCCCAGCTCGCGCGGGGCCTCCGGCACGCTGGACCAGGCGTCCATCCTGTCCCTGTACGATCCCCACCGTGCAAAAGTGTTCAAGGAGGCCGGGCAGTCGCGGACGTGGAAAGACGCCCTCGCCTTCGTCGAGCGGGAACTTTCCGGGCTTCGTGCGGAGGGAGGGGCGGGGTTGTGCTTCCTCGTCGACCCCACGGCCTCGCCCCAGGCGCTCGAGCTTCGCTCCCGGCTCCGTCGGGCACTGCCGGCAGCCCGGATGTACGCGCACGAGCCGCTGTCGCGGGACGAGGTGTACGCGGGTGCGGTGCTGGCGTTCGGACGCGCGGTGGAGACGCGGCTGTCGCTGGAGCGGGCGAAGGTGGTGCTGTCGCTGGACGCGGACCTGCTGGAGCCGGTGGGAGAGGGGCTGAGGCTGGCGCGGGAGTGGGGAGGCAGGCGGGGCGACGCGGCGCAGATGAACCGCGTGTACGTGGCCGAGCCGATGCCGACGGTGACGGGGATGGCGGCGGACCACCGGCTGCGTGCGAGGCCGTCGGAGCTGGCGGTGCTGGCGCGGGCTGTGGCAGCGGAGCTGAAGGCGGCAGGGGTGGAGGTGCCGGTGGGAGGCGAGGCGCCGAGGCTGGAGGGTGCGGCCGGAGCGTTCGCGAAGGCGGTGGCGAAGGACCTCGCGGCGAACCGGG